>CAYOZW010000352.1:0-3133 GCA_964408495.1 uncultured Eubacteriales bacterium
GGCTTCCAGATCCTCGAGGTTTTTCTGACAGAGGGCCATGTTCACATAGGTCTTGATGCCTTTCTCCAAAGAGAGATCGATGGTTTTGATCGCGGCTTCAAAGGCCCCGGGACCGCGCATAAAATCATTGACGTCCGGGCGGAGAGAATCCAGACTGACGACGACTTCCATCAGGGGATCCAGGAGTTCAGGCTTTGCAGAGGTCTTCATGCCATTGGTGACGGCGGACGTGATCATGCCCAGTCGGCGGGCTTCCCGGCAGATCTCCAGAAAGTCGGGTCTGAGCGTCGGCTCCCCTCCCTGGAACTTGATCCGGAGGGTGCCCAGGCGCCGCAGTTCCCGGAGGATTCGGCACCAGTGTTCGGTGGTCAGGAGCTCGGTTTCGACTTCCGGACAGCGACAGTAAATGCACCGTTGATCACACGTATTCCACAACTGGGCCGCCACCTCATAGGGACGAACCGTGTTGAGAGAGTGCCTCACAACGCGCAGGCCGAGCTTAAGCTGCCGGGCTTTGATCATACCTTTCTACTTTCCCTCCGACGGCACCCAGAAGAGACGGGGCCCTGTTCAGCGATAAAAGCGCAATGAGGGTGAGCAACGAGAAGCGGAACGTGGCCAGAGACAGTCCGATGACCCCCGGCTTGTTATCGTATGAACTTGACAAAGAGGACACATGAAGGACTGCAGATAAACAGAACAACCCTAATGACAAAAACAGAAACGGCCAAAATCGAGTGAAGGCCAGAAGGCCTGCGGCCGCCACAGAGAGGAGACCCAGCCAAGGAAGCCAGGTGAACTGCCAAAGACGGATGAACCTGGCCAGCCGCCATCTCGGGGGAGGATCCAGATGAGCCGGGAAATTAATGAGTTCGTTCAGGTAGCTGGCTCCTCGTCTTCTTCTGAACCGGACGAACTCCCGGGAACTCTGAGGAACCCGCAACTCATAGGCTCTGGCCCGGGGACAGGTTCGAACCCGGCAGCCGCGGCCGCTGATATCGAGTCCCAGATGGATATCTTCGGCAATAGCGTCTTCGGAAATTGTACGGAATTTCTTCCTGTTGATGGCGTAACAAACGCCCGATATTCCGGCGGCCGCAAAGACCTCTCCTTCCAGCCACCAGATGCAGTTCAAAAAATGCCAATGGATCCGTTCCTCGGCGAGCTTGCTCCTCGGGATCACCGTAGCTCCGACCAGGGCGGTCTCGGGTTCAGCCTTGATGACGCGGACCAGCTCCCGAATACAAGACGGGGAAAGCTGTGAATCGACATCGGTGAAGACGATAATCTCTTCTCCTCTGGTTGTCAGGATGTGGTTCACCTGATCGACTTTGCTTTTGGAGTCATTCAGACAGACAAGATTGATTTTTCTGCCTTTAGAGATCTCCTCCCTGACCAGCTCGACAGTTCTGTCTGTCGACCCTCCATCCACGACGACCCATTGCATCCGGTCCTTAGGATAATCGCAGAGCTCCATGTCGCCGATTTTCTGGACGATCTGCTCTTCCTCATTCAGAGCGGGAATCACCACGGCGATATCCGGATATTCCGGGTCTTCAAGAACGGTTCGGGGTTTCCGCCGGACCAGCCATCTGAGGATGAAAGCGTAACCCAAGGTCGAAAGCCAGAGCAGAGCAAATGAGCCGATAAACAGAACCAAAACGATCTCATCGAACATGAAAACCTTCCGAATAGGTCCCGTATGATATATGCCCTGGCTTTTTCATGTCAATCGATTTTTGGTAACGGTGTCAAACTTCCGGTCCAAGCGGCAGAAATCAGTCCCCCCTTAAATCAATACACGGAAAAACTCGGGCCACAAGGAAGTCCGAAATCGTAAGGAATACTCTGATGTGCGGCTGGCAGCGTTTAGCATACGATTTTATAACCTTTCTCAAACATAATAGTATAGCTCCCCAGCTTGAATATTTTATCCACGCTGGAACTTGACAATGGCTGGGTACTAGCCTAAATCAGTTCTCCTTGACACCCCGTCAAGCAGCGATTTATCATCCCAGACAATGGGATGAGGCAAAATCGGCGGATACAGGATCGCTCATCCAACGAAGAAGAAAATGAAGTTATTTCCTGTTCTTTAACGAGGAGGTTCAACTATGAGATTCAACGCTTATCTTTTTTTCCGACTTGGCCGTCCGCATTTTTTTGTGGTCCTTGCGGTTTGTCTGATTCTCTCTTCGAGCCGAGGGACAGAAACCGAATTCGGGTTTTTCGGTCAGCGCGGCTGCACAAGCATCATGGTCGGCCGCCTGGCGACCGCGGATGGTTCCGTGGTCACGTCCCACACCTGCGACGGCCTCTATAGAACCTGGATGGAGATCTCCCCGCATCGGAAGAATGACGCCGGCGCGAAGAACAAGATTTTCTCCGGACGCATGGGCACAAGAATGCCAGACGACGAGCGGGGGTTGAAGCTCACCGGCGAGATTCCCGAGGTCGCCGAAAGTTATGCTTTCCTCAATACGGCGTACCCCGCCATGAACGAACACCAGCTCGGGATGGGAGAAACCACGGTCGTGGGGAGTCCAAAGCTCAGGAATCCCCAGGGTGTGTTCCGGATCGAGGAGCTCCAGCGTCTGATGCTGGAGCGCTGCACGACAGCCCGAGAGGCCATCCGCCTCGCCGACGAACTGACAAAGACCTTCGGTTATATCGACTACGGGGAATGTCTGACCATCGCGGACAAGAAAGAGGTCTGGCATTTTGAAATCCTCGGCGCCACCAAAAAATATGTCGGAGCCGTGTGGGCTGCCGTGAGGATTCCCGATGATCATGTCGGCGTTTCGGCCAATTGTCTGCGGATCGGAGAAATCGACCTGAAAAACCCCGATTATTACCAGGCTTCGGAAAACGTCTACTCGTTGGCTGAGGAGATGGGCTGGTGGGACCCCAAGGGCAACGAACCTTTCAAGTTCTATAAAGCCTACAGCAAACAAAGGACCAACTATCGGCCGTATCGGGAATGGCGCGTGCTGAGTCTCGCAGCTCCCTCCCTGAATCTCGACCCCAAAGCCGAAGAACTGCCCTTTTCAGTGAAAGCGGAAAGGAAAATTTCAGTCCGGGACATCATGGCCTGGTTCCGGGACACGTATGAGAATACGCCGTTCGATTGCAC
>CAYOZW010000353.1:0-3119 GCA_964408495.1 uncultured Eubacteriales bacterium
CAGGGAGGAGGGGGTTAGATTTTGAGGATCACTTTTTGTCGGGTGAGCGCCCAGGTCAGAAGCAGGACGATTCCCGTCATGGCCGCGGCATTCAGGATTCCCGCCAACCCGCCCCTCTCCCAGAAGGGCCAGAATATCCGCGAGACATCGGTTCTTAAAAGGGAAGAGGCGAACCCGAACACCGGCCCGATGATGCTGGGCAGGATGTAAGCCAGCAGGGGATTGGCGCCCACCGGACGCAGGAACAGCGCCCAGCGCTTGACCCGGCGCACATCCATAAGCCAGTAAAAAACGAGGAACAGCAGGCAGCAGATTCCCGCGGTCGCCAGGCAATAGGACTCTGTGCCCCGAATCTTGTTGAAGCCGTGGAGCGGCCGGAGGACGAAGCCCGAGGCGAGAAGTCCGGCGCCGAAGACGGTCATGAACCCGATCCGGTTTCTCGGAGTCAGCGCCGCCGCCTGCGGCCGGAAAAGCGTTCCCACGAGCATCCCCGCCGTAACGATGGCCGTGTGCGACCCGAAGACGTGGCCGATCTGGACGAAGTCGTTAACCGTCTTGAGGAAATCGAGGGCGCCATGGCGGGCGCCGATAGAGAGGGCGACCATGAACCCGAGAGCTCCCAGGAGCGCCGTCCGGTTTCCCTTGGCGAGAAGGTAGAGCAGGCCTGCCGCCAGGTAGGTCCAGCCGATCATCCCCAGGATTCCCCACCAGGAATGGCGCAGCCAGGAAATCGAGCCGTCCGCGTCCTGGCCGCGGAAGATGATAACCAGACCGAGGACGAGGACCGCGGCCGCGATCCTCAAGCCCGCATAAAAGCGTCGTCTTGAGCGATTTTCTGTATCGGGGTAGCTCATCCACAGCAGGATCGTCGCCATCAGGGCGAGAAAATACCAGAGGTCGCGGGATATGCCCGTCGCCGGGGCCGAAAAGCGGTTCTCGTTGACGAAAAGAACGCCCAGGAAGAGCAGCCCGGCCGTCCGCGAGAAGATGCGTCTCAAGATTGAGTGGAGCGATTCGCCGAGGGCCGTTCTTTTTTCAAGGGAGAGGGGGATGGCGACACCGACGATGAACAGGAATCCGGGGAAGACAACATCGGTCAGGGTGAACGCGTCCATCTCGGCCGTGGCGTGCCGAAGGAAGAAGGGAATCCCGGACATCCCGGCGATGTAATTGACAAAGACCATGACCAGGATATCGAACCCGCGAGAGGCGTCCAGGCAGGCCAGCCGTTCGGGAACCGCTTTCATTCTTTTTCTCTCAGAAATGTCTCTGTAGCAGGAATCGCCCGGGCGAGTCAAGAGCGCTTCGGCCTCATCCATTTATTCCGGAAACTGAAAATAATGCTTGACATGGGGAAGTGATTTGTTTCATAATCCGGAAGTGATAAGGAGAAGAGGAGTGGAAAGATGAGACTTCTCTCGCGTTCTGAAGAGCTGGTGCTCCTGGTCGTGTGGAATCTCCAGGACGACGCTTCGTGCCTGCCCATCCAGCGGCGGCTGAAGGAGGCTACCGGAAAAACGTGGTCCCTAGGCTCGATCTATGATCCGCTGGACCGGCTGGAGAGGAAGAAACTGCTGTTGTCCCGGCTGACAGAGCCGACCAAGGAGAGGGGAGGACGCAGCAAACGAATTTATAGGCTCACGGCTTTGGGAAAGAGCGCGCTGCATGAGCTTCGCTCCATTCAGGAAGGCCTCTGGTCCGAGGCCCTCGAGCTCGAGACCGAGCCTGATACCCCATGAAACAGCAATCTTCAAATCGGCTTCAGCCGCCCCGAGGAGGGGAGTGGCTCCTCAAGCGGCTTTACTGCGACAATGGGAAGCACACCCATCTGGGTGATTTCGCCGAGATCTATAGCGAAATTCTCACCGAAAAAGGCCGGTTTCGCGCCGTGGCCTGGTATTGGAGGCAGATCCTGCGCTCCCTTCCCGGTTTTGTGGCCAACAAGGTCTATTGGAGCCTGAGCATGCTGAGAAACTATGCCGTCATCTCCTATCGTAATGCCACCAAGAATCCTGGTTTTTCGTTGATCACCCTCCTTGGCCTGGCTATCGGGCTGGCCTGTTTCATCTTGATCCTGGCATATGTCAGGTTCGAGCTGAGCTATGACCGTTTTCATGAAAACAGTGGGCGGATCTATAGGGTGATCAGCGCAGAGGTGCCGGCGGGCCAAAAACCCGGGGAATTCGTTAACAACAACCCGAGCCTTCTCGCCGGCTCTCTCAAGGCGGAATTTCCCGAAGTCCGACGCGCGGCCAGAATATTCGCCAGGATGGATATCCAGGCCGTTCTTAAGGCCGGGGACAAGGTCTTCACGGAAAAGGGATTGTTCGTCGACAGGGATTTCCTTCAACTCTTCTCATTCCCCCTTCTCCGAGGCGACAGGAGCTCTGCCCTGGCCGCGCCCGCCTCCATCGTCCTTACGAACGAGACAGCCCGAAAGTTCTTCGGTGAGGAAGACCCCCTCGGCCGGACAATTTCCTTCCGGGAGGGGAGAGGAGTGGACGAGGTCACGGTAACGGGCGTCGTCGAAGACGTCCCCCGAAATTCCCACCTCCGGTTCGACTACCTGCTTTCCATCGCGACCTTGGAGGCAGACAGAAAAAACAGCTACATGTTCGACAACTGGGACGTCGGCAACTTCCTGATCTACGTCGAGCTCGGCGAAAAGGGACAAAAGGAAGCCCTTGAGAAAAAAATCGGGACCTGGGTCGAAAGAAACCAAGCCGAAAGCTATGCAGCCGGACTCCAGATCTTCCTCCAGCCCGTCGAGGACATCCACCTCCGGTCAAATGTCCGGGGCGAGCTTTCGACCAATAACGAAATCCGCTATATCCAACTCTTTCTCGCCATTGCCGTCCTCACCCTGCTTATCGCCGCTATTAATTACATGAATATTGTCACCGCGAGATCCTCAACCCGGGCCAGGGAGATTGGCATCCGTAAGGTGACAGGGGCCAACCGTCGTCAGCTCTTCGAACAGTTCCTCGGAGAATCGGTCGTTTTCGCTTTTGTTTCTCATATATTGGCCCACACCAAAGTGCGCCTGGCTCTTCCCCGGTTAAGCGCGATAACAGGGGTGGACCTTAAAATTGACGACGTATCTGTAGGTCCATTTCTGT
>CAYOZW010000354.1:0-2089 GCA_964408495.1 uncultured Eubacteriales bacterium
GTTTGAGGGCGGAACGGGCAAGGATCGACTCCGAAGGAGGAGAGAGTGGAGCCCGAAACCGAGCCGCTTTTGGCTCGCCGGGACAAACGCGGCGTGGTTTGGAGCCAACAGGCCCGAGCCTCCTTTACTTGGCAGATTGAAGTTGATATGATTTTTGCCGACAGTCCGATGGTGAATTATATTCTTCTCTACAAAATCCGAAAGAGAGTGAAAAAGATCCTTAAAGACAAGATCTCCGACGGAGAGCTGGCCACGACCAAGACTTCCTGTCTGGGCTGCCTGGCCGACGACATCAGCTGGGAGATTTATTACCTATTGAAAGAAAAAGAAGAACCGGAGTAGACCCTCAGCTGCCGAGCTTTTTTTTCTGGGAAAACTCACCGGCGGCGGAAACGGAAGCGGCTTTCTCTGCCCTGATTCTTTCCTTAATCTTGAGCCACCAGTCGATCCTCTTCTTGATCTCCTTCTCCAGTCCCAATTCACCGGGAATGTAGTACCGGCGCCCCTTCAATCTCTCGGGAAATGTCTCCATGTCCGTCGTCGAAAAAGCATGATCATGGGCGTAATCATAGTCCTTGCCGTAGCCGATGTCTTTCATCAGCCCTGTGACGGGATTACGGATCTGCAGGGGAACAGGCTCCTGGGGGCTGGATTCAACGTCTTTCATCGCTTTCGTATAAGCGGCATAGGCGCGGTTGCTTTTGGGCGCCGAAGCCATGTAGATCACAGCCTCCGCCAGGGCCAGATCTCCTTCCGGTGAGCCCAGAAAGTCGTAGGCTTCCTTGGCCCGAAGGGCTATGTATAGCGCCTGGGGGTCGGCAAGGCCGATATCCTCAGAGGCGAACCGGACCAACCGTCGGGCGATGTAGAGCACGTCTTCGCCTGAAAAGACCATCCTGGCCAGCCAATATAGGGACGCATCCACATCACTGTTGCGCAAGCTCTTGTGCAGGGCCGAAATCAGGTTGTAGTGTTCCTCCCCGCTCTTGTCGTAGATCAGGATCCGCTTTTGGAGGGTCTCCTGGACCTCCTCCTGTCCGACCTGGGATCCGCGGGCTAGGCTGGCCGCGATCTCCAGGGTATTGAGGGCCCTTCTGGCATCTCCGTTGGCATAATCGATGATCAGCCGGCAGGCGGCCTCGTCAATCGCCAGCTTCCTCTGACCCAGCCCCTGCTCTTCATCCGCCAGGGCCTCCTTCAAAATCCGGGAGAGAGCATCCTCGGAGAGTGGCTGGAGCACCAGGACCTTGGTGCGGGAGAGCAGAGGCGCAATCACTTCAAACGACGGGTTCTCGGTCGTCGACCCGAAGAGGATGACGTCGCCCCGTTCAACATAGGGAAGAAAAGCGCCCTGCTGGGCCTTGTTGAAGCGGTGGATTTCATCGATGAAGATAATGCTCGGCTTGCCAAACATCTTTTTGTGGCTCTCCGCCTCGGCCATGACGCCCTTGACCTCTTTGATCCCTGAGAGAACCGCCGAAAAGAACAGGCAGGGCAAGTCGAAATGCCGGGCGATCATCGTCCCCAATGTGGTCTTGCCCGAGCCGGGAGGGCCCCAGAAGATGAGCGAAACCAGGCGGCCGGACTCGATCAGCTCGGAGAGGATCTTGCCCGGCCCGAGGAGATGCTCCTGGCCGTAAAACCGGTCGAAGGAATGGGGTCTCATCCGCTCGGCCAGCGGAGTCAAACTCCCGTTATGCTCTTTGGACATGGGCAGATCGATTATATCAGAATCGAAAGACAGATATAACTGCTCTTTCTAGGTCCAGGAAGTTGCCCTAGGGCCCCCGTAGCGGAGGGGGGACCCATCGTTCCGATGGGGGGAACCGACGGGACTGGTTCCCCGTGGTGCGGGGGTTGAGGGCGACTTCCTGGGCCTTCCCATCTTCTTGACGCCCCTAATCGACTCGTGCTATGGTGATGAAAGGCTCTAGATGAAGCGCGCAAAGGACGAGGCCAAGCTTTTTTTCCGGATCGATGAAGTCAGCCGGATCGCTCAGCTCGAGCGCCGGGTCATCGAAAAGTGGGAAAGAGAATTCTCCTTCCTTCACGCCGGCCAGACCGGGAGCGGCCAGAAGATCTTCCGTCA
>CAYOZW010000354.1:2099-3100 GCA_964408495.1 uncultured Eubacteriales bacterium
AAGAACTTCTGGTTCAGGAAGGTCTCACGCTGGCCGGAGCGAAACGCAAGATCGAAGCGGAATTCGAGCGCCGGCCCAGCGAGCCTCTCCACCCCGACCGGCTGAAAAAAGCCCTGGTCGAGGTCCGGGAAGGACTTCAAGACATCGCCGGCCTGCTGGGGAAAAAGT
Source organism: uncultured Eubacteriales bacterium (assembly GCA_964408495.1). GTDB lineage: Bacteria > Acidobacteriota > Aminicenantia > Aminicenantales > UBA8522 > UBA8522. The sequence goes on from CAYOZW010000354.1 coordinate 2,268, forward strand.
CGAGGAAACTGTAAAAATCCTCCCCATTTTTGTTATAATGTCGCTTCTTGATTCGGGACGTGGCGCAGCCTGGTAGCGCACATGCTTGGGGTGCATGGGGTCGGCGGTTCAAATCCGCCCGTCCCGACCATTCTCACCTCTCAACAATGAGGCCGGAACATCATCTCGTCAGGAACAAGGAGAAGTCTCATGAGTGCGATCAAGAAGCAAGAAACGGTCGCAGGACTCAAGGCGCAGGCCCCGTCTTTGGCAAACCTGGTGGATTATCAAGCCGGATCGGTCGTCAGCAGGGAGATCATCTCTCAGAAGACGGGCACAGTCTCGGTCTTTGCCTTTGACGAAGGCCAGGGGCTCAGTGAGCACACGGCGCCTTTCGATGCCCTGGTTTATGTGATCGACGGAGAGACCGAGGTCACTATATCCGGAAAGAAACATCACTTGACCTCGGGCCAGATGATCATCATGCCGGCCAACGAACCCCACGCCCTCAAGGCCATGCAACCCTTCAAAATGATGCTGGTCATGATCCGCTCCTGAGGACCTGGATGAAGCCGCTGATCCTGCTGGCCAATGATGACGGGTTCTTCGCCGAAGGCATCCAGACGCTGTCCCGTCGACTCAGAAGCCTGGCCGATGTCTTCATCGTTGCGCCCGACCGGGAGAAGAGCGCCACTTCCCTTTCGGTAACGCTCCGCCGGCCCCTGCGGGTGGAGAAGATCCGGAAAAACGTTTATGCCGTGGACGGAACACCGGCCGACTGCATCTACCTGGCGCTCAAGAGGCTCCTGCCGAGGGCCCCCGACCTGCTCATCTCCGGACTCAACCGTGGTCCT
>CAYOZW010000355.1:0-3098 GCA_964408495.1 uncultured Eubacteriales bacterium
CGGTTACCACTTTCTTCAGTGCGCCCTCATCTATCATCTCCCGGACCACTTCCTCGCACCGCGAGCAGAGCTCCGGATAATCGGGGCTCTGGCCGACGGCAGGAGAATAGTTCCAACATCGCCGGCACTTGTCTCCCTCCGCCCGGGAGATGCGGATGCCGAGCTCGTCTGAAGCGCCGGGCTCGACGATCACTGCGGAGACGATAAAGAGCGCGCAGAGGTCCTGCTCGTATTTCCGGACGAGTGCCTGCTCGCCAGGGGGGACGGTCAGGCGGACCCGGGCCTCCAGGGAGTTGCCGATGAGCTTCTCCTCCCGCGCTTTCTCGAGCTCCTTGAGGACGGCTTCGCGGAGGATGATCAACCGGTCCATTTCCCCGCGGACATCCTTGTCCAGCCAGCGCCCCTCGAAGGCAGGGAAGGATTCGAGGTGAATAGAGTCCTCCTTCCCGGCAAAGGGCGGCAGGCTCTCCCAAGCTTCCTCCGTGGTGAAAGGGAGGACCGGCGCCATCAGGAGCAAGGAAGACCTGAGGATGTCAAATAGCGCCGTCTGGGCCGACCTCCGGAGCGGAGATCCCTTGGCTGAACAGTAGAGCCTGTCCTTGAGGACATCCAGGTAGAAGGCGCTGAGGTCGACCGTGAAGAAATTATAGATAGAGTGGAAGACGACGTGGTATTCGTGATCTTCATAGGCTTTGAGGATGCGTCTTCCGACCTCGGCAGTCTTCTCCAAGGCCCAGCGATCGAGAAGAAGGAGCGTATCTTGGCCCACCCGGTCCCGGTCGGGGGCGAAGTCGGAAACGTTCCCCAGGATGAACCGCCAGGTATTCCGGATCTTGCGATAGGCATCCTCGAGCCGCAGCAGGAGCTCCGGCCCGAACCGGGCGTCCTCCTTGTAGTTGAGCATGGCCGCCCAAAGGCGCAGGACTTCGGCGCCATCCTTGGAGATGATCTCTTCCGGCTCGATGAAATTACCCAGCGATTTCGACATCGCCCTCCCCTGCTCGTCCAGGACGAACCCGTGGGTGATACAAGTCCTGTAGGGCGAGCCGTTCTTGGCGCCGACGCCGATGATCAGGGAGCTGTTGAACCATCCCCGGTACTGGTCGTGGCCTTCGATGTAGACGTCCGCGGGCCAGGGGAGGTCAGGCCTCTTGCCAAGGACGGCATGGCTCGTCCCTGACTCGAACCAGACATCGAGGATGTTGTTCTCTTTCTCGAACTCATCGCCGCCGCATTGAGGACAAAGCGCTCGTGGAGGCAGGAGTTCCCGCGCGCCCTTCAGGTACCAGGCGTTGGATCCTTCCCGCCGGAAGACTTCGGCCACGCGGAGGGTGATCTCCTCCGAGGCCAGGATATGCCCGCAAGCCCGGCACTCGAACGCCGGGATGGGGATTCCCCAATTTCGCTGGCGGGAGATGCACCAGTCGGGCCGGGCGCTCATCATGTTGGAGATTCTCTCCTCCCCCCAGGGCGGGATCCAGCGCACCCGCTTGATCTCGTCGAGGGCCCTTTGACGGAGGCCGCTCTTGTCCATGGAGATGAACCACTGGGAGGTGGCCCGGAAGATGACCGGGTTCTTGCAGCGCCAGCAGTGGGGGTACGAGTGGGTGATCTTCCCCTCTTTGAGAAGGCTCCCTTCCCTGGCCATGTCGGCGGTTATCAGGGGGTTGGCCGCAAACACGCTCTGGCCTCCATACCTCTCGACCTGGGGGATGAGCTTGCCCTCGCTGTCGACCGGAGTGTAGATCTCCAGGCCGTAGGCGAGGCCGGTGAGATAGTCCTCTTGGCCGTGGCCGGGCGCGGTGTGGACACAGCCGGTCCCGTCCTCGAGGGTCACGTAGTCGGCGAGGACAAGCAACGATTCGCGGTCGATCCAGGGATGACGCGCTTTCAGCCTGTCCATCTCTTTGCCCGGAAAAGTCGCCAGGATTTTCGGCTCGGCGAGTCCCAGTTCTTCGGAAACGAGGGGGAGCAGCCTTTTGGCCACGATATAGACTTCCGCCCGGCTTTCGAAAGCGACATATTCGTATTCGGGATGGAAGGCGATGGCCAGGTTCGCCGGGAGCGTCCAGGGGGTTGTCGTCCAGATGAGGACAGAGACGCGTTTTCCGGCGAGCGCCGGGAACTTAGCCGAAAGGTCGCTGAGCAGCGGAAACTTGACGTAGATCGATGGTGAGGCGCGGTCCTTGTATTCGATCTCGGCCTCGGCCAGGGCCGTCTGGCAGTGCGGGCACCAATGGACGGGACGCAGCCCTTTGAAAACATTGCCGGAGGCGAAAAACGCGGCCAGGTGCCGGAGAACGTCTGCTTCGTATTCAGGATTCATGGTCAGGTAGGGCGCCGACCACTCGCCGAAGACCCCCAAGCGGACGAACTCCTTCCGCTGGATGTCGATGAACCTCAAGGCGTACTTCCGGCACTCTTCCCGGATGTCGATGACCGACATTTCTTGTTTTTTCGAGCCCAGCTCCTGGTCCACCTTGATCTCGATGGGCAGACCGTGGCAGTCCCAACCCGGAAGGTAAGGAGCGAGAAAACCCTGCATGGTCTTGGTCTTGACGATGAAATCCTTCAGGATTTTGTTCAGCGAGGTGCCCAGATGGATCCGGCCGTTGGCATAGGGGGGGCCGTCATGGAGGACAAACGGGGGAGATTTCTCCCTTTTTTTGAGGATGCGGCCATAGAGATCCATGGCCGCCCAGCGCTCCAGCATGGCCGGCTCTTTCTGGGCCAGCTTGGCCTTCATCGAGAAGGACGTCTGGGGGAGGTTGAGCGTGCTCTTGAAATCCGGTCGGTCGGGCATCTCCGTCTCCGCGTTAAGTATTGGGTGATTATAGACTATCTCTCCGGGTGAAACAATACCGAAGGACCATCTTAAAGCCTAATCCGAACGGGCGGACGAACCCACCTGCTGTAACCATGGCGAGGGGTATAGGCGAGTAGGCCATCCGGAGGAGAGCGGGCAGTCCTTTAGTCGGCAAGGCGAGGGGTAGTGGCACAAGAAACCCGTATGAGGAGTGAGGGGGCATGGTTTCTCGACCGCAGGGAGAGAAGAGCGAACGACGAATCGAGCCCGTTTTCCGCGCTGGGAGAAAACG
>CAYOZW010000356.1:0-3091 GCA_964408495.1 uncultured Eubacteriales bacterium
GATCGCGATACGCGCTTTTTCGAGGAGCTTGGACGCCCTTTTTCTGGCTTTGATAACTTCGTCTCGCTTCATCGGGGACTCTCCAAAAGGGGACACCTCAGGAGGCTAGCAGTCGTTCGATATCTTCTCTGAGCGGTAGGGAGGGCTGGGCGCCAAGCTTCGTCGTGGCGATGGCGGCGGCCGCGTTGCCGAACCGGGCGGCATCGAAAAGGGATCTGCCCTCCGCCAACGCGATTGCCAGGGCCCCGTTGAAGGCGTCCCCGGCCGCGGTCGTGTCCACCGGAGTGACATTGAACGCAGGAACGACCTCCTTTTTCTCACGGGTGGCGACAAAAACTCCCTTCGGCCCCAGGGTGATCAGGACTCCCTTCATCCCTTTTTCGAGAAGGATGTCGGCGGCTCTGGCCAGGTCCGCCTTGGCAATAAGAGTGACCCCCGTCATGATCTCGGCCTCAGTCTTGTTGGGTGTGAGATAGCTCAGCCGCTTGAGGAGGTCATCGCCCAGCACCTGGGCCGGGGCGGGGTTGAGGATGACCGGGACTCCGGCCGCCGATGCAACCTCGGCTGCCTCGATGACTGTCTCCAGGGGCGACTCGAGCTGCATCAGGACAACGCTCGAAGAGGTGATGACCTCCTTGGCCAGGAGAATGTCCTCGATTCCCAGCCGGGCGTTGGCGCCCGAAGCCACGGCGATGCTGTTCTCTCCATCAGCAGCAACGATGATCAGCGCAACTCCTGAGGATGCGCTCTTGTCCTGGACGATGTTCTCGACATGGATGCCGTCGCGGACGAAGCCCTCCAGAGACTGCTGGCCGAAAATGTCTCCCCCGATACGGGCGATGAAATGGACATCGCCTCCGGCCCGGGCGGCGGCCACGGCCTGGTTGGCTCCTTTCCCTCCGGCGGCCATAAAAAACTCTCCCCCGATAATGGTTTCCCCCGGCTTCGGCTGCCGAGGTGTTTTGATCACCATGTCGGTGTTGGAGCTCCCGACGACCACGATTTTTTTGGAACCGCCGGGAGTCTTGGCCATGGGTATCCTCACTCTATGAGTCTTTGTCTTCCCCTGGCCAGATTATATGCCCCTTGCGGCGGAATGGCAAGCACCGACCGGCCCGTAGGAAGACCCATAATTTTCCCCCTCTCGCACAACTGTGGCCGAAGTCTCCGGCCTGTAGACTTCGCATTTTCCTCCTCCCTTTATGAGAAGAAACAGGCGGACGGTAAATAACTCCTCCTCCCCTGGTGGGAGGAGGTCGGGAGGAGGGGGTCTGCTGGATTATTGACATTTCCTGGGTGCCGTATGATGATGACGGCGATAGGGCCTTGGAGGGAGAATATGGCGATGAAAAAAGGGATTTTCGCCGCTTCGATCATTATATTCAGCGCCGCCGGCGTGACGGCCGTTGTTCTCGGAGCCTCGGCAAAAGGGGAGACCCAGCGAGCTGCCCGCCTGCCTTATTGGGATCCGGATCTTTCCATCAAAGAGCGCGTATCCGATCTCGTCTCCCGGATGACCCTGGAGGAAAAAATCTCCCAGATGCGCTATGACGCACCGGCCATCGAAAGACTCGGGATTCCCGAATACAACTGGTGGAACGAATGCCTTCATGGAGTCGCCCGGGCCGGTCTGGCTACGGTCTTCCCGCAGGCCATCGGCCTGGCCGCCACCTGGGACCGGGACCTGATGTTCCGCTCGGCCAATGCCATTTCCGACGAGGCCAGGGCCAAATACCATGAGTTCATCAGCCGGGGGAAACGTCTGATCTACCAGGGGCTGACCTTCTGGTCGCCCAATATCAACATCTTCCGCGACCCGCGCTGGGGCCGCGGGCAGGAAACCTACGGCGAGGACCCTTATCTCACCGGCGAGATGGCCGTCCGGTTCATCAGGGGGCTCCAGGGTGACGATCCGCGCTACCTCAAGACGGTCGCCACCTCGAAGCACTATGCCGTCCACAGCGGGCCGGAGCCCGACCGCCATGTTTTCGACGCCCGGGTGAGCGACCGCGACCTCCAAGAAACCTACCTGCCGCACTTCCGCAAGACCGTCGTCGAGGCCGATGTCCAATCGGTCATGTGCGCCTACAACCGCTTCCGGGGCGATCCCTGCTGCGGGAGCAGTTTTTTTCTTACCGACATCCTCAGGCGGCAGTGGGGATTCCGCGGCTATGTCGTTTCCGACTGCTGGGCCATCATGGATTTTTATCAATATCACAAGGTCGTGGGTGCCGCACCCGAGGCCGGGGCCATGGCTGTCAGGGCAGGCACGGACCTAAACTGCGGTGTGGTCTTCCGGGAGTTGAGGAAGGCGGTGGAGGCGGGGCTTCTGAGCGAGGCCGATATTGACACTTCGGTCAGGCGGCTTTTCACCGCCCGGATGAAGCTGGGGATGTTCGACCCGTCGAAGATGGTCCCTTTCACCAAGATTCCGTTCGCGGTCATCAACTGCGAGCCGCATCGCCGTCTGGCCCTCGAGGCCGCCCGGAAATCGATCGTCCTCCTGAAGAACGACGGAGGCCTTCTCCCGCTTTCCAAAGACCTCAAAACGGTCGCCGTCATCGGGCCGAACGCGGACGATGTCGAGGTGCTCCTGGGAAATTATAACGGTATTCCGTCAGACCCGGTGACTCCGCTTCGCGGGATCCGGGAAAAAGTCGGCCCGAACACCAGGATCATCCATGCCCTGGGCTGCGAGTGGGCGGAGAGCCTTCCAAAGCTCGAGGTCATCCCCTCGACGGCACTGTCTATTTCAGGCGCGGCCGGCGGCGAACGCGGCCTGAAGGGCGAATATTTCGACAACCGGGAATTCCGGGGCCGGCCGGTTTTCACTCGAAACGACCGACTCGTCGATATCAACTGGTACGACGGGTCTCCCGACGCGAGGTTGCCCGACGATGATTTCGGGGTGCGCTGGACGGGATTTCTGGTGCCGCCCATCTCGGGGTCCTATCTCATCGGCGGGGAAGGGTTCAACGGGTTCAGGATTTATTTGAACGGCGAACTCCTCGTCCAGTTCGACGGGAGCCACCACAGCGCCAAGACATACGATGAAGTCAGCTTGGAGGCGGGGAAGCGCTATCCGCTGAAA
>CAYOZW010000357.1:0-3014 GCA_964408495.1 uncultured Eubacteriales bacterium
CAGAGGCCGAAGATGGCGCCGGCAATGCGGAACCGCCGCTCAATGGGCCTGGCCATCCTATCCTCCCTTCTACATGTTCCCGAACCGGGGGTTGACGACGTTGCTGTAGATCGACCCGAAGCGGTAGTTGAAGCCCATCTCGATGCGGAAATTGTAGGTCGTGGCCAGCCTTTTGAGCTCGAGCAGAATTTCTTCTTTTGACACGTCCTGCAGCGGCAGGGACAGCTGGTCTCTGACCCGGGAGTATTCGCCGCCGACGTTGAAGGACAGCCCCTTGTATAGATTCACCCAGATGCCCGCCTCGGCTCGGAGGTTGTTCTTGCTGAGGTCGTGGAGAAAGGTGGAACCGGACAGCTCGATCCCCCCTGAGCCCCAGGGCTCCTTGAGTTCCAGGATGACCTGAAGGTTCTGGTTGAACAGGCTTTCCCTATCTTTATCGTAGACTGTGGTTTCATAATAGTCTCGTCTGCTGAAACCGATACGGTACTGGATCCGGAGCTCGCGCCGGGTCGCCTGGTCGTAGGGAAAGATGTTGTATTCGACAGCCGGACCGAAGGAGGCATAGACCTCGGCGTTATCGTAGGTCGAAGAGTAGAGGCTGGCCGTAGCGCCCCATGACCAGTGGCCGTCGATGCTCTTGATCAGTGAACTCGAGAGATATTTCCGGCTGGAATTGCTGATGATCGTCTCCTCGTCGCTGACCTCATATTTCCGATTGTTGATATTGGTGCCGGCCCAAAGCCGGAATTTCAGCGCTTCGGTCGTCCGGTTGGCCGAGAGATTGACCTGGTAGGAGTATCTCTTGGAAAGCTCTTCAAAGGCGCCAAATCCCCGCAGCCCGACACTGAACACCCAGTAATTCCACTTGTCCTGGGCAGGCGTCGGACGGAAAACTCGGTTTTGGGAGTAGGAGACGGAGATGAATTCCGAAAGCGGGGTGTCATAGACGTAGGGAATGAGACCCTGTTTCAGGATATTGGTCATGCCCTTGCGGACTTGGTCCTCCGTGTCGGTCGGTTTGGAAAAATAATGGAGCGTAGCGTCCTTGCTTTTGTGCCGCTTCAAGCCAATGAAGGAAATGGTGTAATCGCCGCCGCCTCCTCCGGTGGTCTGCCGGGTGACGATGATGTGGACGTCCGCACTCTGCCGGTCCCGGACGTAGTTGACGAAGGTGATCTCGGTCTTGATGAAATCGAAGTCGCAGTTCCGGCGGGCGCAGTCGAGGTAGACATTGGGGGCGATGCTGCGCATTTCTTGGGGGGGGACGACCTGAATTTTCTCCTCCCGGGGCTGGGAGAGGGCCGGCGCGGCCGCCAGGGCCGCCGAGGCGATGAGACAGAATAGGTACGTTCTCTTCATAATCTATTCCCTGGGCCGGTTATTTGTCCTGATGAAAACCTGACTCCAGGGGATGATGTTGACCTCGGAACCGCGGACGAATTCGTCGCCGCTTAGGAAGCGCTTGAAGAGCCAGGAGGAAATGACATAGATTCTCACGATCGTCGATTCCGGGAGTTTTTCCGCGGGGACGATCACTTCGTCTTCCCCCACGTCGTTGAGGTCAAAGACAGCGTCTCCTTTCTTGAAGTCGTAAACCCGGACATCCGCCGGGGCGGAAAAAGAGCTGAACCGCCACTTGACGGCGAGGTCCAGGCCGGGTTCGATGATGACCGGCCTGGGCTCGATAAGGACGAGCCAGAAAGGAAGGGGGAATTTTCGCTGGATGGCCGGCCGCTCGCCGACGGCGATGAGAACCTCCACTCCGCCCGGGAGTCTGTCTTTGTCGACGACGATCTTCTTTTCATAATGGTCCTTCTGAAAGTCAAGAGTCTGGGAGAAGGCTGTCACCCGGGCGTCGCGGACGATCTCCCCGGCCTCGGATTTCAGGCGGATTTCCGCATAGGCGCGGACTTCGTAGAGGTCGACGTCGTTGTTGTAGTCATACCTGGAGAGGCTGGCTGTAGGATAGAAGGTCAGGCGGATGTAAAGAGGGTCTGGAGCGGGAGCAGGCGGCTTTTCCTGGGGCGGCGTTTCCTGGTTGGCCGGAAGAAAGCCACAGATCAGGATGAAAAGGATGAGGATTGCCGGCGTCCTGAGACTCATCATGACCTCCTCCATCATTCCGCATTATACAGGACTATGGCTTTCGATGAAATTTTTTTTGGGATCCAGGGCCCTTCGAGGCTGTGAATTCCGTTATGGATATGATACCCTCAACAAATACCAGGGAATATTTGACTTAAGTCAAAGACGGGGTAATCATTTTAGTTTATAAGTGTAGACGGAGGCCATCATGCTAAAAAAATTGAGCGCGAACGTTTATTGGGTTGGTAAAGTCGACTGGGAAATCAGGAATTTCCATGGCTCGGAATATTCGACTCATCGGGGTTCGACCTATAATTCCTATCTCATCAAGGATGAAAAGACAGTCCTGATAGACACCGTTTGGGGGCCATTCGGCACGTCATTCATCGAAAATCTGGAAAAGGAAGTCGGATTGGCAAAGATCGACTATGTCATTGCCAATCATGCCGAGACCGATCATAGCGGCGCCCTGGGCGCGCTGATGAAGCGCATTCCCAAAACGCCCGTCTATTGCACCGCTAATGGAGTCAAATCACTGAGAGGTCATTATCACGAAGATTGGAATTTCATCCCGGTCAAAACGGGCGACCGGCTCAGCCTGGGCCGGAATGAGCTGATCTTCCTCGAGGCGCCGATGCTCCATTGGCCGGACAGCATGTTCAGCTACCTGACAGGAGAGAACATCCTCTTCAGCAACGATGCATTTGGGCAGCATTACGCCAGCGAACTCCTGTTCAACGACCTGGTCGATCAAGCCGAACTGTTTCAAGAGGCGATCAAATACTACGCCAATATCCTCACGCCCTTCAGCCAGCTCGTTGAAAAGAAGATCGAGGAATTCGGCAAGTTGAATCTTCCCCTGGACATGATCTGTCCAAGCCACGGTATCGTCTGGCGGGATCAGCCGCTGCAGATTGTCCAGAAATATC
>CAYOZW010000358.1:0-1283 GCA_964408495.1 uncultured Eubacteriales bacterium
TTTCACCCAGGAGCAGGAAAACGCCTATGAAGAGGCGGTTGGCGACCGCTTCCGCAGCGGCGGTCAGTGGGCCATCTGGAACGCGGTCTTCGCCCAGGTCGCCGAGGACGGCTATCCCCGGCCTCTCTGGGACCCGATTACGGGTGCCATCGACAAGGACGCCGTCGCCTGGGCTGGGGAGCGCTACGACCTGCGCCGCTATCTGGAGAAGAACTGGCCGGCCGTGGGGACAAAGCTGGCCGGCAAGATCCGCGTCTACTGCGGCCGGATGGACAATTTCTATCTCAACGAGGCCTGCTACCTGCTTCAGGACTCCCTAGAAAAGATGACCGATCCTCCCTATGGGGGGGAGTTCCGCTACGGGGACCGGGGGAGGCACGGTTGGACTCCCTTCCAGGGTGATGAAATGCTCCGAGCCATGGCCGAACATGTCCTGGCCAATTCGCCAGATAAAAAAAAGAATTGGATCTACTGAAAGCTAGGCGCTCGACAGGCCGTTTCCGGCCCCCGGACTTGTTCCCGTCCCGCTAGATATGTTCAATCAGGTGAAGACCCGGTGTGAAGGGCAGGGCATCCCCGCCGGCATCTTTTGATATTATAAACGGTCTCTCTCACCCCTGGGGATGATTTTCTGCGGCAAAATTCACCTTCCGATTCCCCCCTAAGGATGATTGACCGGTTGAGCGAGAAATGGGAATCTGAGTCCGGTTTGAGTAGACGATCAGGCCTAGTCTTTTGGACGGCTTGATCCGGGACCGATGGACGATGTGAGTCAAATCGGCCCGGGCTTGGCGGCAGTCCGAACCTAAAGGGAGTTTGACCGATGGAACTACAAGAAGAGCAAGGCGCCGGCACAACCTACAAGAAAAAAGTCCTCATCGTGGATGATTCTCCCGTGACCGTGGCCTCGCTCGGCCAGATGCTTTCCAAGGATCATTACCAGCTCGTCCAGGCCTCGAACGGGAAAGAGGCCCTGGACAAAGCCTTCTCCGAACATCCCGACTTGATCCTGATGGATATCATGATGCCGGAGTTAAACGGTTTCGAAGCCGCCAAGATATTGAAGGAAGACACCCGGACGCATAACATCCCGATCATCATGGTTACGGCCCTGGACGACCCGGAGAACAAATCGGCCGGCCAGGAAGCCGGAGCGGAAGAGTACCTGGTGAAGCCGGTCCGGCCCCAGGAGCTCGTCGCCCGGGTGAATTCACTGATCACTCTCAAGCAATACCGGGATCAGTTGGATATCCGGAACCATTCCCAGTGGTCCTTCATCATTG
>CAYOZW010000358.1:1293-3005 GCA_964408495.1 uncultured Eubacteriales bacterium
TGACAGAGATTCGGATGACGGCCGTCCGGAACAGCAAAAGGAACTGCCCTTGGTCCTGCTGGTCGAAGACAATGAGGGAGATGCCCAGTTGGTCAGGCATTTCTTAAAGGACCTTCCCCTGCGTTTTGAACGTGTGGCCAAAGGGAAGGAAGCCCTCCAGCTCGCCCAATCGGGGAGCGTCGACCTGATCCTGCTGGACATTCTCCTGCCCGATACCAACGGATTCGAAATCTGCCGGCAGCTCAGGAGCACCGAAAAGGGCCGGGGTATCCCCATTGTCATCATCACCTGTCTGGATGATATGGACAGCAAGGTCAAGTCGATCGAACTGGAGACCGATGATTTCCTAATCAAGCCGATCGTCGGCCGAGAGCTTCAGGCCAGGGTCAAGATACTTCTGGAGAAGAAAAGACAACTGGACAACCTGCGTTCCCATTATGAGAAAGCCATGAGCTCGGCCGTCATCGATTGGCTGACAGGCCTTTACAACCACGGCTATTTCAAGAAGTGCCTGGACCTCGAGATCAAAAAGTCTCTCCGGCGGAGGTATCCTATCACCCTGATCATGATAGACATCGACAACTTCAAGACGTACAATGACACCTTTGGGCATCCCATCGGCGATGTCATTCTCCAGGAGCTTGCCCAGGTCATCAGGAAATCCGTCCGGGAGGTCGACCTGGTGGCGCGCTATGGAGGCGACGAGTTCGCCGTCATCCTCCCTTATTCGGACGGCGAGGGCGCCATGCGGGTGGCTCAGAGGATCGACGAAGCGATCAGAACGCATGGTTTTTCTCCCAAGATTCCGGCCCGCGGCACCCAATTGACCGTCAGCATGGGAGTCGCCTGGTATCCCGCAGACGCCGTCCACGTGGACGAACTCATCCATACCGCGGACCAGAAGCTTTACGGGGCCAAGGTCAGGGGAAAAAATCAGATCTCGGCCTAATTGCCGGAATTCCCTTCAGATTAAAATCAACACCGGCGTCAAAATCTGATAGAATAGTCGTCCTTGGGATGATGTCCATGGCGCGTGAAGTCATTTCCGTTAACAGAGCCCCAGTCCTCACTCTCTGGGCGGGCGTTGTCGCCGAGCAACTTGGGTATGACCGCGAAGCCGCCCTGTCTCTTGGCAAAGCGCTGGCCGGACTGAACGCCCACTCGAAAGGGCGCCGTCTCGGCATCTACAAGCCCCCCGAATCCTTCGAAGGTGTTCCTCCAAAGAAGAAGCGGCCCGGCGAGACTTTCTGGGTGGAGCTGCTTGGACGGTCTATCCCGGCGATCGCGACGGAAGGCGGCGTCAGGGCTGTCGAGGGGGACCGTCCCATCGAGCCCGCCAAGGTCGAGCGGTATCTCCAGGGCAAGTTCGGGGACGCTCTTCAGTCTGTGCGCGGAGCCATGGAGGAGCTGGCTCGGTCCTTCGAACCCGAGGAGTTGGCGCCAGAGGCCTTTTCCCTCTATACGCGCTTTCGTCCCGAAATTCCTTCCGGCATGCGCGGTTGGGGGGCCAAGGGGGATTTGGACCTCGACAGGATCCGGGAGCTGGTCAAGGCCCCTAGTGGTGCGTCTGACAAATAACTTGGCTTAATGATGATCCCCAAAGACGCACCACCGCGGGGGAGTTTGAGGGGGACGGCGTCGTTCCCCTCAGGGGGTCAGAGGAGCGGAGCGAAGCGCCGAGGGGGGAGCTTGACTCCCCCCTGGAAGTGTCC
>CAYOZW010000359.1:0-2998 GCA_964408495.1 uncultured Eubacteriales bacterium
ATTGGGAAGTCGGGAATGCGTTCTCCGCTATGTTGAAAAAAAAGAGGATCACTCTCGATCAGACCTATCGAGCGCTGGCCGCCTATGCCGACATAGCCATTAGATTTTTCGAAGTCAGCCTCAAGGAAGCTTTGAGCCTTTGCGTGAAGGCGAACCTCTATGCCTATGATGCCTACTTTATCGCCTGTGCACTCCGACTCAAATCCCCATTGCTTTCCTTGGATGGGGCCTTGCTTTCCGCGGCGGCGGAGTCAGGAGTATCAACCATGAAGGTGAAGCCATGACATCATACACTTTTTCCGAAGCGCGTCAGAATTTCGCCGCCGTTCTCGAGAAGGCGAAGGTTGAGGGAGGGGTATTGATCACCCGCAGGGACGGAACCGTATTCGAGATCCTTCCCGTAACCAGAAAAGAGCTCCCCTTGGATGTCAGGGGAGTGGACCTTGATCTTACTGCCGATGAGATCGTCGGCCTCATCCGGGAAACCCGGAAGCGATGATCTGAGCCTATTTATTGCCGGCGGATTTCGGTAGGAAGTTCTCCATGGCCCAGACTTGGGATTGCTGGGGATTCGTCCCTTGGGACGAAAAGGCCATGTGCTGCCCGTCGGGGTGGGCGCTCAAGTGTCTGATTCTAGCCATCGTCAGCTCGATTTCTTGCGGCTCTCCTCCATCTGCGGAGACGCGATAGAGATCCCACAAACCTTCGGGAAATCGCAATCTGGTGAAATAGATAGAGAGTCCATCGGCACTCCAGGCCGGGGAAATAGGTCTGTTCTGTTCAGGCTCGGAGAAGCTGTATATCTCTCGAGGATCTCCACCCGACGTAGGCATGATTCTTATCATTCTTTTTATATTTCTGTTTGTAAGGACCAGCCATTTCCCGTCAGGCGAGATATCGAACCAATTCGCATCAGAGGGCGATCCGGAAAGACGTTCGTGGCGTCCGGTTTCAAAGTCGTGGACGAAAATAGAACCTGTTTTTGCGGGCCGATCGCCGGTGGAATAATACATCAACTTTCCGTCCGTGGACCACCGATGGGAGTATATCTCCGTCCCTTTTTCGATAGTGACAATCGGTACAACATCGCCTGTTTGAGAATCGACACGGTAGATCCCCTTGCGATCATTCTTGTCCGTTCCCTCAACGGATATGGAGCGGCCGTCGGGCGCCCATTGGGGATAGCCGAAATTCCTCAAATCGGGCCTCAGTTCGCGAATCTGTCCTTCCTCCAGAGAGAGAATTCTCAGAGTCTGCCGGTAATCAAGGATTGGCGGGCTCGGGTCGAAGATGTAAGCGAGCAGCTTCCCGTCAGGAGAATAATCCGGGTAGGCATTATGCCCCTCTTGAACCAAAACCGCCTTTTTGTATTGGCTCAGGATTTTTCCTGATCCGGGATCAATCGCAACCTCGTACACATCTGTGGCTCCCCCTTGAATCCCATAGTACAAGGTCCCCTGGGAAGTGATACCCATCGGAATGATCCAACCGACGCCAGTCTTGATCAACAGCGGATTTCCCTGAGCCTTACCGCCGGCGACGCGAATGAACCATATGTCCTCCGTTCCTGTCCGGCCGCTCAAGAATAATAGACCCTCCCCGCCGGGAGTCCTACCGCTGACCGTATCGTTGGCAGGATGCTCGATCATAGGAGTTTCTGTGCTTCCGTCAGAGGAGAGCAAGAAAATATCCCGTTTTTCATAGGTCTTGTCTTCCTGCGAAATGTCGTAGGCGATATATTTCCCGTCTGGCGAGAACACGAATCCCCATTCTCTGGGAATCCCTGAATGACCTCCGATTTGAGTTTTGAGAATCCTCACCGAACCTTCCTCAACTGAGATTAAGCCCAGCCCTCCTTCCATTTCGTCTGCTTGATCCGTCCCGCTATAGAAACCTGCCAAAACGGACGTTCCGTCAGGAGACCAATCAAACGGTTGGATATAGTCACCTTTGCCTGGGGCCTGATAGAGAAGATGAGGAGTCGGATCCTTTATGTCGATGACGCGCAATTCAAATGTCTCGTCCTTGTTGTACCATTGATAGACGATCCGCCGGCTGTCTGGAGACCATTTCGAGAATAACGCGAATTCCTCGGATTGTTGCCACGAGCCCTTATTTGTCAAGCGCCGGTTTTTCCCTGAGGCCAGGTCTCTGATCGCCAGGTCACCCGTCAGCCAATCCACGAAGGACAGGTACCGGCCGTCGGGAGAGACAGCTCCACAGATATCCACTAGGGGCCCGGTCCAGAACTGGCGGAGTTTGAATTCAGAATCTCCCGTTTTAACAAGAGCCTGGGCTTTAAGAAGAAGGGAGAGTTTTTCTTTGGCTTCCTTGACCGCTTCCGACTGCTCCGGGTAGTTGTCGATTACTTTTTGGAAGGCCTTTTCGGCCTCTCGAGTGCCCAGTTTTTCGTAGCACAACCCAATCTGCAGTTGGGCCTTGGCCGCGACGTCCCGTTTGTCCGGGAACTTCACGATAATGTCCTGAAAGAGTTTGATGGCTCCGTTCAGGTCTCCCTCCGCTTCTTTCTTCAATAGAGCATTTTGATAGAGCTCTTCGGCCGACTGCTGGAAGAGAGCGGGTGATGCATTGCCGGCGGCCAACACGCCGACCAGAAATGCCACCGCTAACACCGCGAGCCCTACGAAAACTTTTCGTCTTTTCATTTCCTGACCTCCCTGTGGTGATGTCACAGGGATAAGATAAGCCATGTCTTGAGCGCCGTGGTTAAGGTTGCGTTGCGATTCCAGTGAGCTTTCATGGCCGTGCCTTTATTCCTCGAATCTGTATCCGACACCCCTGACGCCGAGGATATGAGCCGGATGGCCTGGGTCGTCCTCGATCTTCTTCCTCAGGTGGGCGATGTGCGGGTCAATCGTCCGATAGGCGACGACGGCCTCCCCCCAGGCCTCGTCGAGAATCTGGTCCCTCGTCACGACCTGGCCCCGGCGGGCAATCAAAAACCGGAGCAGGTTGAATTCCAGGGCGGTCAGGTGAA
>CAYOZW010000360.1:0-2995 GCA_964408495.1 uncultured Eubacteriales bacterium
CGCGCATCCATCTGGCTTACGGTTTTCGCCCTCTTCATGCTCGCTTTCGCCCGCGGCCTGGTCAATTGTCCCGGTTCTTCGACTCTTATCGGGGCGCTGGCCGCCCTCTTCAAGCTGGTCAATGCAGCGCCCTTCTGGTGTCATCTCCTGGGGATCGTTTGCATCGGCCTGGTCTTCGACCTGGGGGCTACAGCCTGGATGAAAAAGGGGCAGAGACGGAGACTGCCGGCGGCCCTGACCGGTATCGTAACGGCCTATGGGGGCTACGCCCTCTTCGCCGTCACCATCACCTATATCGCCCAGTACACTCCCTGGGTGCAGGGCGGCCTCCCCATGGTCATAAGGCATGTCCTCATCGGGGGGAGCTTAGCGGCTGTCAGCGGCGCCTTTATGGTGCCTCTCGGATACGAACTCGGGTTGAGGTCGGAAACGGCCGTGGAGCGTCAGCGCGATTGGGCCTTTGCGGGCTCGCTGGTTGTCCTGGTGGTGCTCTGGACGCTCGGCCGAGTGATCGGCTGAGCGGGTTCCCGCGTGCATCGGGAGAAGCCGCCCCTTTTGAAAGACAAGCGCGGCCGGCCGGGAACTGCAGAAAGGCTATCGCTTGGAGCAAGAATAAGGAGGTCCCATGAAAAGCATTGCCTGGTTGGGATGTATACTCATTTTATTCATGATCCTTTCGAGTTGTGCTCCGGGCCCGAACACCGCTGAGAAGACGGCTGACGAGGAGGGCCGGGTGGCCGGATTCTGGAGGGGTTTATGGCACGGGCTGATCTCGCCGATCACTTTCATCATTTCCGTTTTTACCAAAGATGTTCGTATCTACGAGGTCCATAACAATGGATCCTGGTACAATTTCGGGTTTGTTTTGGGAGCCGGACTCTTCCTCCAGGGCGGAATCTTGGGTTCCCGGAAGGCCAGAAAGCGCCGGCGGGGATTCTGAGTCATCGAATTTCCGGCCATCCAAAGGATCTATCCATGAGGAATTATAACTCTCTGGCCATCAGTGTCCCCGATATCCTGCTCCCGGGGCCGGGGACGGATCTGTCGAAATGGGCGGTCATCGCCTGTGATCAGTACACCTCGGAGCCTCACTATTGGCGGGCCGTCGAAGACTTCGCAGGTGATGCCCCCTCGACCCTGCACTTGATCTATCCGGAGGTCTATCTCGGCGAACCGGAAGGCACTGTCCGGATTGAAAGCATTCGGGAAGAGATGAAGCGCTATCTCGAAAGCGGGATTTTCACGGCCTCCGAAGGCTTCGTCTATGTGGAGCGCTGGACCGGCCCGGGCATCCGGAGAGGCCTGGTCGCCGCCCTCGACCTCGAACGCTACGATTACCAGAAAGGTTCGACGAGCCTTATCCGGGCCACCGAGGGAACGATCCTCTCGAGGATTCCGCCGCGGGTCAGGATCCGGGAGGGAGCCCCTCTCGAGGTTCCTCACATCATGGTCCTGGTCGATGACCCGGGAAATACGGTCATCGGTCCGGTCACGGCCGGGAGAGCCTCCCTTAAAAAACTCTACGATTTCGAGTTGATGATGGGAGCGGGACGTGTCACCGGCTACTTGGTGGATAACCGAGACTTGGAAAAGAGGATTATCGAGAGTCTCGGAGCGCTCGCGGACCCCGTGGCTTTTTCCTCCAAGTACGGTCTGAATCCGGGGACTCCGGTCCTGCTTTTTGCCATGGGTGACGGGAATCACTCGCTGGCCACCGCCAAGACGATTTGGGAGAAAACCAAAGAAAAATCGGGCGACAAGAGGTCGGTTATGAATTCGCCCCTCCGGCATGCCCTGGTCGAACTGGTCAACCTCCACGATCCCGCCCTCGTCTTCGAACCCATACATCGGCTGCTCGTCGATATCGCTCCCGAAAAGAACCTGATCGGCGACATGGAAAAGCTCTACCGGGGAAGATTCCGGTATTTTGAATGTCAGAGCGCTGCTGAGATCATGGATTTAGTCGATAGGCAGGAGGGGAGCCCGCACCGGATCGGACTGGTCACTTCTTCGGGGTTTGGCGCGTTAGAGGTTCTAGATCCCGACTCCAACCTGCCGGTGGGGACTCTTCAAAATTTCTTGGATATTTTCGTCCGGGAGGGCGGTGCCCGCGAGATCGATTATATCCACGGCACGGAATCCGTCCTCCGGCTGGGGAGCCGGCCCGGATGCGCGGGATTCTATCTTCCGGCCATGGATAAGAGCGAGCTTTTCAAGACCGTGATCCTCGACGGGGCCTTGCCCCGGAAGACCTTCTCCATGGGCGAAGCTAAGGACAAGCGCTTCTATATGGAAGCGCGAAAGCTTGTCTGATCATTTTTTCAGAGCGGCCAGGCGTTCGCCAAGGATCCGGATGTGCTGCATCTCTTCGCGGACGATCTCCTCGATTTTTTCTCGATTGCTGCCGGCCGGTACCAGGTCTTTCATTCCCAGATAAAAGGCGATCGAGTCCTTCTCTGCGGCCAGCGCGTCCTTTAAAATCGCTTCGAGACCCGACGTATCGATGTCTTTCTCGAAGAAGACTTTGGTGTTGGCCAGAGAGGCGAGGTAGAGTCCGGCCTCATTGTTCGGGTCAAAGGTCATGGCCTTTTTGTCGGCCGGGGAAAGGGCCGTTTTCATTCCGTTGAAAATTCTATGGTGATCCACCTCCATGTCGGCCAGCTTGAGCAGGAGCTGGATAGCCTCGGGGTCCCCGATACCAGCGGCTGAATCCCGGTAGAATTTCTCCCCGTTCTTTTCAATCTTCAGGGCCATCTCGAATATCTCGTCGGCGTTAAAAACGAAGCTCATGAGGCATCTCCTTCCGGCCCCAGTATACCAAAAATTCATCCATTTTTGACTATATCTTCATCAATTCTTAACACTCCAAGCCTATCTTGGAACCTCTCTGAATCGGGATCTCTCCACTAAATGGGCGAGCTCAAAGAGGTGATGACGGAGGGATGAAGAACTCGCTGATGATCAGGGAGCGGCCAGCCGACGCAAGAGAAATAAA
>CAYOZW010000361.1:0-2994 GCA_964408495.1 uncultured Eubacteriales bacterium
CCGCCGCCCTCGGTCGTCAGGGGCCAGGGCGAACGGTTAGGGCTCCGAATCCCCCGATACTGACTTCCATGCCGCCTAGGGGATCGCCGGCGAAGGTATCGAACCCGGCCGAGACGAGGATGAACTCGGGCTTGAAGGACTCGGCGATGGGGCGGAGCAATTCCCGGTAGATGGCCAGGAAATCATCATCAGTTTTCCCCCCCGCCAAGGGGACGTTCACGGTGAAACCTTCCCCCCGGCCGGCTCCCACTTCGCTCCAATGTCCGGTTCCCGGATAATGGGGGAACTGGTGAGTTGAGAAGTACAGAACATCGTCCCGTGAAAAGAAAGAATTTTGGGTTCCGTTGCCGTGATGAATATCCCAGTCCACGATGAGGACGCGCTGGAGGCTCCATTTCTCAATCAGGTACTGGGCGGCGATGGCGATGTTATTGAAAATGCAGAAGCCCCTGGCCTGCGAGGCCTCAGCGTGATGCCCGGGCGGCCTGACCAGGGCGAACGCGTTTTGTAGCGTTCCCTCCATGATCCGGTCGGCCGCTTCCAGGAGGCCCCCGGCAGCCAGCAAGGCGACCTCATAGGAACGGGGCGAGGTCGAAGTATCGGGATCAAGATAAACCCGGTCGCGTCCCGCGGTCTCTTTGATCTGCTCGATATATTCCCGGGTATGGATCAGAGAGACCTCTTCGTGTTTAGCCGGCCGCGGCGCGATAATGGAAAAGAAAGAAAAAATCTCCTCCTCCTCCAGCATTTCGTAGATTACCTGGATCCGCCGGGGGCTTTCGGGATGGTAATCCCCCATCCTATGCTCGGTATACCGCCAGTCCTTGACAATCCCCGTTTTCATGCTTTTTCGGGGGGGAAGAATTTTTCCAGTTCCTCCGCTGTCGGCTTCTTGGTCAGGAGGCTGACAATGATCAGCGCGCCCAGCGAAGCGATGAGAGAAGGGTAAATCATGGGAATGCCCCAGGGATCTCCGTCCGGGACCTTCGCGGCCGGAAGCACCCTGGTCATGATGAACAGGAAGAGGCAAACGGTCGTGCCGGCGATGATCGAGGCCAGGCCGCCCGCCTTGGTCGCCCGCTTCCAGGCCAAAGCGGCAAGGAGCGCCGGAGTGATCGAGACGCCGTAGATCGTATAGGCGAAAAAGCTCATCTCAAGGATACTCTTTAGCTGCGTGGCCAATAGGAAGGCCAGCACGCCGATGACTACCACCAACAATTTCTGGAGGGCGACCAGGCTCTTCTGATCGGCGTCCTTCTTCAGGAATCGCTGGTAGATATCGCGCATAACGGTCGTTGAGGGCGAGAGGAGATAGTTCATGCCCGTCGAAAGAACCACGGCGCAAGCGGCGCCCAGAAGAAGGACTCCGACCGGCGCCGGCATCAGGCTTCTCGCCGCCATCAGGACGACCTTCCCTCCCGACTTGGGAACGCTCAGGTCGATCTGGCCCTGGAGCTTGCTGAAGGCGAAGACCGCGATAACGACCACGACCGTCTCGACGAAAATAGTCCCCAGCGTCCACCAAAACACGGCCTTCTTGGCGTCCTTGGCCGATTTGGCGCTGTAGAACTTCTGGTACATGCTCTGCACGCCCATGAGCAGGAACATCGTCGAGAGGAAATAACCGATGGCCTTCAGCCAGGGATGAGCGCCGAACTGGCTGTTGACCACGGAGAAGTAACCGGGAGCGAGGGCCTGTTGGGCGGTCTGTAGCCCGCCCGCTGCGACATAGACGAACGGCACGGCCAGCAAGCAGGCCAAGACGATGATGATGCCGTTCGGCAGGTCTGTGTAGGCGATCGCCACCATGCCGCCCAGGGCGGTGAACAGGATAACGAACAAGGCCGCGATAACCGTGCCCAGGGATTCTGAGATCTTTCCGTCGGTGACCACATTGAGGATGAACCCGCCAGCTACGAACTGGTAGGAAACGATGGAAATGAAGGACAGAATCAGGGCAATCGCGCCAAAGAGGCGGGCCGCAGGGCCGTAGCGGACTTCAAGCACATCCCCGACGGTGTACTGGCCGAAGGTCTGGATCTTCCCGGCCAGGAAATAGATGACGATGATCCCCACCCAGGCGCCGGCGGCGAGCCAGAGGGCCGAAAACCCCGCTTTGGAGGCGAATTCCGCGCCGCTTATGAAGGTTCCTGAGCCGATCCAGGTGCAGATCAGGGTGAAGACCATGACCTGCCACTTGAGGGAGCGTCCGGCGACCATGAAATCCTCTTGGCTCTTGACCCGGCGGGCGCGGACAAAGTTCAGCACCGTCAGGACAAGAAGATAGGCTAGGATGATGTAGAGATAGAACGACATTTCACCCTCCTTTTTTAAAGAGCGCCCTCATTTTTAGTTTTACATAGACCAGGGCCATGATGGCATATCGTTTGATATCGCCCCAGGACCGGATATTGGCCAGGACGCGAGGGATCTTGCGGGCGAGGGAAATGCGGCCTCCGGAAAAGGACCAGCGGAAAAGGAGCTCGCTGACCTGAGCCCAAGTCAGCTTGTCCAGGAAGAGCGGCACGTCGCCCTGGGCCGTGGGCAGGGTGATGATCTTGGAGGAATGCCTTTTTGCCCAGCTGAAATCAGCTGTCAGAAGGCCGATCTCCCGGGCGGTCCTCTCCAGCGGGGTGCCCGGGTAGACATGGAGGATAGCGACGCTAGCCTCGACAACGTCCTTGTATTGCTCGATGAGACGGATGGTCTCCTGAGCCTCATCCCAGGTCTCGGTGGGATGGCTGAAGATAAAAAATGCATTCGGGATGATCTCCAGCTCCCGGCACCAGGAGACGACATTCTCGAAATCCTTGAGACTGACTTTTTTGTTGACGATGGAGTTCCGTACCCGTTCCGAGCCAGCCTCGACGCCGAAAGACACGTAAAAAAGCCCGGCCTCTTTCATCTTGGCCAGTTGGGGCCTGGTCATCAGGTCAATCCTGATCTCGCACTGCCAGAAGATCGGGAGCTTCCGCTCCAAGATGAGTTTTGAAA
>CAYOZW010000362.1:0-2992 GCA_964408495.1 uncultured Eubacteriales bacterium
ATCCATGTTGGGCGTTCCCGCACCGTTGAGCCGATGCATCAGCCGACGCCACGACCCATCGTGGTCGTGAATCTCCCGCCAGTCGAGAAGGGCCTGATACTGGTAGCCGCTCAACTCCACGAAAAGCCCTTCCTCGGTCATTTGCCGGCCCGAGCGGATATACTGCAACCGGGTGCGATAATCGCCGAAAATGTACAGGTCGGCCTCTCCGGTCCGAAGGGCCAGCGCTTCCGTCAGCGATCTGCGCACCAAACGGGGACTATCAGCAGAGGCGACATTGATATCCGTCGAGGTCTTTATCCAGCCCCGGGTCGAATGGCCAGCATTGTTGTAAATAATAACGGCCCGCTCATCGCCGGCGCGATTCGAAAAGGCAAAGATATTCTCGTCCACCCCGCCTTGCGGAGAGCGGAAATCGTAAAGGGCAAAATTTGTCGCCCCTGAGAAAAGATGACGTTTGCGCATCAACGGGAATATCTCCGCCTCGTGACGTCGCACCATTTCTTCATCGACCTGTTCATCCCAATAGGCCCGGCGATACTCCATCCCGTACTTTTCGACAAAACCCTCGACCTGCCCGTGCCCGATCATGGGAAGTCCGGGCATTGTGACCAGCATGACGGCGACGCCGAAATACTTATCGCCTTTGCCGAACTGTTCGACCGCCGTGAGCTCGTCGGGATTATTCATGAAGTTCACAAACCGCTTCAGGACCTCCGGGCTGAACTCCAGAACATTCTTAACCGTCTGGCGGTACTTGGAATTCTCCTCCATCTTGAGCATGTTCATGAAGGCGCTGTTGTAGACCCGGTGCATCCCGAGAGTGCGCACGAAATAACCCTCCATCAGCCAGAAAGCCTCGGCTAACAGGAGCGTCTCCGGCTGTTCTTCCTGGATGCGGTCGACGACTTCGCGCCAGAATTCCTTCGGAATCTGCGCGTCAAACCCGTCCCTGGTCAGACCGTGTTCGGCGCGCGATGGAATCGCGCCTCCTTCACCCGGCTGCGGGTACCAGAGGCGCTGGTAATGACGCTTGGCCAGAGTCATGGCCGCGTCAAAGCGAATGATCGGGAACTGGCGGGCGACATGGAGAATGGTTTGGATGACCGCCTCCCTGACCTCCGGCAGCAGGAAATTCAACTGCGCCGTGTCGTTCCAGGGCATATTGGTGCCGTCATTGCCGTGATAGAGGTAGCTCGCCTCACCGGTTGTGGTATCGATTCGCTTGAATACGACCGCCGCATCGCGATGCTGCCAGTATCCGTCCTCAATCTGCAGCACGACACGAGAATCGTCGGAGAGGTTCACTCCGGTGAATTGATATACCGGAAACGGCGGGAAGGGCATCTGAATAAACCAATGGGGATGCTCCACGACCCAACGCGAGAAAATCCCCATATGATTCGGAACCATATCCGCAGAAAGGCGGATCCCTCGCTTCGAGGCACGCTCCCTCAGGTTCTCATAAGCGGCGTCACCACCCAAATCATTGGCAATGCGGTAATCATAGAGCGAGTAGGCCGACGCCATGGCCTCCGGATTGCCCATGATCTGTTTGATGGTCTGTGAGGCGCGCGAGCGCTCCCAGACCCCGATAAGCCACAGGCCGGTAAAACCCCAGCGACCCAGCCGATCGAGCTCTTCATCAGGGATGTCGTTCAGATGATGAACGGGACGCTGATATTTCTTCGACAACTGGTCGAGCCAGACGTAGGTACTCTTGGCCATCAGTACGACGTTGGACATCCAGTCCGCATCTTGGCTGAAGGCTTCCACCTCGGGGTAGCCGATATCGACCCGGCCGGTCTTGCCAAAACGCAGGATCTCGGTCGGGCCCCGACTGAATCCGCGTTGGTACCGCTCTTCCCTTAGGATATCGCCAATGAGCAATGTTTTCTCGAGCAACGATGACGGCAAGAGCTTTGCCCAATGGTTGCGGATAAACTCCAGCTGTCCTTCGAGCGAGTCAGGGGAATCCTCCTGCGGCGCCAGCAGAGTCCTGAAAAGGCTGGCTCCGGTCTCCGCTACCGGCGGCTGAGTCTCGAAAAAATCAGCGAGGGAGTCGGCGAGCTCGCGATAGGGCGCGGCTTTCCGAAGTTGGGCATCGTCATAGAGGGCCCGGAACGGCTTGAAGGCGGGGTTTTTCATCGCGAGCAAAAGGAGAACGGATTCCATCGCAATTTGCTCACGGCGGGGAGCAAGCTCCGATTGGCCGTCCAGATAGGCGGAACGGCTCTCCTGTTCAAGTAGGACCTGGCGAGGCGGGAAGAATTCGGCAAAAGCTTTGGTCGGCTCTGAAATCAAGTCAGCGCCTTTCTTTGCCGCCGTCCAACCCAGACCTTTACCGAGCGAACCCGGGTTCTGTTGGTGACAGTAGGTCAGTACCACATAGCGCAAAAGTTCGACGATCATCCCTGCCGTGATGAGCTGTCCCGGCGAGATCGGATTGAGTGCAGGCGCACTCCAGGCGCACTGCATGTTGAACTGGGCCGCGAGGTGACGTAAATGCTGAGTGTCCGAGGGCGAACGCGGGCCGGCTTCTTTTAGAAGCGCGGCCAGATTCAGCCAGTCGGCACTGGCAGCCGAAACCGGCAGTCCGAAGGGAAAGTAATCGCGAAGATGTTGCTCGAAATCAGTTATGAAGCCCAATTCTATTAGCCCTACCTTTGATTATTATAAGCCCTTTATCATCAATCGTCCAATGGATTGAGGCACATCACAGAGATTCCCAAACAAATGAGTGAGGCAAAATCGAGCCCGCCCTCACTGCCCTATCATAGGAATAAGGAAAGCAAGGCCTTCATCGTCGACTGACGGGTCGTTCATTCCCGGCCATTTTCATATCTTTATCCGTTGCTGTTCCGTCACGGCATCCGTCACCTTTTTTGGTCCATTCTACTCCTTTGACGTCTTATCTAGGGGAAAACCCACAAGTAATTTGTAAACAAAACGGAGTGGCCAAGCGGTCGCTTAGATGGATGACAAAGAAAAA
>CAYOZW010000363.1:0-2979 GCA_964408495.1 uncultured Eubacteriales bacterium
CAGCTCATACAGTCTTCCCGTCCTTTTAACCGAGGCGAGAACAGCATTATGAAAAACGGACGGCCTCTTATCCCCCAGCTTCAAACCGGATTTGCTGGAGGCCATCCTCAGAGCATCGATAATCTTGGCGACGTCAATGTCATTCGGACAGCGGGTCGTGCAGGACTCACAAGAAACGCACAGCCAGATAGAAGAACTCTTGAGGACGGCTTCTTTCAGCCCCATGCGGATCATCTGGATGATCTGGTGCGGAAGGATATCCATGGCGAAAGCAACGGGGCATCCGGTGGAACATGTTTTGCATTGATAGCAGACGGAAGCGCTCTCACCGCTGCTCTTCTCCAATTCAGCGAGCCAGTCATGGCTGGGGACAATCGCGGATTCAGACGGCATGATTGATCTCCTTGGCGATGGGCGGAAACGGGCCCTCGGAACCTTTATGATCTTTGATATCCATCATGGTGGCACCGCTTCACGTGAAAAGCCCTTGTGTTCCAGTAGACAGGATATCCCCTTCAATGGCAGTAGAAATCAACGCTCGAGGAAGAAGGTTTTGCTTAACGGCTTTAAATAAGGGCATCGCTCGATAATAAATACGAATATGCGGCTTATTGATTAAAACAGCCTGCCGCAAAGAACTGAGTATGATATAGAACAGGAGTGTTATTGTCAAGAATTACCTTCATCTTGAACGGGCATTCCGAATCGAGTATAATCCAACTCGCCTATTCGCATCCTAGACCATGTTGCATTTTCCTGAGCCTTCCCTCCGGACAAAGCTTACCCTCAGCTTTTTGATTGTCATCATCATCGGCGGCCTGATCACGTTGAGCCTCGGCCAGAAGCTCATCAAGAATACCCTCGTCGGCCAAGCCCAAAAAAAGGTCAACTACGACCTGGCCTCGGCCTGGATCGTCTTCAACGAGAGGCTCAATGACATCAAGGACCTGGTCAGCCTGACGGCGGCCCGGGAGGGTCTCCAGGAGTCGGTTGTCAAGGGCGAAAAGGACCTCATCCTCCGCCGTCTCGACCGGGTGAGAGTCACGTACGGTCTCGACATCTTGACCCTGACCGATCAGCGAGGCCGGGTGTACGTCAGGACCCGCAACCCAGAGATGACCGGCGACGACCAATCGCAGGACGGGCTCGTCCGCCTGGCCCTCCAGGAAAGGGTCGTCGCCTATCCCGAGATCGTTCCCCAAGGCGAGCTGCTCAGGGAAGGCGAAGACCTGGCCGATCAGGCTGACATGGAATTCATCCCCACTCCCAAAGCGGCCCCTCGGCTCGAGAATAAAGAAACGAGCGGCCTGATGCTCAAGGCCGCCGCTCCCCTTTCCGACGAAAAACAAGGGATTCTGGGTGTTCTCTACGGCGGTATCCTGCTCAACCGGAACTACGAGATCGTAGACAGGGTCAAAGAGACGGTTTTCAAGGGCGAGAAATACAAAGGGCGGGAAACGGGGACGGCCACGATCTTCCAGGGAGACCTGCGGATCTCGACCAACGTTACCAATGAGCAGGGCCAGCGGGCCGTCGGGACCCGCCTGTCGGCCCAGGTGAAGACGGCCGTGCTCGATGAAGGCCGGGCCTGGAACGACCGGGCCTTCGTTGTCAGAGACTGGTACATTACCGCTTATGAGCCGATCCGGGATGCCGGAGACCAAATCATCGGCATCCTCTACGTGGGGACGCTGGAAAGGCCCTATATAGACACCGCCAAACGGGTCATGTTCACGTTTGCCCTCATGGCATCTCTATGCGTCCTCTTTCTCCTGATCATCCTCTATTTTTCCACCACCAGAATCATTAAACCGTTGCAGGGCATGGTCGCCGCCACCCATCAGATCGCCGACGGGGACCTGAACCACAAGGTCGAAATCCACTCCCAGGACGAGATCGGACAACTGGCCACCGCCTTCAACCAGATGACCGAGAAGCTCAAGGCCGCCAACAAGGAACTGGTCGACTGGGGGACGACCCTCGAGAAAAAAGTCGAGGATAGGACCAGGGAGCTTGTGGAGATGCAGGCCCAGCTCGTCCAGTCCGAGAAACTGGCCTCCCTCGGGAAGCTGGCCGCGGGAATCGCCCACGAGATCAACAATCCCCTGGGCGGAGTGCTCATCTATACTCATCTGCTTCTAGAGGACACCGATAAGGACTCCAGCCAGTACGAGAACCTCAAGAAAATCGTCAAGGAGACCACCCGCTGCAAGAATATCGTCAAGGGACTCCTCGAGTTCTCCCGGCCCAAAGAGCCGGAGATGGTGCCGACGGACATCCACGAGGCCCTCAACCGGGCCCTGGCCATCTTCGAGCCTCAAGCCCTCTTCCAGAATATCAAGGTTCAAAAGGAGTTCTCCGAAATCCCCCGCATCATCGCCGACAGCTCTCAGCTCCAGCAGGTCTTCACCAACATCATCGCCAACGCCGCTGAAGCCATGGCGGGCAACGGCGTTCTGACGATCAGGACATCCCTGGAAAAACAGACAGACCGTATCAAAATCGAGCTCTCCGACACCGGGCACGGCATCAAACCGGAGAATATGACTCGGCTGTTCGAGCCGTTTTTTACCACCAAGGAGGTGGGGAAAGGAACGGGGCTGGGGCTGGCCATCAGCTATGGCATCGTCCAGAAGCATCAGGGTTCGATCGAGGTCCGGAGCGAAATCGGGAAGGGGACCACCTTCACCGTCATCCTTCCGGTCAAGAGGAATTTGCCTGGTGAATGATCCCACTCGTATTTTGGTTATCGATGACGAGGAGTCGATCCGCGATTCTATGAGTCTGGTCCTGCGCAAGGAAGGCTTTCGTGTCGAGACCGCCGCCTCCGGTGCGGAAGGAATGAAACTGTTCGGTGCCGAAGCCTTCCAGATTGCCTTCGTCGACCTCAAGCTTCCCGGGACGACCGGGCTGGATGTCCTCAACCGGATCAAGGAAGCCGCCCCCGAAACCCCGGTCATCATCATCACCGGTTATTCT
>CAYOZW010000364.1:0-2955 GCA_964408495.1 uncultured Eubacteriales bacterium
GAGTAGCCCGCCAGCTTAGCGAATTTCTTGACTTTCTCAATCAGGTCTTTTTCCAGTTTGATCTTTGCTTTGCCCATATCCTCTCCTCTCAAAGAACGGTTTTTCCGATCATCTCTTTTGTCTTGGGCAGGCCGAATATATCAAGGATCGTGGCCGTCAGGTCATAGAGGGCGGGAGACTCGGCCCGGATGGGGCGGTTAGCGACCAGAATCCCGGGAAGGATCTCGGGGGCTCCCATGTGGTCGCCGCTCCATTTCTCGCTGTTATCCAGGAAGATGTCTTTGGGGAACTTGCCCAGTGGGGAATCCCAGGAGATACGGTAGCCGCGGTTGAACCCGCAGACGATATCGGGGGCGTGTTCGATCTGGGAACCGTGGTAGACCTCTTTGGAGAGGAATGCCCGGAGGATAACCCGCTCGCCGGTTTTTGGATCGACCGTTTGCTCAAGCTTCTGGGCGATCTCCCGAAGCAGGTTCTCGGAGTCGGCTCCCGGGTTGACGGTTCCTTCTCTTTCCCGTCCCCGTTGGTTGAGGTAGAGCCCGTTGAGACCGATTCCGTAGGCCTTTGTCCTCGACCAATCGGTGTTGTCGAAGAAGCTCCCCTCTTCCTGTTTCCAGGGATTGCGCAGCCTGTGGTACCCGTTCTCGAAAAGCCACGTGTTCAGGTTGAATGCCCGGCGGAAGGGGTTGAAGCCGTGGTCGGACATGACCAGGAGCACGGTATCATTGTCGATCTTGGGCAGAATCCGACCAAGGAAGCGATCCGCTTCGAAGTAAATATTCTCGATGGTCCGGCCGTAGCGGGCCGCGAGTTTGGGGTCGTATTCGGGGTGGTTTTCGTCCATCAAGCGCCAGAACATGTGTTGACGTTGGTCGGTGCTCGAAACGTAATAAAACAAGAGGCCGGATTCGAAGCGGTTGAACTCGTAATCGAACATCCGCTCGCGCTCGCGGAGGATCATGTCGTCCTGTTCCAGGAACGCTCCTTCATCGAGGAAGTTATTGTCGAGACCCGAGGTATCGGCTGGAAGACCCTTGGTAAAAAACGGGCCGAAGACCCGCTCCAGCTCCTGGGCATAGCTTCCAGGAGTCGAGATCGGCTGGGCCGGATGACCCGGGTCGATATTGATGGGACTGACGTAGAGCTTGAAATGGGGACGGATTTCTTTGAGATAGAACATGCAGATGCCGCTCACGCTCTGAGTCGGGATGAGGCCGAAATGAACCCTCTTCCAGCCGCTCCATTCCTTTTCTTTGAGGATGAACTCCTGGTCCGGCAGGACGAATTTGGCCACCGGGTGGACGGGGTCGATGAAGACTTGAAAGTCGATCACGGCTTCCGGCCGTTCTTTTTTGAAAGTGTTGATGGGTCCGGGGAGCTTGGCCTCGACCCTGTTGCCGATGACATAGACCTCATAAGCTCTCCCACCTGAAAGCTCACCCTTGGGCATATCGGGATCGGTCGTATAAAAACAGGAGATTCCATAACTGCCCTTGAGGTCGGGAGTCCCCATGCCGGAAAGGGTCCGCTGGTTGGAGGGGACGGGGGGATAGTTCGAGGGCATTTTGAAAATGGTGGCCGGAATATCATGCTCTTCCATGATCTGCCAGAAAGTCTTCCCGTTTATCAAGTTCTTGACTTCGCCGCCGCTCAACGGGAGGACAAGGTCTCCGATCTTGAGATTTTTCTTGGCCTCCGTCGAAAGCGAGCCAGAGAATATAGGGAAGTAGGTGTTCGGGTCGCGGTGCATGAAGTCGAAGATACCGTGCCCTCCGGGGTCGGTGCCGGTGATAAAATTCGACCAGGCCACCGGGCTTTGAGGCGGCAAGCTCGTGCCCAGGGGGAGGAAGCCTCCGGCCGCAATAAGCCGGGCGAAGGAAGGCAGTTTTCCCTCATCCAGCCAGCGGCTGAGGAGCTTCGGATCCAGGCCGTCGAACCCGAGGACAAGGACCTTGGCCCGGGTCGCACGCTTGCCGGCGCCGCGAAGCAGCGGGACAAGGCCGCCGCCGGCAGCGAGCAAAGAGGAAGCGGCCAGGCCTTTCTTGAGGAATTCCCGTCTATTCATGCTGTTCATTTCTTTTTTCCTTTTTTGGGCGGCGGGGCCTCGACCGGAACATCCGGCGAAAGGAGGGTCCGGCCGTCCATGTGGGCCGGGACCTGAAGCCCGAAGAGATTCAGGACGGTCGGGGCCACATCCATGATCGACGGCGTCTTGGAAGCGACCTTGCGGCTGAAGTAGAAAACGCCGGGCACGTGCCGGGGGTCGATGCAGTGGTCTCCACTCCAGGCCTTGATGTTGTCTTCGAAGACGGTGTCGTTGACCTTCCCGGTCACCGAATCCCAGGAAGCCCGGAATCCCTGATTATAGCCGATAATCAGGTCGGGTGCGTTGGGGGCGTAGGGACCGGAGTAGATGCGGTCGCGGTCATAGACTTCGGTGATAGCGACGTCGCCTCCGGATTCGTCGCGGAGTCCGCTGAGCTTGGCAATGAGCTCCTTTTTGAGGGTTCGTGATGCTTCGCCGGCCTCGACGATACCTTTCGCTTCCCGGCCCTTTTGATTGAGATAGAGTCCACCCAACCCCAAGGCATAGGCCCTTGTCGTCTCCCAATCCACGTCCTTGAACCATTCTCCGCTCGCCGCCTTTCCATCCTTGAGTTTCAGGTAGCCGTTGCGATGGAGCCAGGAGTTAAGGTTAACGCCCCGGCGGAAGGACTTGAAGCCGTGGTCCGACATGACGATGAGGGCGCTCCGGGAATCGAGCTTGGCCTGAACCCGGCCGATCAGGTCGTCCATCTTCGTGTAGAGGTCCTCGATGACCTGGGAACTCATCTCCGGCGAGGTCGTCCGGAGGGCCGGATGGGTCTTGTCCAGATACCTCCAGAACATGTGCTGGATGCGGTCGGTTGTCTCAAAAACGCAGATGACCGCGCCTTTTTTTGTCTTAGCCAGAGC
>CAYOZW010000365.1:0-2947 GCA_964408495.1 uncultured Eubacteriales bacterium
CCCCGCCCACGTCGCCGAGGCCATCCAGTACCGGATGATGGACCGGTTTTATTGAAAGGATATCGTTCCGCTCTTATCCTTTTTTCCCTTTTCCGTAAAGAACATGTCCCGGCAGCAGTCCGGTCCATCCGCCTTCGCTGAAAACAATCTTTCCGTTCACCAGAACGCAGGCCAGGCCCGGGCCGGACTGATGGGGGCTCTTAAAGGTCGCCATATCCTTGAAGACTTCGGGGTCGAAAACGACCACATCGCCCCACATCCCCTCCCGGATATAGCCCCTGTCCTTGAGCTTCAGGGCTTGAGCGGGAAGAGAGGTCATTTTCCGGATCGCCTCCTCCAGGCGCAGGATACCTCTTTCGCGGACATACCGGCCGATAATCCGGGGAAAGGTTCCGTAGCTCCGGGGATGGGGAAAACCCCGCCCGCGGACCTGGACCAAGCCGTCCGACCCGATCATCAAGTAGGGGAGGCGCATCAGCGTCTCCACGTCCGCCTCGTCCATCTGGAAGAAGACCGCGGAAGCCCCGCCGGCTCTTTCGATCTCGATGATGAGGTCCGCGGCGTTTTCGACGGACGGCTCTTTCTGCAGCAGAATCAGGATTTCCTCCAGGTTTTTTCCCGCGTAATCGAGGAAGGCCCGACAACGGGCGATGGTGATGCCCTGGAGCTTATTGATCCCCCGCTGGGAGGTCAGCCTCTGTTTGATGATGTGGGTCTTGACCTTCTTATAGGTAGCAGGGTCGTTCAGTCGCTCCAAGAATTTTTTTGTGCCGCCCTCGAAAACCTCCTGAGGAAAACTGCTCGTGAAGACCGAGCTCGTAGCCGTATAGGGGTATTGATCCAGATAGACTTCCAGGCCGCGGGCTCTCGCTTCTTCCACGGGGCCGGTCACGAGTACCGGCTTGTTCCAGATGGATTCGTCGGCCAGCTTGATATGGGAGATGAGGACGGTGATTCCGTTTCTTTCCCCCACCGCGATCGCTTCCTTGATGGCCTCCGAGATACCCTCCGCCTGGTTCCGGATATGAGAGGCATAGATCCCGTTGTAAGGGGCAACGGCCTGGGCGAGCTCGACCATCTCCTCCGTCTTCGAGTAGACGCCGGGCAGATAGGCCAAACCGGTGGAAAGCCCGATGGCGCCCGATTTCATCTCCTGGTCGAGCAGGATCTTCATCCGGCTCATTTCTTCCGCTGTCGGCGCCGCCATCTTGAGACCCATGACTTCCCGGCGGATCGTGTTGTGCCCGGCGAGCATGGCGATATTGAGAGAGATTCCCTTCTCGGCGGCGGCGAAGAATTC
Organism: uncultured Eubacteriales bacterium; assembly: GCA_964408495.1. Taxonomy (GTDB): domain Bacteria; phylum Acidobacteriota; class Aminicenantia; order Aminicenantales; family UBA8522; genus UBA8522. The sequence goes on from CAYOZW010000365.1 coordinate 1,301, forward strand.
GCCGAGGGGATATTCATGGCCCCCGCAGTTGCCGCCGACGACCGTCGTGACGCCCTGGCTGATGTAATTCTCCACGGAGGGGGTTTCCAGGAGGCCCGAGTCGACATGGGTGTGAACATCGATGAAACCGGGAGCGACGATCAAACCCTGGGCCCCAACGACCTTGTCGGCCTCTCCTTCATCCAGGAAGCGCTCGATGGCGGCGATCTTCCCGTTTCTGATCCCGATGTCCGCGCGGTACCAGGGATTGCCGCTGCCATCGATCACCCGGCCGCCCTTGATGAGAATGTCATATTTCTGTTTTCGGGCCGTGCTTCCTCCGAGGAGCAGGCAGACAACAAAGGCTCCCCAACCAAAAACACATAGAGATCGTAACGTTCTTCGCATGATCCTATTGTAATCATCTGGACGCAGGATTCAAAGAATTGTTAGGCTGGCCCAAATCCGCCGCCTTGACATCGTTTTCTCCCCTGATTTAGCATCAGCTTGCTGGAAGGTTACAGGCGAGGAGACAGATGGCCATGACCCGCTTTAAATCCATCCTTCTTACAACAAGCGTCTTATGCGTTTGCCCGCTGTTGTCTTTTCATGGGGCATCGCTAGAATCTCTATCCCAAGGGAGTAGGACTGGGACCGGCCTCTCCGGGGAGGGGGTGAGAAAAATCCTTTTCAGTTGTCCGACTTCGTCCATCGACGAATTCCGTGCCTTCGCGAAAAGCGCGGCCGAACTAGGCGCAACCCATGTTTATATCAGCGATCTGCCGAAGAGCCGCTGGCTCTGGGACCTCGACCGCAACGACCCCTATCCGAACTGGGGGATGTTGATGGCGACCATCTTCAAGGTCGTCATTCCTCCCGAGCTCAAAGATTTCCTGCCGGCCGATTATTCCACTCGGAATTTGGAGATCGTCCGCCGGAGGTCGGCCGTCCTCAAGGAATTGGGCTTGAAAGCGGCTTTCCTGGGCAAGGAGCCCGCCTATCTTCCGGAACCGGTCTATCAGGCACATCCGGATTGGCGAGGTCCCCGTTGCGAACATCCCCGCCGGTCGCGGCACGTCTACTATGCCCCCTGCATCGATCGCCCCGAAGTCCTAGCGATGTATCGCCGGGCCGTGGCGGAGCTCTGCCGGGTGGCGCCTATCGAACTTTTCTCGTTCCTGACGAATGATTCTGGCAGCGGCATCTGTTGGAGCGTCAGCCTCTATCCCGGCCAAAACGGGCCCGCCTGGTGCCGGGAGCGGACTTATGCCGACCGAGTCGTCGGGTTCCTGTCCACGATTCAGGACGGGGCCAGGGATGCGGGCCTGGAGGCCGAGGTTTCCTTCAATTATGGTTCAGGCTATATCTCGCAGGCGGAGATCGCTTCCGTCGTTCCCTCTTTGAGGCCCGGACAGGCGATCAACGGCAAAACCAGGGAGGGACTGGCGCCTTTTAACACTGTTGGTTTCAGTTTTTATGACTCCTGGACGAACCCGGTCCTGGGAATCCCGCAGGTTTTGCGCGTTGCCGAGCAGCTCCAGGCGACCGTTAAGAATGAGAGTGCCAACCTCAATATCGTGCTCTGTCAGCCGGACTCGCCGGAGATGTTCGCCCTGCTCCGCCAGTTTCAAAAGAAGCCTTTTCGGGGATTATTGGGCCGGATGGAGG
>CAYOZW010000366.1:0-1913 GCA_964408495.1 uncultured Eubacteriales bacterium
TCAATGGTCGCTGCGGCCGATTGCGGCTGATCCCCTCCATAGCCTGGAATCAACCCCACTTTTCGCTACAGGGCCAGCCGATTCTTGACAGGATGGAATGAAATTTATGAATATAGTGAAGCTTTTCAATGGAGATAAGAATCTGAAAGTCCAACGGCCGGTCCTGATTTCCATCCTCCTTACGGCCGGCATCGTCCTTTTTTCGGGTTCTCTTTCGGCCGCCGCGGCCGGACGGCCGGCGATACTGACCGGCGTCGTGCTGGATCAATCCGGAAATCCTTTCGCCGAGGTCAAGATCGTCTTGGTATCCGGAGGAGGACTCTTCCGGGAGGAGACAAAATCGGCCGGCGACGGCTCCTTCGCGCTTAGCGGAATCCCTGCAGGTGAATGCGGGATATATATTGATGTTCCGGAGGGAATACCCAAGTTTTCTCCAAGTTACATCATCCTTGAACCCGCGCAGACGGTCTTTGTCCGGATCATCATCGCCCCGGCGGAGTCCGGCGCGCTGGGTTCGCATTTCTTTTGGCTCGACCTCACCGACGTCTCCGCCCGGACCGTGATCGATGAGTTCCAGGTCCAGTCGCTGCCTTCGGCCAATAACGCCTGGTCGCTCATCGAAAACCAGGACTTTTCGGCGACGACCAACCGGATCGATATCGGCGGGGTCTGGGCGAGCCTTCCGGCGCTCTGGAGCTCGCGGGGCAGCGTCTCCTGGACGCAAAGCTCTTATCTCATCAACGGGATGGATGCGACCGATCCTTACGATACGGGAACTCCTCTTTTTTATCCGGACATCGAAGCGCTCCGGTTCGTCGTCCATGACAACGGCCGCTTTCCGATCGCCAACAGCTCGCCGGGCGGAGCGTTCGACCTCATCCCCAGGAAAGGGACTCCCGAATATCACGGCTCCGTCTCCGCTTATTTCACCGCTCCCGGGATGAGTTCGGGGAGCATCCCGCAACGCCTCAAAGAAGAGGGGCTGAACGAAAGAACGAAGTTGAGTTTCTTCGGGAATGCCGGCGCTCAATTTTCCGGCCCGGTCGTGCCGGAGAAACTTTACTTGTTCGCCTCCATCTCTTACCTCAATCTGAGACGGGATATCGCCGAGTTTTCGCCGGACGACAAGGGGACGGTCTCTTCGGCACTGCTGAACCTCACCTATCCCCTCGGTCGAGGCTCTCTGAACCTATTCTGGACAGGGCAGATCGTCCGTCATCCCACCGCCGGGGCGGCCCGGGATGTCCCCATTTCGGCAACGCTGGACCAGAAAAATATCTTCAATGTCTTCCAGTTCATCTGGCGCCTGTGCTTTTGCCCGACCCATCACATCGAGCTTGGAGTCGCCTACAACAAGGGTGACTCCCGCTCCCAATTTCAGGACGGGATAGCTGAGCCCCACGGCGAAGAGGTCTTCACAAAGATTCCATCCGGAGCCGCAGCTATGGCCGGGGACCAGGACCGGAGTTCGTTCATTCTACAGGGAACGGGACAAGCGCTCCTGGCAGGGAACCGGGTCCGCCAGCGGATCGACTATGGTTTCTCGCTGAGGCGGGCCGCTTCATCCACGGAAACGGATATTTTTGATAACATCCACCTCCATTACTATGGTGATACGGCTTTCGAAATCGTCCGCTTCAACACCCCTCTCCGGCATCGAGAGAATTCTCTCGACATCCACCTTTTCGCGGAGGACACAGTCACGCTGCGGAACCTTATCTCTTTCTCCTTCGGTCTTCACTTGATCTCGACGAGAGGCTTGGTGCCGGGAACGGTCAGCGGTGCCTCATCGGACTTCCCGAAGCGGGATTCCGGCGGGAGGATCAATTGGTTTCATCTGTCTCCACGGCTCGGCTTGGCCCTCCCCCTATCGTCCGATCGCTCGCTGAGCCTCCGGGTATCGGCCGGCCGGT
>CAYOZW010000366.1:1923-2939 GCA_964408495.1 uncultured Eubacteriales bacterium
ACTGGTCTATCCCTGGACGGACCGGAATGGAGACGGCCGGGTTCAGTCTGGCGAAACGGGACCTCTGTGGCGGCGGGAAGGCCCCAGTTTCGCCGAGATAGACCCGGACCTCAAAAGGCCTTTCACGGATGAATACTCAGTCTCGTTCACCAAGACATTCCGGAACGACTTCTATCTGACCTTGGCGGGGTTCTACCGGGAAACCCGCCATCTCGTCGAGACGATCAACGTCGGAGTCCCTCTCTCGGCCTACGATCCCGTCCAGGTCTACGACCCTGGTGATGATGACCTTCCGGGGAACCACGATGATCTTTATCTCACCGTTAATGACCAGAAAAAGGAGACACTGGGCCAGGACTTCTTCCTGCTCACCAATCCGGATGCGGACAGCCGGGTCAACCGCTACCGGGGGCTCGACCTGACTTTGGTCAAGAAGTTCAGCCGCGGCACGGTCTTCTTCTTCTCGGCCACCGCGACCGAAGCCGTCGGGACCTCCAATCCGGGAAACAGCGCATTCGAAAACGACGATGGCGTCATCGGCGCCCTCTACGACAATCCGAATACGTTCCTCTTTTCCAAAGGGCGTCTGCGCTTCGACCGGGCCTACACGGCCAGGCTGGGATGGAGTGTCCCTGTTCCTGGCGGATTCCGGCTGTCGGGGCTGGTGAAGTATTACGACGGCCAACCCTTCAGCCGCAAGATCATCATCACCGGGTTCAACCAGGGGCCCTTCTATATCCAAGCCTTTCCGCGCGGAGTCGCCCGGTACGAATTCAATATGACAGTGGACCTGCGCATCGAGAAAGTCATCTCCCTGGGAGAAGCCCGCGGCCGGGTCTTCCTCGATATCTACAACGTCTTCAACTGGGCTCTGGCGACCGAAGAGAGCGAATGGACGGGTCCGGATTTCACCCTGCGCTACGCCACGGAAGTCCAGTCGCCGCGGGTCATCCGCTTCGGGGTACGATATGAATTCTAAGAAAAGCAGAAGGACGATCAAAACGGCCTTCGTCTGC
>CAYOZW010000367.1:0-2916 GCA_964408495.1 uncultured Eubacteriales bacterium
ATGGCAGGCTGTTCGGACGGGAAGAGTCGGACAGTGAGGAAGTCGAGATCAAACCTCTCGCCCTGGACAAGCTCAAGTTTGAGACCACCGTTCCAAGCTCAGGACAGTATTACGAGATCGGGTTCTCGCGGGACGAAGAGGGCAAGGTCAACAAGTGCCGTTTGGCCACCGGAGGGATCGAAATCGACGGAGAGCGCGCGAAATAAGAGTTCGCGTTGCGGGGATCCGATGAAAACGAAAGAGGCGGTTTTCTGCCTTATCGGCTGGCTCCTTTCCGCCGCCGTCCCGGGTTTTTCTCAAAACCGGCCTTTTCAGGTCGAGGATTGGGAAAAGCGCCTGAACGAACGCCAGCCGCCGCTTCAGATCTTAGATGCCATTGGACTGAAGCCGGGGATGGTCGTCGGCGAGGTGGGAGCGGGCACGGGACGGATGACGATGTGGCTGGCCGACCGGGTGGGTGAATTCGGAAAGACCTACGCCAACGATATCAACAGGGAGTATCTGGAGCACCTCCGTGAGCGCAGCCGCCGGGACGGATTCGAGAATATCGAGATCGTCCTGGGCGAGGCCGAGGACGCCAAACTTCCGGCCGGCGCACTGGACATGGTTTTCATGATCAACGTCTACCATCACCTGGACAACCCCCTGCCGCTCCTCAGGAACATCCTTCCCAGCTTGAAGCCGGACGGGACATTGGTCATCGTCGAATGTGACCCCGAAAAAGTGGATTGGGGAAAAGAGGAGGGGTGCACCGGCCGAAAAGATATGGCCAAGGAACTCAGTGAGGCGGGGTACGGACTCCTCCGCACGGAGACTTTTTTGAACGAGGATAATATCTATTTCGCCAGGCCGCGATCCGGGTCCTAGCCTTTCTTTTTATACCCGGCCGGGACCTGGAAATCGCCCGCCCCGAGTCCGGGAGTGGAGATCTCCAGCACTTCCGTGTGGAAGGTGAGGGCGGGGGCGTTGGCGTCGGCCGCGGAGTCGGCCGGCTTTTTCTTCAGCGTCTTTTTGAGCAGTCCGCCGATGGCTCCTTTGACGTCTTTGGACGTCTCCTCTCCCTGCTCTGTGGATTCTCCTCCCGGCTTCTGACCGGTCACGAAATACTGGCCGTCGGTCACAATCGGATAGCCCTTGATCTTTTCGATTTCACCGGACGCTTTGGAAAAATCGCGGGGCGCCCCACTCCGCTCCATGCTGAAGGAGTCGAGGATGGACAGCCATCTTGTCCCCAGGATATCCTGCTGCATCTGGTCGGTGCCAACCCCGATTTTTGCCAGGTAGGCCTTGGAGAACTTGAACTCCTCATCCCGGGCGTTTTCCAATTCGCCGTTCAGAGGGGTCGTCCAGACGACCGTCTCCAGGCGGTTCGATCCCTTTTCGCCGGTCTCGGTGTCCTCCCACTCCATGAGCCAGTGGACCAGATACTTGCGGACGGGAAAGTTGTTGATGGTCGATTCCTCACCGGTGTCATCGACACTAAATTCGTTCTTGGTGATTTTGATCGTGCTCTTGGCCGTCTCTTCCTCCTGGGCTTGTTGAGCCCCCTCCTCCCCCTGGGCCATCTGCTCTTTCAATTTCTCGATCGTGGAAACCGTGTACTCTTTCTTCTTGTTGTCCAGCTTGAAGATTGTCGACGCCGGAAGGTCGACGATCTCTCCCGAATCCCCCGACCTGAGGATTGTTTTCGCGGCCAGTCCCCCGGTTATCCCCTGACCTTTGAAATTGGTCTTCATATCCGTCCATTTCTGGTCGGCCGTCAGCTTTTCGATCTGGACGAGGCTGAACCTGCCGAACCCGCGGAAGCCGATTTCAGATTTTGTCTTTTTGACCACTCCGCAGAATGCGGGCGCGGTCAGGACGAGGATGACGACCGTAAATATCAACGTCTTTTTCATACAAATTCTCCTCTTTGTTGCCGACAATACTTGACTTATTCTATAGGAATTATAATCCTCTGTTTGCTGAATAGCAATAGGCCCGCTTGGGAAGAGCTATTTTCTGATGATGAACCGGCCGAAATGGCATCATCGACAAATTTCAGCCTCTCTATCAAGATTAATGATTGACTAGGATGAATGGCCCTATCGTATAATGAAACAGCCTATTTTCTGGCCAGAGTCGCCCAGGGCACTCACGGGACCCCCTTTTCGATCTAGGCCGCTCCAAGGAAGGCATGGCATGCTGATCCTGCTGAACACGTTTTTTTTCATTTTTCATTCCTGTATGATCGTCTTTATCCTCTTCGGCTGGGTTTGGAAAAAAACCCGGCCGGCCAACCTGGCCGTCATTCTTTTGACCGCATTCTCCTGGTTCATCCTCGGAATTTGGTATGGCTACGGCTATTGCCCGTGCACCGACTGGCATTGGCGCGTCAGGTCAGCGCTCGGCATCCGGGACCTGCCCGAATCCTACACCAAGTTTCTGATCGATTCCTTCACCGGCGGGGACGTGAGCCAGAGGATGGTGGATATTTTCACACTCATCCTGCTCGTTTCGGCTTTGGCCATTTCTCTGACCCTGAACCTCAGAGACTGGAAGAGGAAGCGGAAGTCCCGGCCTTCATTGTAAGCCCCCCAGCCTGCAAATGGCCGTGTTTTGACAATTTCTTAACAACTCCTTGACAACTCGCTCCCTCGGAAAGCCTATCTTTTGATCGTGATCAGCCTAAGGTTCGCAGCGGTTCGGGATCGATGTCCCGTTCAAACCGTAAATTCAGGAAAGGAGGTTTCTTGATGAATTCCAAACTTTTGCGGGTTTCGGTGCTTTTGTTCTTTGTCTTTTCGGCTCCGCGAATTTGGTCCGCTGAAAAAAAGCGTCTGACCATTCTCCACACCAACGACACCCATTCCACCCTGTTCCCGTACGGACCATTGGACAGTTGGGGGGGGATCGCCCGGGCTTCCCGTTTGATCA
>CAYOZW010000368.1:0-2902 GCA_964408495.1 uncultured Eubacteriales bacterium
CAACTCGACGAGGCGATTATCGGGAACGGCATTGCCATCGAGATCAAAGCCGGCGCCGAAGTCTACATTTGCCATCGTCTGATTGATGTCGTCAAGAACCACCGGAATGACCTGGTGATCAACGGAAGCTCTTACATGTTCATTGAATTCCCCTCCGGTCATATCTTTCCCAACGTCAGGAACCTCATTTTCGACCTGATGAGCGAGGGAATCAGCCCGATCATCGCGCATCCGGAGAGGAATTCCGTTTTCGTCGGGCAACCGGAGCTTCTTTTCGACCTCGTCAGGATGGGCGTTCTGGCCCAGGCGAACGGCGGGAGCTTTTTGGGGACCTACGGAAGGGGCGCGGGCGAGGCCGTCCTCCGGTTTCTAAGGTTGAACCTGATCCATTTCCTGGCCAGCGATGCCCATAATGTGAGCTCTATCCCGCCCCGGCTTTCCGAGGCGGCTAAAATCGCAGAGACCGTGATAGGGAAGGAGGGGGCGCGCTCTCTGGTTTTCGACAATCCTCAGGCGGTCATAGACGATCGTAATCTTCCCTTTTTGCCGGCGGCCGTGGACCCTCGAAAATCTAAGAAATCCCTGAGTTTCAAAATCCCCGGCTTTCTCCGCCGGGGCGGGCAAGATAAACCTTAGATTTTAGTTGACAAAGCACTTCTGGAGCTTTATACTGTGTTAGGAGGATCACATGAATAAAGGGGTCTGTTTAAAAGCGACAGCAGCGGTGGCTTTTTTCGCGACTTTGCTTTTCTTCTCTGCCCCCGCATTCTTGACGGCCCAAGACAGCCTTTCCAAGGGAAATGTCATCGGTTTTCTCTATGCCAAAGACGGGACGACACCTCTTGAGGGGGCCGTTTTAAAGTTCAAGAACCTGGCCAGCGGCACTATGTTCATCAGCTCGAAGACCGACGGCTACGGGATCTTCAAGCTCGAGGGAATTGAGAGCGGCCTCTATACCTATGGGGTGGAGACCGAGCAGGGCGATTTCAACGCCGACAGCTTCGTCGGGCTGAAGGTCGGAGAAAAAGAAACCGCCAAGCTCTCCATCGCCCTCGATCCTTATGAAAAGGAAGCGGCCGAGGCCATCAGCGAAGTTTACAGGGAGCAGGAGAAAAACGGTGAAGCGCTCGTCGGGACGATCGCGGATTTCAATCCCAACACCAGGATGGCCCAGGTCCAGGTGGTCAAGGGGATGCTCCAGGTCAATGACAAGATCCATGCCAGGGGAAAATCCACAAACTTCTTCCAGGATATCGATCTCTTGATGGTCGGCAACAACCGGACGAAAAGGGTGGTGAAAGGCCAAACTGGGACCATGAAGTTGGAGAAGAACGCTCAAACCGGCGACCTGGTTTATATCGTGCCGGCGAAGAAAGTCTTCCCCCTATTCCTTGCTCCTTTGGGTGTGGCCGCGATTATCGGCGGAAACAACGCCGTGACTTACGGGATCATGAAGATCAAGGACCAGGGGGAGCCTGTCTCGGCAATAAGATAAGATAATCGACAGTTTAGTCGTTCGGCTTATCTAAAAAATAGTCCTTTTATCGTTCTTTTTCTTTTGTCCTCCCCATCATCCCTGCCTTTCTGCCCGAATTTTGTTGAAAAAGCCGTTAAAATTGTTTAAATTTCTATTACCTCTAATGATCCTGTTCACGACTAAATAAAGAAGCCGGTCGGATCGGGATTGAAGACAAGCATGCGAATGCTCCAAAGGCTCAGCCAGACAGCCCTTTTCTCACTTCTCTTGCTCGGTGCTCTCACCTGCAAGAAGAACCCGATCACCCCTAATGCGGAGGAGCTGACTCGCCCTGTCATCTGGCTGAATACGTTTGAGCTGTCTTTTACCGCCTATGAATCCGGGGGTAATCCCGGGGGCCAGGTCCTCAAAATAAAAAACAGCGGCCAAAATACCCTGCAATATACCGTCTCAGACGATGCCGACTGGCTCAGCGTAGAGCCCTCAAGCGGCACCTCCTCGGGTCAGCCTAGCGAACACAACATCCTGGTCAACAAGGCCGGGCTCGCCGTCCAGGATGCCGACTATGAGGCGACGATCAGTATCGTCAGTCCCGAGGCCTATAATAATCCCCAGAGAGTCAGCGTAAAGTTGAATATCTCCGCCCAGCCGCCTCCGGAGATATGGGTCAGCCCGTCGGTGATGACGTTCTCAGTCAAGGTCGGGCAGAATCCCCCGTCCCAGATCCTAAAAGTTAAAAACTCAGGGGAGGGGACTCTGACCTATGACATCATCTGGGATGCCCCCTGGATCAATGTGGCCCCGATAGGGGGGAGCTCGGGGGGAGGAGAGAAGTCCCACACTGTGTCGGTCGATTCCAAGAGTCTGCCTCAGGGGAGTTATGACGGGAGCATAACTATCAGCGCGGACGAAGCTTCCAACAGCCCCCAGAGTGTGAGGGTGAGCCTCCAGGTGAGTACGACCGGCCCTCCTCCGCCCCCATCCACAAAAAACAAGATCTCTATCTCCTGCAACCCCGGTTCGGGAGGGACAGGAACGGTCGTATCCATACCCATCTCCATCGATGGAAACCTTCAGCTCATACAGGCTTTTGGCCTGAATCTCAATTTCGACGCCAATCTGTTTCAGCTGCAGAGCGTAGGAAATGGGAGCCTGACAGGGAGTTGGAGCGTGGGCTACGGCGGCTCAGGCGGAGTCATCACGATCGGTGGGTATGCGGGCGGGGGAACTGCCATTCCCGTGGGAAGCGTCGGCAGCATCGCCGTCGTGACCCTGAGAGTGACGGGCGCCGGCTACGGAGACGGCCATCAGAGTCAAATCACCATCAACGGCTATGCCGATGATATCACCGGCCTGACACCTCAACCTGCAACGACGACATTTACCTTCCGGCAGTAACAAGAAAAATTTTTCCTCTCCCTTGGG
>CAYOZW010000369.1:0-2900 GCA_964408495.1 uncultured Eubacteriales bacterium
CGGCCGTCGACGTCACGGGAATTAACCTCAGCGCCCTTCTCGATGAGCTGCCGGGACGTCTGGACTGAGCCGGAGATGAGGCTGAACATCAGGGGCGTCACTCCATAAGGGTCTGGGGCATCGACATCGGCACCGGCGTCGATCAAAGCCTGGGCGATCTCCTCATGGCATCTTCTCGCCGCTTCGAGCAACGGGGAGAATCCGTGATCCTGGACGTCGGGAGACATCCCGGCCGCCAGGAAAAGACCGACGGTCTCGGGGTCGCCGTTCCTGACGCGGTCGAAGAAGCTTGCTTCACTGAACTTGACACCCCGTCCGGCGAGTTCTTTTTGTGCTCTTTTTGCAATCGATGAACAGGCGGGAGAGAGAAGAAAGACCGCCCATGCCAGGGTCAATGCAAGAAATTTTCTTTGCTGCGGCACTCTATATTTCCTTCTTTAGGAGCGCCGCGATTTGCCCCAGCCGGGCGGCGGCCGCGGCCGTGGATTTTTCCAGGTTCTCGACGGCCGTCATAATGCCCTTTTCGTCCGCCGCCTCGGAAGCTTCCGTCAGCGCCGGGAGCAGGAGAACGTCATACGTATACCGGGCGCCGAAAATGAGGTGTTTATACCAGGGGCGGTGCGGGATCCCTTCCGGATCGGTGAAATCTCTTTCCAAGCCGATGATCAGCTCATTGATGCGCCTCAAGACTTCTTCATCGATATTCGGGGTCTTGGCCAGATCGAGAAGCAATGGGCCGGTCTCCGCTGCGGCCTCTTCCATTTTTGCGAGTTGAGCGAACAGTCCGGCCGACTTCTTCTTTTCCGAGTCGTATTTCGCTGCCCAGTCGGAAAGGTAGCTCTGGAGTTCTTGAGCATAGGTTTTAAAATCCAGCGGCAGAACGGGCCGGCAGGCAAGGTCGATGATCATGTGTGCCCAGATTCTGGCCAAGGCGGCCGTGTAGTGCATGCCCGGGTCGCCGAAATGGCTCATCCAGTAATAATTGTCATATACGGAGTGGTAGACGCCGTAGTCCCCCGAGAAAGACATGTCCAGCGCGGGAGCGCCGATATGCTGCAGAAAAACGGCATGGTCGCTGCCGCTACCGATCGGCTCCACTCGACCCTCCTCTCTTTTGCCCTCGTCGTTGATAATTCCCTTTTTCCAGACTTCGTAGACCGGCCTTTTTTCGACCGGGTCTTCGACTTCCTTCAGGGCCTGGTGAATGAGGGGGATCAGGCTGGGAGCTCCCTGGAGACTGAAATTTGGGCCCGAGGCGGAACTGTCGACGTTGAGGTAAGCGATCAAATTTTCCTTCAGCCATTCTCTGTTGTCTTCACCCCACTCGGTCGAGCCGGTGAGGGTGAATTCTTCGGCATCCCAGCTGGCCAGGATGACCGTCCTCCGCGGTTTGAATCCCGCCCGTTTGGCCTCGCCGAGCGCTCGGGCCAGCTCCATCAGACAAGCTGTGCCGCTCGAGGGGTCGTGTCCGCCGTATACCCAGGCGTCGCGGTGGTTGCCGACGAGCACGACCTCTTCGGAGGATTCAACGCCCTTGAGGCGGCCGATCACATTGGTTATAGTCCGGACCGGTTCTTCCATCTCGACCTGCATCCGGGCCATCGTTTCTGAACCGGAGAGGCGATAAGTGATCGGGAGGGCACCCTGCCATTCCGCGGGAGCGGTTTCGCCGTCGAAGGACTCGAGCAGCGGACGGGCGTTTTCGGCCGATACGGGGACGCTGATGATCTTGGGAAGGGTTTCGGCTTCTTCAGGGGAGAGTCTCCGGCTGCCCGGTTTCGAGGCGCATTCCGGCGTCAGCGGATCCCCGGGATAGATAAAATCATAGGGGATTCCGCCGCGCTGGATATGGCTATCCGGCCCCCAGGGACCGTCCGGGAACACGGGACCGCGCGCAGACCCGTCCTCCTTCGGGTCGGAGTATATGAGCAACCCGGCAAGACCTCTTTTTTCCGCGGTCAGGGCCTTGTAACCGCGATAGCTGTAGGGAGAGGAATACCGGACCAAGGCGATTTTTCCCTTGAGACCGATCCCCCGCCTCTCGAGGAAGTCATAGTCCTCCGGGTTGCCGCCGTTCGCATAGATGAGCGGCGCCGTGATATCTCCCGATCGTGAATAGGCGTTGTAAGGAATCCCGACACCGGGGTTCATCGTGTCCGGATCCTCGACGTATCCTTTTTCTTTTATCTCGAGCCGCAGATTGCGCGGGGAGACGAGCTCAACGCTGATCGACTTGGGGAAGGAGAGAAGCACATCATAGCTGGCCAAGGTGACATCTTCGATCCCGAATTCCTGCCATTTCTCTCGCACATAGCGGGCCAGTTCGTTGTTTCTCGGAGAAGAGGCCGGGTGCGGTTCGGCCGTGAGAAAGCGCAGGAACCCGTCGATCTTGTCGGGGGAGATGATCCCGTCGACAAAGCTTTTAAAGGCAGCGGGATCGGTTGAGGAGAGGGCATTTCTCTGGCAGCGAATAAGCGCCGGACAGATGATGAAGAAAATCGCGGCAGCCACCATAACAAGCTTGGCAGGGACAGAGGGCTTCCGGTCCATGATGTCTTCTGTGAGCCGATTATATTATTCTCCCGATCAAAAAGAAACCGAGAAGTCCTGCTGCCGTATTCCTTGACACCCGTCCAGGCAGTGCAATATAAATAGAGGAGGGTCGCTGATTCATTCTTTTCTTTACGGCGTTAAGAATAATAGATGCTCAGTTTCTCTTACCGGAACAGCCTCCGCATTTTGAAATATCTTCCTATTTGTCCTTGGCCCCAGGCCATCGGGCTCTCCAACATCCCGAAGGACGAACCTCTCATCTATGTCTATAACCATCAAACGACGCGAGTCGAGCCTCTGCTCCTGGCATTGGCTGCCCCTCCCGATCCCCCAATCCGGTTTTTCGT
>CAYOZW010000370.1:0-2891 GCA_964408495.1 uncultured Eubacteriales bacterium
CGAAGCGCTGATGGGCATATGGGAGAAGATCGACCGCGCCGTCGGGACCGTTCGCTCGATGGGCATCGATCCGATCATGCTGGTTGGCACCATCAACCAGCGCTGGATCACCCGGCCGCTGGTGCCGTTCCCGATGGAACTCGAGCCGGAGGAAAAGGACTATTACCGCAAGTTCCAATTCCAGGCCAACACTGAAGAGGAGGCCGCCGACCTGATGAACCTCCAGGGCTTCGAGGTCATCAACGGCTTTTCGGGTTCGCTGATAGCGGGCAACCTGTTCAACCGGGCGACCAATGACTTGGAATCGGCGGTCCAAGATATCGCTGGGCTGAGGGATAAAGTCGGCGAGAAAGACGCGCTGGATCGGCTGGGATTGCGGCTCCGAGTCCTTATCTGTTTCTATCGAAACGCCCGAAATACGATTCAGTACCAGGACATCCTCGACCGCACCGATTATGAGCATCCGCCGAAGGAAGAAAATATCTACCCCATGGACGGCGACCAGAAGCTCGGTGAGATCCAAAACATCACCCGGAGTGAAATCGACAACATCAATGAGCTGATCGGCCTGCTCGAAGGCAGCCCTGTTCCTCTGATCGAACTTGCTCCTTCGATGGAAGAGGAGGACATCTTTCTCGTTGGACCCAACATCGTTGAGCAGCTGCGCAAGAAAGTCCAGATCATGCTGCGGCATCAACTGGATGTCTATCGTCTGTACCGGCGGCGGCAGCGCTAGGGAGCATGGGAAGCATGGGGTCAGACCGACCTAAGTTATTGATTATTCGAGTAATAGGAGTGAAATTCGCGGAATTCTTTACCTTGGACCCAGTATTTTGCCCCCAAAAAGGTTTCTTAGTATATTGCCTCTGACCTTTGCGCGAACCTGAATCATAATACCAAGGAACACTTTTTTCTTAGACTATCACTTTTGGCAATAAAAAGGCCGCCCTAAGCGATTTATATCGTGGCCGAAGTATGAGTTAATTGTTTAAATACAGTCGTTTAGGTCGGTCTGACCCCGATTTTCCACCTGACCCCAATTTTCCACCCCAATTTTCCCGTTCCTCTTGCCCACTAGAACATATAGGCGAATTTCAGGAACAGGGTATCGCCCTGGGTACCTCTCTCGCCGAATCTCCCGGTGCCTTTCTGGTAGGCCAGCTGAATGGATCCGAAGGGCGGTTGAAAGCGATAGACAAAAAGAACCTGGACATTGCTTTTGTCGATCGCGGTGTTGAGCTGGTAGAAGAGCTTGACGAACAGGTCGGGGGTGAAATACTGGGTCGTCCGGACGACATGGATCCAGGTGCTTTCGTCCTCGGGGTCCGGGTTGAAGACGACCCTCTCCAACCCGTACGAAACCGAAAGATCCCTAGTCAGCTTGAAGTTGACCTGGCCCTCGACCAGTTGAAAGTCCAGGTCGAAGTTGCGGCCGAAGCTGTAGGCGACCTGGGCGGACTGCCATTCCCTGGTGTTGTAGCCGAGCTCCACGACACTCTCCCGGTTGCGGAAATCCTTCTCGAAGAGTTTGTATTCCTCGTGGTGCTCGAGATTGAGAGTGAACTTATTTTTTAGGTCGAATCCGACTTTCTGGTCGACCTGCCAGCTGCGCAGGGTGTTGTCCAGGCCCCAATAGATATTGTAGTTCGATTCATACCTGATTCGTTCCAGGGCCCCCTTGTTGAGAAAGAATTCCTTTTCAATGGCCGAATCGAGCTCCCGGCGGTTGTCGTCCCGGACAAAACCCACGGCATTCGCGTTGTCTCCGAAGTTCCCGCCCAGCTGGGTATAGCGGAGGTGGATGTGGAAGGTGCTCGTGTCATAGGCCGGCCGGAGGAAAAAGGCGATGTTGTCGGATTTCTCGTCCCCATAGCTCAAGGCCAACTGGCCAGTGAAACTGAACGTATCGGAAAAGTAAAGGGCGGTGTCGACGCCGGTGGTCCCCCAGTTCCTCCCGTTGATGAGCTTATTGGCGGCCAGGAATCCGAAGTTCGAGGATTTCATGACGTCTTTCTTCAGACAGAAGACCGAGAAATTGGCGCTGTCTTCGCCCCTTTCCTCTTCCTCCTTTGTCTGGGCGCTCAGGGCCTGGAACTCATATCCCCCGGATTTCCCATAGACCTTGGTTCCGCCGTAGATATCGGAAATCCTCCGCGAGTAGAACAACTGGATGCGCTGGTTGTAGATCTCGCTTCCTTCCAGGAAGAAATTTCTCTTTTCTGGGAGAAAAACCTCAAAACGAGTCAGGTTGATCTCTTCCTGGTCGGCCTCGACCGTGGCAAAATCCGGGTTGACGGTCAGGTTGCCCGAGACCGTCTGGGAAAACGCATACCGGGCATCCAACCCGGCCTGGACGACCGTTTTTTCCCCTTCTTGGATTTTGGAGAGGAGGTAGGGGATAACCTGGGCTTTTTTCTCCGCTTTCTTGAGATCAAGATCCTTGAGCTCACCAAACAGAGAAACCTTGTAAGGAGACTCCAGCGGTCCGGTCCAGAAGCTGAATTCCAGCTTGCGGGGAATACCCCTGCCCAGGCTTAATCCCCAGGTTTTGTTCTCCCCCGGTTCGTACTTGATGCTCCCGAGTTCCACCGCGAACTCGGCCGTCCAGCCGGAATCGGTTTTCCGGGCGGCCGCCTTCCAAACTCCATCCCAGGTGGAATCGAAAGTCCGCCCGTTATCCGTGATCCGGCCGTCCCACTGGGTTCCCAGGAGGTTGGTGCTGACATAATAACAGCTTCTGCGGTCATGGAAGGTGTCGAGCAGCACATAGACCGAGTCGTCCGAACGGATGTCCGCATCCCTCTTGGTCATCCGGGCGGCGATTTTTTGAGGCTCCGAATCGAAGCACCAGAAGCCAAAATAGATGTTTTTGTCATCGTACAGAATCTTGA
>CAYOZW010000371.1:0-2885 GCA_964408495.1 uncultured Eubacteriales bacterium
GCCTGAAAGGCGAGCCAGCCCCCCCTCCGTCGTCCCGACAAGCGTTGATTTATGGGCAGTTTTGCCGTAAATTATGGAAGAAAGATGTCCATAACGGCCAGAAAATATCCAGGATCGTTGTTCACCGCCGTCTCCATTTTCATCCTCATGATGGTCCTGTTGACGACGTTCTCGTTGCCCGGCGAAATCTTCTATCCATGGAAAGAAACATACATCGGCGCCCTGGAAGCCAAGAGCTGGTTCGGGCTGGTCCTGGCTCCAGCTAGAGAAGTCGCCTTCAGGCTGTATCTCCGCGCCCAAAAAGAGGGTCAAACCGCCTCTGGCGATGATTTTTTCTATCTTGTTTCCGAGGTCGGCCCCCACTCCCCGGATGGCCAGTACGCCCGGATTATTGCCGATATGAGCCTTCCGTTCAACAAGGGAGGCGATACACCCATCCTGATTAAGCCGCCCTCTAAGTCTAACCGGCTGATTCTGGAATGGTCCCGTCAGGATGACCGGACGGTGCTCGGCTGTATCCGCGCCCCTAAGGGCGTCTCCATTCAGATAATCCATGACTTCCCCTGGAACGGCAAAGGAGAGTACCGTTTTCTCCCCGATGGTCAGGTCCAAGGCGAGAGCGGAGAAGGCAAGGCCTATCAGTATATTTTCTGGACCGACCGGATGGGAGAGTCGCCGCCCTCCCCAGAAAACCGCAGCTTACCTCTTTCCTTTTCTATGGAAAAAGAGAGAAATCTCTACTTCATCGCCGCTGTAGGAGAGGACCCCGAAATATTGAAAAACCAGATCTATCGCTACAAGAACCGAAAAACGATCGAAACCTTTCTTCGAGATGAGGAAACCCGATACAGGAATAAGAGAGTAAAGACTGATGGGCTCTTCAAGGGCGCCGCAGAAGCCGTCACGAATAACCTCTTCTGGATGATCCTCTACCAGCCGGATCATCATCGTCTTTACGCGCCGGCCGGCCGGCACTGGATTTTCCCTCGGCCCGGCGGAGAGCCCGATCATTGGACCATCTTTGAGTGGGACTCTTTCTTCAACGCTCTGGAAGCCTCGATCGAGAGCTCCTGGCATGTCCGGCAGATCATAGAGGCCGTTTTAGAAACTCAGTACCCCAACGGAAACATTCCCAACTGGCGCAGCCGCTCCAGCGGGACTCCCGACCGTTCCCAGCCTCCGGTCGGCGCCTATGTTGTCCTCAAGCTGTTCAGCAAGCTTGGGGACATGGACCTTCTCACCATGGCTTTCCCTTACCTGAGGAGATGGCATGCCTTCTGGAAGGCTCCTCAACCGGACGGACGGCCGCGCCGTGATGGCAACGCCGACGGATTGCTGGAATGGGGTTCAGACACCGACTTGGTAGCCGGCATGGTTCCGCCATGGGAAGAAAAGGCCACCGGAAAACAACGGGCCATGTGGGAGTCGGGACAGGACGACCTCCCGAACTGGGAAGATGCCGCCTTCGATGAGAGCCGGGGGACCCTGACAATGAACTGCCTGGATCTCAACTGCCTCTATGCCCTCGATGCCTATTGTCTCGCCCAGATCGCCAACATCTTGAACCGGCCGGCAGATTATGCCGCCTATCTTCAGGAATACGAAGATATGAAGCAGCTCATCAATGATCAGCTTTGGAGCGAGCGAGATGGCTTTTATTTCGACCGCTATTGGGACGGACGTTTCTCCTCGCGGAAAGCCGCCTCGAACTTCTATCCATTGCTGGCCAGGATCCCCGACGCCAGAAGGGCCTCTCTCCTGGCCAGACACCTCCTCGATCCCAAGGAATTCTGGGGCGAGTACGTCCTACCGACAATCTCGCGAGACGACTCTTTTTTCACCCAGCAGCAATACTGGAGAGGAACGATCTGTCCGCCGACGAACTATTTGGTCTACCAGGGACTGAAGGCTTACGGATTTGACGCCGTGGCCACCGAATTTGCCCAAAAGAGCTTCTCTCTGTTCCTCAGGAGCTGGAAGAACTTCCAGGTCTGCCCGGAAAATTTCGATTCGCGAACGGGTGAAGCCGGCGGCCAGAGGCATCAGAGCTGGGGGCCGTTATACGCGCTAATGGCTCTCGAGGAATATCTGGATTTCACTCCCTGGGAAGGCTTCCGTTTCGGAATCCTCGATCCCGAACATAAGGGGAAGCTAAGCCGGATCTCGATTCAGGGCAGGCACTATCAAGTTGAAGTCTCGCGCTCCGGAACAAAGCTCAAAGAAGAAGATGCTGAAATCATCAGCACCAGCGGGGCGGCCGTTTTCCGGCATTTTCTTTATTCCGAGAACGAAGTGTCATTCGAGATCAAGTCGCTGAAACAGCAAGAGGTCCGGATCAGATTCCTGAAAAAGGGCAAATATCAGCTCATCCTGGACAATCAGATCAACAAGATTTTCAAGGACGATTCCCAGAAGTTCACGGTTCCTGAGGGGGAACACGCTGTCCTCGTCCAGCTCCTCGAGGACCAGGACTAGCGAACGGTCCGGCAGGCCCGCTTCAAGGTGTCTCCCCGAAGCCCCTGTCTTAGCGCTTCCAAGGCCAAGACTTCTTCCGGAGGGATATTGCCGAGATTGACGTTGAGGCCGAACCGGAGAATGAGGTCTTGCTGCTGATTCTTCAGCGGCGCCTCCCAGATCAGCTTGTCGACGGCGTACCCACCCTCCATCAGGCGGTCGATCTCACCAGTTTTAGTCTTTCCTTCACGATCGAATATCCCAACCCCTCGGCCGGCTTCTCTCGCCTCGATGATGACCTTGAAAGCCCCGTTGCCGAGGTCCTCTCGGATGAGCTCATGGATGACTTCCATAGGAGGCGTTTCAGCAGGGTCCTTTTTCCCGACCTCGGTGACCACCTTGAAGCCCAAGTCCCTGGCCCTTCGGATCAC
>CAYOZW010000372.1:0-2880 GCA_964408495.1 uncultured Eubacteriales bacterium
AGCATCGCCTTGCTTCTCGTATAGGCCTCCTTGGGATGGATGTAGGCCCACATGCCGAAAATGTTGAAGACGTCGGCGATACCCACATATGGCAGGGCGTAATTCGGGTCTTTGGAGATCGCCTTTTGATAGAAGCGGACGGCCTTGATCATGTCTCCCTTGTAGCGGCGGTTCCAGAAGTAGCGGCCCTTCAGATACAAGTTATAGGCCTTTTTGTCCTGGGTATGTCGTTTCGTTATTTTTTCCTTTTCACCCTTTTCAAGCTTGACGGCGAGCTTTTCGACGATGGCCATAGCGATCTCATCCTGGACGGCAAAGACATCGTCCATGGTCTTGTCGAAGCGCTCCGACCAGATATGGTAGCCGTCGGAAACGGAGATGAGCTGGGTGGTGATGCGGAGCCGGTTTCCCGATTTCTGGACGCTTCCTTCAAGCACAGCACCGACGTTAAGAGCTTTCCCGATCTCCCGGATATCGGTGTCCTTCCCCTTGAAGGAAAACGAGGACGTCCGGGCGGCCACCTTGAAGTGCTGCACCTGGGTGAGGGCATTGATAAGCTCTTCCGCCAAACCCTCACAGAAGTAATCCTGGTCACGCTGCGGGCTCATGTCTTTGAAAGGAAGAACCGCAACAGACTGGATGGCCACCTTCTCTTTGTGTTCTTCCGATTTCGTCTTTTCTGCAGGAGGGGAGATCGTTTTCCCGGTCAGTTCGGCTTCGCTTTCCCGGAGCCCGGCCAGCAGTTCGCCGGCGTTCTGGTAACGTGAGTCCGGATCCTTGGTCAGACAGCGGAGGATCAGCTGGCTGAGAGAGAGCGGGATCTCTCCGCTCAGTTCTCCGGGGTCGACGGGTGCTTCTGTCTTGTGCTTTATCGCCACGCTCAAGGCCGTCCCCCCTTGAAACGGCACCCGGCCCGTGACCATCTCGTAGAGGATCACGCCCAACGAATAGATGTCCGAACGCTCATCGGCGGGGAGGCCCTCGGCCTGTTCCGGAGACATGGTCTCGGGAGTGCCGATGATTAGGCCGGCCTCGGTCATCTCAGGACCGCCGATCAGACGGGCGATCCCGAAGTCCATGATGTGGGCGTCGCCCCTTTTATCGATCATGATGTTTTGCGACTTGAGGTCTCTGTGGACGACCCCCAGGCTGTGCGCCTCGGCCAATCCTTCGGAGACCTGCCGAGCTAAAGAGACGGCTTTTTGGGGGGAAATCCGGCCGGCTCTTCGGATCAGGCTCTTGAGATCCTCTCCGATCACACATTCCATAGTGATGAAGAACGTCCCTTCCGCTTGATTGAGGTCGAACATCCGGCTGATGTTCTTATGGACGATTCTGCGGGCCAGTTTCAGCTCGTTCTTAAACCGCTCGATCGTGCTTTTATCGGCGATCTCAGGTTTCAGGACTTTAAGGGCGACCTCCTCGCCGATCGTCCTGTCCAGTACCCTGTAAACAGTCCCCATCCCTCCCCGGCCAAGCTTCTCGATGACTTCGAACCTGCCGGCGAAAACGCTTCCCTTGGAGAGGTCTTCTGCCTGCAGTCGAAGGGTTTGTGTGGGTGTGGATGGGGACTTGCCGATTGACGAAAGCGGGGCGCCGCATTTCCTGCAGAAAAGAGAACCCGATGGATTATCCGCTGAGCAGGAGGGACACTTCATTATGGCATTCCCGACTTCGGCAGCGTCCCTAGGATAAACATTGTCCTAACGATAGTCAACCCGGGTGGGAGTTCTCCGGACGACGCAAAATGGATTCTTCAAGAAGGGGGAAATCCAAAGAAAGCCCCAAAAACCGGTGCGGAGCGCGGACTGGGCTACCGGAGCACTATCGCAGCGTGCCTTCGTAGTGGGCGGTGAGCTGACGTTTGCGAACGTTTTCAGGAGTATATGAGGGGAGAAGCACGGGGGCAATGCGGTCGGTCTTGATCCGGGCTTTTTTCAATGCGTTCTCATAGGCGGTGATGTGCTTGAGGGTCAGTTTGCCGAGAGAGACGTGCAGGCTGTAATCCGCGGCAAATTTTCCGGCTCTTCGCCCGAAGACGTTGTAATCGAGGACGGAATTCCCCATCAGGCGATTCCGGCCGTGGACTCCGCCCGAGGCCTCTCCGGCGATAAAAAGACCGGGAATGTTGGTCTCACATTTGGCGTTGATCTCGACGCCTCCGTTCTGATAATGGAGAGAGGGATAGACGAGCATCGGCTCTTTGGTAATGTCGATTTCGTAGCGGATGAACTGCCGGACCATAGCCGGGAAATTCTTGGCCAGGTATCCCGCTCCCTGAATGGTCTCGATGAGAGGGGAGTCCAGCCAGATGCCCCAGCGGCCGCTCGGAGTCTGAATTCCATTATGCCTCTCCAGGCATTCCCGGATAAAAGCGGCGCTTTCGACGTCGCGCGGCTCGCGGGGAAAGACGAACAACTCCCCGAACTTGTTGACCGGTTGTCCGCCCGCGCCGCGGATTTTTTCAGTGATCAAGAAGCCGCCGATCTGCTCCGGGAAGCTGGCGCCCGTGGGATGATACTGGACCGAATCCATATACAGAAGCTTAGCTCCGGCCCGGTAAGCCATAATCAAGCCGTCACCGGTCGCCCCATAGTGATTAGTCGTGTCAAACCCGCGGATATGGAGCCGTCCATAACCGCCCGTGGCAATGATCGTGGCCTTGGCCTTGACCATGAAATACTCTTCGGTCTCCATGTTGTAAAGGACACCGCCGGCGCAGCGGCCTTTGTTGTCCAGGATGAGCTCCACCGTAGGCATGAATTCGAGGACGGTGATTTTATCGGGATGGTTGCGGACCTCGTCCATGAGTGTCCGCATGATGATGGCCCCGGTGTAATCCCGGCAGGAATGCATCCTCTTCCTCGAGGTCCCTCCGCC
>CAYOZW010000373.1:0-2869 GCA_964408495.1 uncultured Eubacteriales bacterium
TCAGGACGACAGCCCCGGCATTATAAAGAAGAGATGCCTGGGGGCTGACGAGGCCCGAAAAAGCGAGGATTTTTTTGATGGCTCCATCGGGGTGAAGAAGGACTTTCCAGGCGAAGATCCGGATCAAAAAATTCGTCCAGAAGGGGACGATGATGAGCATGAGAAAGACGTTCTTCCACTTCGCGGATACCCTGGCCAGATAGTAGCTGATGGGAACGGCCAGCATGATGCAAATCAAAGTGGAAGCCACGCTGATCCAGACCGTGCGCCAGGCGACGACGAGATAGTTCGGGTTGGCGAGGGAGCGAATGTTGGCCCAAGTCCAGCCTGGCGCGATGCCCCCGTAGGGATTGGCCGGCCTGAGGGCGACGGAGAAGACGAAGAGGGTGGGCACAACAAAAAAAAGAGAGAGCCAGAAAAGAGAAGGGAGAGAAATCAGCGTCTCCTGGAGCTTCCGGCGGCGGTCTTTCATCGCTTCATTTCTCAGGAAGAGCCGTTGTCTTCGAACTCGCCGACTTTTTGAGGCGGAAGCGAAATGAGTTTCTCATCTCCGGCCCGAAAGCGATCGAGCATGAAACCGTCGTCTCCGTGCCACCAGATCCAGACGTCGTCTTTCCAGCGAATGGGCTTCTCGTCCAGGAAGAAACGGAAATGCTGACGCAGGACTTGGATCCTCAGGCCGTGGGTTCTCACCCAGTACTTGGTCTGCGACCCCAGGTAGATCATGTCCTCGACGACGGCCGGAAGGACGTTCAGTGACGTGGCGGCTTCGGGCCGGTCGCGCGAGATATGGACTTTCTCCGGGCGGATACTCAGGAAGACGGGATTTCCCGGCTTCATCGACTTGTCGTTGAAACAGACGACATCGGGGATATCCGCGATCCGGACTTGACAATATTCGTTGTCGACGAGACCGGTGACCTCGCCCTCAAGAAAGTTGGTGTCCCCGATGAAGGCGGCGACGAAGCTTGTCCGCGGTGTCTCGTAGATTTCGGCCGGGGAGCCTACCTGCTCGATCCGGCCGGAATCCATGACCGCGATGCGGTCGCTCAGGCTCATGGCTTCGCCCTGGTCGTGGGTGACGTAAAGAAAGGTGATCCCGACCTGGTCGTGGATCATGTCCAGCTCGATCAACATCCGCTGCCGGAGCTTGAGGTCCAGGGCGGCCAGGGGTTCGTCCAGGAGGAGGATCTGCGGCTTGTTGATAAGGGCCCGGGCGATGGCCACCCGTTGCTTCTGCCCCCCCGAAAGCTGGCCTGGTTTTTTGTCGGCCTGGTCATCCATGCGGATCAGCCTCAGCATGGAACGGACCTCATCCTGGATATCGCTTTTTGACTTTTTGGCGACCTGGAGGCCGAAGGCGATGTTATGCCAGACGGTCAGGTGGGGGAAGAGCGCATAGCTTTGGAAAATCGTGTTGACTTGGCGTTTGTTGGGGGGAAGGTCGGTGATGTCCTGGCCGTCCAGGACGATGCGGCCTTTGTCCGGCTGCTCGAATCCCGCGGCGAGACGGAGCATGGTCGTCTTTCCGCAGCCGCTCGGCCCGAGCAAGGAGAAGAACTCCCCTCTCTTGATCCCGAGGGAGACGCTGTCGACAGCCTGGATGGACCCGAAGCGCTTGGAGATATTTCGGAATTCCAGAAACTCACTCAACCACGTGCGCTCCTCATCTCAAGGGTTTTTCCGTTTCATGCTTTCGCGGGCCCTATTTTGAAGTCCTCCCCGGCATTTTTCAAGCTGAATGTCTTTTTCCGCCGGCTCCGCCGCGAGATTGTCCGGCTACTCGAGAGCCCTATCCGCCGCCGCGCGGGCATGGATGGTCGTGGTGTCGAAGAGGGGGATATCATAGTCTTGTTGGCTGACCAGCAGGGGGATTTCGGTGCAGCCCAGGACGATTCCCTGGGCGCCCCGGGAAACGAGCCCGGCAATGATTCCCTTGAACACGTTTTTTGAGGCGTCTTTGATCTCCCCCAGGCAGAGCTCGTTGTAGAGGATGGCATGGATAAGCTCTCTCTCTTTCTCCTCGGGGATGAGGACCTCGAGCCCGTGATCGCGGCTCAGCCGTTGTTTATAGAAATCCTGCTCCATGGTGAATCGTGTTCCCAGCAGACCGACCGTGCGGAAGGAACGCTTTTTAATCTCCACGGCCGTAACATCCACGATGTGGAGAAGGGGAATTCGGATTTTTTCCTGAACCTCTGGGGCCATCTTGTGCATGGTGTTGGTGCAGATGACCAGGAGCTCCGCTCCGGCCCGTTCGACCCTTTGAGCGGCGTCGATCATCAAGTCCGTCAGCTCCTCCCATCCTCCCCGGTGCTGCAAGCTCTCGACCTCCTGAAAATCCACGGAATAGAGGAGGATCTTGGCCGAGTGAAACCCGCCCATCCTCTCTTTCATCCGCTGGTTGATGATGCGGTAATACTCCAGGGTGGATTCCCAGCTCATTCCGCCGACGAGACCGATAATTTTCATTTTTCCTTGCGTATGTGTCATGACCTCTCTCCCTCCAGACTTGATGTTGAAAATATTCAAGAATGTATACATAACCTATTTTCCGCCCCGGTCCAAGATATTTCATTTGATTTTTTGGCAAGAGTTATTCTAAAATCGTAGGAACGATGAGGCGAAGAAGAAATGGCCTGATTTTCCTGGGAGTTTTCGCCAGCTTCCTCTTGGCGACCCTGTTCATCCATTTCTTCCACACGGAAAAGGGCATTCATCCGGATGGGACCTGCCCGGCCTGTCATTTCCAGACGAGCTCACTGGCCGTCGGTTTGAGCCTGGCCATCATTCTGCCTCAGCTTTTGCTCGTCGAGGTTCTTCCGGTCTGGGAATCTGATATCGAGACTCCAGCCCTTTTCTTCGACCG
>CAYOZW010000374.1:0-2864 GCA_964408495.1 uncultured Eubacteriales bacterium
GTATCGTCGAGCAGGGCCAGGATGTCCGATTCTTTCACGTAGTCGCCTTCTTCTTTGAGTATCTGCTTGACATAAGCCGCCAGCCGGGAGTAGACCTCAACTTTCCGTTCCGGCTCGACGACCCCGTTGAGGACGAGGTAGGAATTGAGATTTTTCCTCAGGACGGGTCCGACACTTACCGGATAGGCTTCACCCTGGTCAGCACCAGCGCCTCCCCGGATGCTCGCCAGGATCTCCGGGATCTTCTCCTTGGGGATCCGCCCGGACTTGATCTCCTGCTTCAGCTTGTCCGGGATATTGAGCTTGTCAACATCGATCTCGGCAGCATTCTGGGGTTTTTCCCCGGGTTTCTGGCCCGGATTGGCCGCGGCGGCCGCTTCGCCTGCCTGGGGGACATCCCCGCTTCTTCCGCAGCCGAACGCTAAAGAAATCCAAAGGACTATGAGAATGATGACTGTGTTTCGCATAAGCTCTCCTCTATTCCTAGTCTATGCACTTCCGGGTCCAGTCGCAGGCCCAGGTATACATCAACACATATATTTTAGACGAAGGCACCCCGCTTTTCTTCCATTTTTGTTAGCCCGTCTTTCCCCTTGGAAAACTGATCGCCTTGCCTGGCGCCAACGGATGTCCCCGAGGGATGGTTCAGTGCCTCTTTTTCCATCCTGCCGGAGCCGCTTGCGCAAATGGCTAGGTTATCTATAATTCTATTGATAATACGGGCGCGCCGGGATATAAGTTTCCGGAAGTCCCAAAATATCGCTCAGGAGGGCAGCATGAAGGCCGATAACAAGGAACGAATTCTCTCCCTGTTCAAAGAAGCCCATGCGCTGTTGCAGGGGCATTTCAGGCTGACTTCGGGAAAGCACTCGGAATGGTATTTCGAGAAGATCCGGCTGATCGAAAAGCCGGCTGTCCTGGATGAGATCGTCGATATATTGGTCGAGCGGATCAGAAACGAGAAAAAGGAATTTGATTATGTCATTTCGCCGGCCTACGGTGCCATTGCCATAGGCTTCCTGGCCGCGCTTAAGCTGGGGAAGAAGTTCGCCTTCAGCCAACGTATCGAAGAAAAAATGGCCTTCCGGCCGGGTTGGGCCGGCTTGGAGGCCGGGACTGAGGCTATTATCGTCGAAGATATCCTCACGACCGGCGGCTCTATTCAGGAAGTTGTGGAAAGCTTGAAGGAGAGGGGAATCGCTATCGCCGGGGTCTATGTTCTTGTTGACCGCACGGCCGGCGCGGTTTTGATCGAGGGGGCGCCTGTCGCCAGCCTGCTGGCGCTCAAGGTCGACGCCTACGAGGCGGAAGCATGCCCCTTCTGCAAGGCCGGGACGCCGCTCACCAAGCCCGGTGCTTCGGATAAGATATAGGATTTATAGCCGTTTACTTGAGAAAGAGTTCTACGACCGGCACGGAGACGTCTGGTGGCTGAACGGGAAGCTTGAGGATGATGGCCTTGCCTTTCTCTCCCTTCCTTTCTCCCGGGAGGAACCCGATCTCTCCGGCGCGACTCTGGTCGATGAATTTGACCTCGGAAGCGTCATTGAGGAGCTGGGCGTAGGCGACCCGGCCGGCCAGGCCGTCAAGATAAAGAGCGCCCATCGGCCATTCGAGCACGTGCACATATAAACGATTTGCCCCCGGGCTGAAGGTCAGCAGGCAGTTCTGCGGCGTTTTGAAATCGTCGGGGGCTTGGGTGCAGCCATAGACGGCGCGGCCGTGATTCTTCATCCAGATGCCGATCCCCTCCATCCGTTCTTTAGCCCGGTCGTCAAAGGTGCCACGGGCGGTCGGTCCGACGTTCAAGAGGAGGTTCCCCCCCTTGCTCACCGTCTCGATCAGCATGACGACGAGCTGGCGGACGCTCTTCCAGGTGGCTTCGTCCCGGTGGTATCCCCAGGAACCGGAGAACGTCTGGCAGGTTTCCCAGGGGACTCTCTTCCCGTCCATCTCCACCCACTCCCGGGGCATGAACTGTTCGGGAGTGCGGTAGTCCCAGCCGCCCGGGACATCGAGGAGGTCGAGACGGTCGTTAACGATAATCTGAGGCTGGAGTTCGCGGATCATTTGGATCAATTTTCCAGACTGCCAATCGTTTCGTCCCTTGCCGTTCTCGCCGGGGAACGAATAGTCCATAAAGAGACAGTCGATCGGTCCATATTCGGTCAATAACTCCCTGACCTGGTTGTGCAGATAGGCGGCATACTTGCGGACGTCGCGGTTCTTGGTCTGGGCCCGGAATTCGAGGTTATTGAACATCGGGTGGAAGCGA
This sequence comes from uncultured Eubacteriales bacterium, assembly GCA_964408495.1. Lineage (GTDB taxonomy): Bacteria > Acidobacteriota > Aminicenantia > Aminicenantales > UBA8522 > UBA8522. The sequence goes on from CAYOZW010000374.1 coordinate 2,276, forward strand.
TCGACAGGGTAGTCGGGATGATGCCAGTCCAGGAGCGAATGGTAGAACCCGACGCGCAATCCTTCCGCCCGGAAGGCTTCGACCATCGGCTTGATCAAGTCCTTCCCATAGGGCGTCTTGGTCGCTTTGTAGTCGCCATATTTCGTATCCCAGAGACAGAAACCCTCATGATGCTTGGTCGTGACCACGAAGTATTTCATTCCGGCGTCCTTGGCCAGGCGCGCCCATTCCTTGGGGTTGTAGAGGTCAGGGTTGAAATGGTCGAAATACTTTTGATAGTCCTCGTCGGTGATCGCCTCACGGTTCTTAACCCATTCATGGCGGGCGGGGAGGGCGTAGAGTCCCCAGTGGATGAACAAGCCGAAGCGCGCATCGGTCCACCACTTCATCCGGGCTTCGCGCTGGGCCTCGGTTTCCTGGCCGGCCAGGGCAATCGCCGGAAGCGCCAACGATAAGACGAGCAGAAGAGAGAAAGCCGTAGAGATCTTCATGGGAGACGCTCCTTTTCAGGGGTTTGGTTCGGTCGAATGCACATTCGAACCGGCTTATAACATAGGTCCTTATGGCTGTCAAAAATAGGCGTCGCCTT
>CAYOZW010000375.1:0-2857 GCA_964408495.1 uncultured Eubacteriales bacterium
GGCCAGACCGTCGACCAGCATGTTCCAAAAGACGTCCTCGTCGTATTCCTCCCAGAACTTGCCCATCTCATCATCGAATTTCTGTGATGGGGAATAGCGGCCCTCGAACTCATCAAACTCCACTCTGTCCTGGAGGCCGGTGGACGGCGCAAAAGAGAGGACGGTTTCGGCCAGCTTATCGTACTCTTCGAGACGATGGTCGCCGCGGTAGGAATTGACCAGCCAGTTGCCCAGATAGACGAGCTGCAGGAGCTTTTCATATTGATCTTGGGAAAGTATCATTTGCATGATCGAACCTCATATGCTCCACTTGGAGCTGAACGGGCAGCGATTATAATGCCTTTATCGGGGCAGGTCAATCGGTGCCGGCCCTCATCACTTCATTAGGAGAGCCGTGTCTGGGAATAGGTTCTCGGGGTCAGCGGGTTCAGCCCGATCAGGATCTTGTAGTCGGGAACACCGCTTCTCTCGGCCAGGGCGTCAGCCGCCAATCCCGAACTCCTATCAGGATAAATGAGCATTGCCTCGTCTCCGATGCGGACCTCCCGGTCCTCTCCCAGGTTCACCATGACATGGTTTGAGGTTACCGCATCGAGAACCGGAAAGGCCCCATTTCTAATCATGACAGAGGCCTTGCCGCCGAAGAGGAAGGGGTAACCGTCCGAGTAGCCGACACCGAGGGTGGCCGCCCGCATCTTTTTCTCCGCTCTGAAGACGCGGAGGTAGGAGAGGGATTCCCCCGGCGACAAGTCTTTGATGAACGTGACCGTGGCGCTAAGCTTCAGGGCGGGCTTCAGGCTCAACACGTCCTCTTTTCGCGTCCGGGAGTTGGGATAATAGCCGTAGATTGTTATCCCCGGCCTGATCATATCGAGATAGAAATCCGGAGAGTAAAAAACCCCGGCGCTCGAAGCGGCGTGCCTCCAACCCAAGGAGATACCCTTTCTTTTTGCGGCCGAGCAGATATTCATGAAAACATTCAGTTGTTCCCGGTCATACTCGGGGTTTTCGGTCAGAGTGGTGCAGACACCTTCGATCTTGAGATGAGGGAAAGCTGCGATCTTCTCGATCAGGGGAAGCGCCCGGTTTGGGGGAACCCCGGTGCGGCCCATCCCCGTGTCGATGTCGATGTGGACCGAGACGGTCTTTTCCAGCCCGGTCGCTGCTTCCTCGAGATAAAGGGCCTCTTCGGTGTATACAGACTGGCTGATGTTCCTGCCGATGATCTCGCCGCTGTCGCGTCTGTCGAACGGGCCGAAATTCAAAACGGGGCATCGGATGCCGGCCTCACGCAAGACGACAGCCTCATGGAGCTTCCCGACCATCAGCGCTTCAATCCCGGCTGCTTCCAGGGCTTTGGCGACGCCGACCAGCCCATGGCCATAGGCATTGGCCTTGACCACTCCCATGATGGGCACTTTCACCCTATTCCTCAGCTGCATTAGATTCCAAACGATATGACCGGTGTTGACCTCGATCCGGGGATCCCTATGGCCGGAAATAGCCAGTCGCGCGGGTTCTGCGGCCTCCGTTCCCGGTTCTCCGGCGAAGCGACCCGCAGCGGCAATGGGGGAGAGCGCCGCCAGCGATCCTCCACCCAAAGTTTTAAAGAAATTCCTTCTTTTCATGGCCTTGGTCCTTAAAAATTAACTCTCTCGCAGACCCTTAAAAAAAGCTCAGAAACTGGAGATCTCATCTCTTTTAAAATCCCGACCAGTCAAGACGCCCGTTTCTCCTCAAGAAGTGGATTGTTTGCGGCAGGGTAGGCAGCCCTGTCCTTCCTCCCGGTTTTGTGCATTTGATCGCTGCCACGGCGGCCCCGAACTCGGCGCATCTCCGGATCTCCCAGCGCCTGGCCAGGCCATATGCAAAGGCGCCGTGAAAGGCGTCACCCGCTCCTGTCGTATCCACAACCTCTACTTTGAAGGCTTTACCCCGGCCCCGCCCTTCCGGCGATGAATAGATATATCCTTGTCTTCCCAGGGTGATCATGGCCGTTTCCGGCCCAAGCCGGTGGATGGCTTGGAGAGCTCCGGACAGGTCTTTGGCATACCCGATCTGGCCGGCGAACGACCGGGGGGCGATGAGTACGCTGACCTCACGGAAGAGGTCAGGATTTTTTTTCGGCATCATCGTCAGATCGGCGATCACGTGAATCGCTTGCCGGCGTGCTGTTCGGGCTGCGGCCAGGGCCAGTTCCGGAAAATAGTCGTCGACTAGGAGGACATCACAATCCTGGATGAGGCCGAGGTCGGGGAGGGCCGTCCGTTCCAAACCGGAAGCGGCCCGGTGGAAGATGGTCCTTTCCCCCGAGCGGCTGTCCACGTGGATGAAGCTGTAGGGGCTTGTCCCCTGGGGGATCGCGGCCACCCCTTCGAGCTTGATCCCCTCCGAGGCCAGCTCGGAGGCAATCCGGACTCCGACCTCATCGTGGCTGAGGAAACTGAAGAGGTGACAAGAAGCACCCAGGCGGGCGCAGGCGACCAGGGCCGTGCCGACAAGGCCCCCACCCTGTTGCCGGCTCTCCTCGACCTGAGCCGTTTCCCCCCATTGGATCTGGGGTGAAAAAAAGGTGTAGTCCAGGCAGCAGACACCCGCCCCGGCGATTTGGGGCGCTTTTTTCAAGGATCTCTCTTTCAACCGCTCCGACCTCTCAGACACTTCCATAGAGAACTAGGGGAATTATACAATAAAACGATAGAGTGCAGCGACGGAATATCTGAACCGGCAATGCTATCTTTTGGGCTTGGAAGTATCTGCGGCTGCGTGATAATGGGGTTGGGGGCAGGCAGCCGACCTAGGGCCCCCGTAGCGGAGGGGGGACCCATCGTCCCGATGGGGGGAACCGACGGGACTG
>CAYOZW010000376.1:0-2849 GCA_964408495.1 uncultured Eubacteriales bacterium
CGGGTAGCTGAAGCTCGGATGCCCGTGGATGGATATGAACATCACGTCGCGGCGATGATAGAAAATAACCTGGCTCCCGTTGCCGTGGTGATAATCGATATCCAGCAGAGCCACCCGGCCGTGGGCGCTCAAGTGATTGGCGGCGATCGCGGCCGAATTGAAATAGCAGAATCCGCCAAAAGAGCGAGGTTCGGCATGATGGCCGGGCGGGCGGACCAGGGCATAGGCCAGGCGCTTCCCTTCCAAAATGAGCCGGGCGGCGGTCAGCGCACATTCGACCGCTCGTTTGGCCGCAGGGAAAGCCGCCCGGTTCAGCGGAGTGAATGTATCGATGCAGTAGTAGCCCGCCCGGATGGCCAATTCCACGGGTGGCCGGGCCTGATTGCGCAACGGAAAGACATACGGATAAACGGATTCATCGGATTCGAGGCTGGCACAGACCTTGTTGAAGTAATCCACAAAGTCACCGTCATGAACATGACGAATGGGAGCATCCGAAAAGGTTCTTATTATTTCCGGCTGGAAAAGCCCGGTTTTTTCGATTTCCCTCAATATTGTCTTGATGCGAACCGGAGATTCGACATAGCCGCGCTCATGGATATGATGGATGGCGTGAGTGTCGACGACCACCAGGCTGATGCGCCGGTCGAGGGGGACCTCAGCGCTAGGGTTCAAGCGGGCCAGCTCAGGCGGCGTGTATTTAGGATCTCGCAATTTGACTGGATCGTCAGCGAAAGAGCTGACGACATGATCGATATAGCCGGGCGCACAAGAGGTTGGATATTTGCGCTCCAGGATCGCCCGGACGATCACTCTGGCATCATCTTGGCCGAGCGGCCGGCCCCGTCCGAGATCATCGAACACCAGATAGGGAGGACAGAGGTCCGTCGGCTTGCAGGGCGTTTCATAGGCGGTGTTGACGATCGGGTAGGCTCCGTAGCGCTCATAGAATCGAAGCCGGGCGATGTTGTCTTTGATGACCGGAGGCACCCGACATATCTCCGGATCATCGGGGAGACACTCAAAAAAGATGCCCCTGGCTCCAAGTGCGTTGGCCTCTTCCCGGACGCGCTCATAAAGGGCGCTGCCGATCCCCCCGCCCATCGCCTTCTTGGTGGTGGAGATGAAGTCCAGGTAGCAAAAGTTCAGCTCGGGAGCGTGATTGAGCACGGCGAATCCTCTGACGTAGCCCTTGAGGTTGTCGGCGACGAAAAGAATTGAACGGAGCTTATATTTCAGCGGATCGCGAAGCATTTCGGGAAGCTTTAAAATATCGGCCTCGGGGACAAGCGGGAATTGTTCCCGGAGGATCACCTGGACCTGGAGTATCTCTCCTTTATCAATAGGAGTCGAATCGTCGAATATTCTGCGTATCCGGATCATCGTCGCCTCCTCTTAGCGTCCTCCTCCTGGGGTCCTATCCGGGATACCCAAGGGCCAGTTCAATAGGGCGTTCCAGAGGAGCCGGTAGTCCGAGTGATTGAGCTCACGGTGGATGGGATTGAAGTTGTAAGCGAGGACTCTTCCCCGCCCGACCGGAATATCGAGGATGGCCGGGCGTCCTTCGAGCACGTCTTCACCCTTGATGCCGCCACTGACGAGCATGGCCGGGGATTTGGCCGCCGCATCCTTGTTCGCTGGTTCAGCTTCTTCCTCTTCATCCCGCTCCTCCTTGGGTGGGCGGGTTCCCCACTGCAGGACGATCAGGCCGCGGTCCGCCCGGCGGACGTCATAAACCGGGTAAGCACTCCGGAAAACGGATGTCTTGGGGCCGTAGCCGTACATCAACGGATGATCTGTCCTCAAAAAACGGGTGACGACTTCCACGCCGGGTGTCCAGACGCCGCTGCCGTTTCGCGCCCGCTGAACTCGAGGCGCCATTCCCCCGTCGAGAGCAAGCGCCGACCCGTTACCGAGGGTGATCAACATCCCTCCGGCCTCGACGAAGCGCTGGAGGTTGGCCATTCCCGACCACCCGATCCCTCCCGTGATATCTTCTGATGCGACCGGCAAGCCGTGGTCCGGGAACTCGGTAGTTTTCGTGTAAGCGATTGGCGAAAACTTCGAATCGAGGCCGTGGATCTGGCCTTTGAGGTCTTCTTCTGTGTCACCGTGGATAACGACGTCGAAACGGTCGCCTAATGCCCCCGCTTTGATATCATCGTCCCGGAGAATCGAATACGGGATACCTTGATGATCGAAAACAAGCCTCACCCAACCGACCATCTGAGTGTCCGCCCAGGGATGCCAAAGGGCGATGCGGGGAAGGCGGGATTCGTGGCGATCGACATCAGGGAGCTCGGAAGCGCTCTCGAAATCCAGTCCAAGCTTTGCCGCGACAGCTTCGAGTCCAGGGCGCAACCCTTCCTGCGCGGGGATCACCCAGGAACCGGCCGCGTACTCGGCGTCGCCCACTTTGAATGCTTTTTCAGCGATCTCGATTTTGAAATTCCCGAGAAGGACGCGCGCTCCCAGGAGCGCTTCCTGCCCTGTGTCTTTGAGCAAGAACACCGGACCGGTTCCGGACATCCGGCCCCTCACTATGACATCCGTCTGGCAGGGCTCAACCGGGACTTTCATGATCTCGTCATCCTCGACGGGTATGGCTTTCAGGCCAAAATGAACCGGCAGGGCCCAGGATATATCGTCATAAGGCTGAAACTCAGCGTCCTTCGGAAACTTCTGGGGAGCGAGGAGGTCCAGAGCATAATTCCGATAAGGCTGGTTCATGCGGACGACGAACGTCCCCCCGGGGAATTCCCCCTCCTTGACTTTGAAAGGCACGGCGGCGCGGCCGACCTCGATCCGCGCGTCCGCGACGCGTACGGGCTGCCGGCCGGCCGGGTCAC
>CAYOZW010000377.1:0-2835 GCA_964408495.1 uncultured Eubacteriales bacterium
GCCAAATTTTATGCGGACCAGGACGTTTGGGATACCGACGTGGCCCGCTACGGGATCGACATCTGGATGACCACGACCGCGATCACCCAGAATTTCAAACTCTGCCAGTCCAACCTCGGCGTCAAGATCCACGACGCCAAGGACCCGGGACAGCACCTCGGACCCATGTTCCGACAGGTCGTCTACATCCTTTTCGCCCTGATGGAACGTCTGGAAAGCCACTGGAAATTCATCAAGGGGAGCGAGCCGGTCGAGACCTTCGGCCACAAGAATTCGATCGAACCCGAGCCTGTCAGCGTCGACCTGGAAGGGATGATCGAGAAGTTCAAGATCGGATTCCAGCAGTTCTCGCCGCTCTGGAAGGAAATATTCTGCGACGAGTGTTTTGCCGAAATCCAAAAGATCAGCGAACAAGACGCTGGAGATTTCCATCTTTCGACCTCGGTCTGGGTTCAGATCCTCTATGAACTGGCGGCCACGTTCCATGCCTGGAAACGTAACCGGTTCAAGATCATCGAAGTCGTCACTCCCCTCTACTATGCCCGAGTGGCATCTTTTGTGCGCAAGACCTGGGACATGACTTCGGAAGCGGCCGAGGAAGTGGTCGAGGAACAGGCTCTCCAGTTTGAAGAGCACAAAGACTATCTCCTCAAGGTCTGGGGTGAGAAACAGCCGACCTGAAAAGGCGGCCGCCGAACCGTCCGGAGAGACGCCGGGGCAATGAGAGAAAAGTGGAAGTTCCGCATTTGAAGTCTGAACATCAGGAAGAGGCAGAGGTTATTCTCGCCTCCCAATCGCCCAGAAGACAGGAACTGCTGAAGAAAATCAGGGCCTCGTTCCGGGTCGTCCCGAGCGGCATCGACGAGGAAGAGTTCCGGGAAGACGATCCGCTCCGGTTCGCCCTCAGAGCGGCCGAGGCCAAGGCCAGAGACGTCGGCGAGAAACACCCCTCCTCCCTAGTCATCGCCGCCGACACGGTCGTCAACCTCGGGGACGAGATCTTCGGCAAACCCAAAGATCAGGCCGAGGCGCGAGAAACCCTCCGCCGGCTCTCCGGCCGACGTCACCGCGTTATCACAGCGGTGGCGCTTTTCCGGAAGGAAGAGGAGAGGCTCCTGACCGGCTACGAGATCAGCCACGTCACTTTCAGGACGCTAAGCGATCAGGAGATCGACGGCTATCTGGAATCCAGCGAATTCCTTGACAAAGCCGGAAGCTACGCCGTCCAGGAAGTCGGCGACGCCTTCGTCGAGAAACTCAAAGGGGATTACGAGAACGTGGTCGGGTTCCCGGTGGCGCGGGTTAGCAAGCTCCTGGCCGACTTTGCCGACCCGGGAGAATCCGTTTCCATCTGCGACATCGCCCTGCCCCACGACTGGGGAGTCGGGAAGACAAACGGCCCGGTAACCTTCGTGCCAGGGGCCGTGGTCGGCGACAAGGTCAGAATCATTGCTTTCAAAGCCAAGAGACGCCACCGATTTGGAAAAATCATCCGGCTCGAATCCGCCTCCCCTTTCCGGGTCGAGCCTGCATGTTCTCACTTCGGGACATGCGGCGGCTGCGCTTTCCAGAACCTTGACTATTCCAAACAGCTGGAGTTTAAGGAAAGTTATCTTCTCAAGACACTCCAGAAGGTCGGCCGGTTGTCCTTGGACGATGTCAAGATCGATCCGATTGTCCCCTCGCCATCCCTGTACTTCTATAGAAACAAGATGGAATTTGCCTTCGGGGAAGACCGGGGAGGTGTCTTCCTCGGGCTTCGCGAGCGGGCTTCACCTCTGGAAAGGTATAAAAAGCGGACCGTCGCCCTTTCCTCCTGTGCGATCTTCAGCCGGACCGTCGAGAAGATTTTCCCATTCCTCATAGGCTACGCAAAACGCAGTGGAATGGCGGCCTACGACCCCCTGACCAGATCGGGATATTTCCGGAACCTCGTCCTTAGAGAGAGCAAGAATAAGGGTGAGATTCTAGCTGTCCTCGTAACCAGGAGCGGACGGGAACTCGACCCGGGCGAGGCCGCTCATGACCTCATGGAAAGCTGCCCTCAGGTTAAGAGCTTCTGGTGGGTGGAGAATGACCGAATCCCTGACTTGGTGGACTTCCAGAAGAAAACCCATATCGCCGGGACCGCCTTCATAGAGGAAGATTTGGGAGGGCTCCAACTCAGGATCCATCCAGAGACTTTCTTTCAACCCAACCCACAGGGGGCGGAAAAGCTGTACGGCCGGATCGCCGGAGAGGTTCAGGAGTCGGGAGCACAAAGGCTGCTCGGCCTGTACTGCGGCACAGGTTCGATCGAGATCTCCCTTTCCCGGACAGCGGAGGAAGTCATCGGGATCGATTCCGAGAGGGCCAATATTGCCGCCGCCGAGGAGAACGCCTCCCGCAACGGTATCCGGAACTGCCGGTTCATCGAGGGCCGGGTCGAACGGATTCTCAAGGAGGAGAAGTTCCCGGATTTTGACGCCCTCGTTCTCGACCCGCCGCGGTCCGGCCTCAGCGCTAAGGCCATGAAGCATATCACCAGATTGAATATCCCCCGTATTCTTTATGTTTCCTGCAATCCCGCCGCCTTCGCCCGGGACATCGGGCTGCTCTGGGAAAACGGCTATCGTCTCCGCAAGCTCGGGTCGTTCGATTTCTTCCCCCATACCCCGCATCTTGAGTCGCTCGGCATCTTGGAGAAATCCTAGCAAAAATGGGGACGGTCCTATTTTTAGCCCATCTTTTTAGATTCTGAAAATAGGACCGTCCCCATTATTTACGGCGGCGACGATTTATGTTATAGATAGCGTTTATGACCGATAAAAGAAAGCGCCAAATCGAGCGACTTTA
>CAYOZW010000378.1:0-2832 GCA_964408495.1 uncultured Eubacteriales bacterium
GAGTGGCATAAACCCGGCGGACGCCTCCCCAGACACCGATCAGGAAATACATCGGGATGAGCATCGCCTCCCAGAAGACATAGAAGAGAAAGAGGTTCAGCGAGACGAATACGCCGATGATCCCGGTTTCGAGAAGGAGCATGAAGATGAGGTATTCCTTGACCCGTTTCTGGATGGAGGTCCAGGAAGACAGGATGACGATAGGCATCAGGAAGGTGGTCAGGAGGATGAGCCAAAGGCTGATGCCGTCCACCCCGAGATGGTAATTGATTCCGTACCCGAGCCAGCCCGCTTTCTCGACGAATTGAGGGTCGGCGATGGCCCCGTCAAAGTGGAAATAAAGAACAAGGGAAACGACGAAGGTGACCAGGGCGAATATCAAGGCAATATAGCGATGAAGGCTCGCCTTCTCCTTGGGGAAAAAGATCATCAGGACAGCCCCCAAAAGAGGCAAGAAAGTGACCAGGCTCAGGATCGGTAAATTCATCATTTAAAACAACAGATACCCCAGGAATATGACCACACCTAAGAGAATGGCCAGGGCGTAGTCTTTGACCAGACCGCTCTGCAGGAAACCTAAAGCCTTGCCGGCGAACCCGGCCGTCGCCGCCGTTCCGTTGATCGTGCCGTCGATGACCTTGAGGTCGAAGTTATCGTAAACGAGCCGCGACCCGCTGACCAAAGGTTTGACAAAGGCGGCGTTATAGATTTCGTCCACGTAGTATTTGTTATAGAGAAGCTTGTAAGCTTTCGGGAAACGGCCGACGAGGCGGTGGGGCGTCTGCGGCGATTTGAGATAGAAGATGTAGGCGATATAGATGCCGCACAGAGCCACCGCCACGGAAATGAGAATCAGCATCCATTCGGTGCTGATGCTCAGGTGGGCTTCATGGCCGGGATGGATAACCGGATCCAGGAAGCGGTTGAACAGGTTGGCCTTTTCTCCGAGGACGACCGGAAGTCCGACGTAGCCGGCGACGACCGAGAAGAAGGCGAGGATCGCCAGGGGGATGGTCATGGCGGGCGGTGATTCGTGGAGATGTTCCTTGGCGTGGGGCTCGAGCCGCTCCTCGCCGAAGAAGGTCATAAAGATCAGCCGGAACATGTAAAAAGCCGTCAACACCGCGCCCATGATGCCCAGCGCCCAGATGAAATACTGGCCTTGGGCGAAGGCCTGAGTCAGGATGGCGTCCTTGGAGAAGAAGCCGGAGAGGAAGGGCACTCCGGCGATGGCGATGGCGCCGATGAGGAAGGTGGGGTAGGTGATGGGGAGGTATTTCCTCAGCCCTCCCATCTTGCGCATGTCCAACTCGCCGGAGAGGGAGTGCATAACGCTGCCGGCCGCCAGGAACAGCAGGCTCTTAAAGAAAGCGTGGGTGTAAAGGTGGAACATCCCGGCGGCGTAGGCGCCGACGCCGCAGCCGATGAACATATAGCCGATCTGGCTGATCGTCGAATAAGCCAGGACCCTCTTGATGTCGTTCTGGGTCAAGGCCATGGTGGCGGCGAAGATCGCGGTTAAGGCCCCGACGATCCCGACGACTTGGGAGGCCGTCCCGGACAACGTGAAGAGCAGGTTCATGCGCGCGACCATGTAGACGCCGGCCGTGACCATTGTCGCCGCGTGGATCAGAGCGCTGACGGGTGTCGGGCCCTCCATAGCATCAGGCAGCCATATGTAAAGCGGGATCTGGGCCGATTTCCCGGTGGCCCCCGCGAAAAGCAGCAGGGCCACTAGAGTGGCTAGAGCGGGAGCGATATGACCGGCTTCGATGGCCTCGTTGATGGCCCCGAAGTTGCCGCTCCCGACGTGAAGAAACAGAAAAAATATGCCCAGGATAAAAGCGGCGTCCCCGATCCGGTTGACGATGAAGGCCTTCTTGCCGGCGCTGGCCGCCGATTGCTTCTCGAACCAGAAACCGATCAGAAGATAGGAACACAGGCCGACGCCCTCCCAACCGACGAACATCAGGACAAGGTTGGCTCCCATGACCAGGATGAGCATGGCGAAAGTGAAGAGATTGAGATAGGTGAAATACCGTTTATAGCCCTTGTCGTGGGCCATGTAGCCGACCGAATAGACATGGATGAGAAAGCCGACGCCGCTGACGACCAACGTCATGATGGATGATAGGGAATCAAGCTGGAGCGCAAAGTCGGCGCTGAACCGACCGGCCATAATCCACCGGAACAGGGTTTTGACGACCGGCAGACTTTCGGGAGTGAGCTTGAGAAGCCCGAACAAGGATACCAAAGAGATCACGAAGGATGCGAAAACAGAGAGGCAGGCCTGCCAGGAAACATATTTCTTGGGAAGCCACCGGCCGAACACGGCCAGGATGAGAGCGCTGGCTCCGGGAATGAGCGGGATGAGCCAGAACATCTCCATGTGTTATCCCTTCATCAGGCGCATATCTTCGGCCTTGACCGATTTTTTCTGCCGGAAAACGAGCATGATGATGGCCAGTCCGACGGCCGCTTCGGCCGCGGCGACGGTGATGATAAAGAAGACGATGACCTGTCCGGCGGCTGAGCCGGCGGCTTTAGCCAGAGCGATAAAGGCCAGGTTGGCGGCGTTGAGCATGACCTCGACAGCCATGAACATGGTGATGAGGTCGCGCTTGATGAAAAAGGCGATGATGCCGAGGACAAAAAGAAGGATGCTCAGGACGAAGAAATAGCTGACCGGGATCATTCTTTCTCTTTCCTTTTCACCAGCACGATCGCGCCGACCAGGGCGGCGATGATGAGGACGGAAGTGATTTCGAAGGGATAAAGATAATCTGTGAAAAGCAGCCGGCCGAGCTCCGTCGGACTGCCAACGTTTTTGCC
>CAYOZW010000379.1:0-2285 GCA_964408495.1 uncultured Eubacteriales bacterium
GGATCCCTGCCCGCTCGCCTCCGGATGACCTTCTCGCCTATACCCCTCGCCTTGGATACTGCAGGTCGGTTCGTCAGCCCGCTCGGTTCCCCAGCGAGGTAGCTGTCATTGCGAGAAACGAAGTGGTTGCGAGGCGAAGCCGAAGCAAACCCGGAGATTCCTCGCTTTGCTCGGAATAGGCTCCGCAATCTCCACGAAATCGCCATAGCGTTGACTTTTCCGGATGCAGCCGCTAGCATCGTTTCAGGACGGCCGGACGAGAGATGAACACCCGGATTATTAAGATCGAGCTCCAGTCGGTCAGGCGCAAAATCCTCCACGGTATCGTTCGAGTTCTCCAGGAAGATGGGGTGATTGTCTATCCGACCGATACGTTTTATGGGATAGGGGGAAACTGCTATTCGAAAGAAGCGCTGAGAAAGATATTCAAACTTAAGAAGAGGCCAAGCTCCAGAGGATTGCCCGTCCTCGTTTCCGGGCTGGAAATGGCCAAAGGGATGGCCGCAGAAATTCCACCGGTTTTTTTCGCCCTGGCGGCTCGATTCTGGCCGGGGCCTTTGACCCTGGTCTTGAAAGCGGCACCTCATCTTCCCCGGGAGCTCATCGGACCGAAAAAAATGATCGGGATCCGGCTTCCCGACGTCCCCTGGCTGCAAGCGCTTATTCGGGAAACCGGAGTCCCCCTCATTGCGACCAGCGCCAACATCTCCGGGGAAGGAGAGATCGCCTCTCCCGAAGAGGTGAGCCACCTCTTCCAAGAAAAAGTGGATCTCATCGTCGACGGAGGACCGACGCCCGGCGGCAAGCCTTCGACGGTTATCGACCTCACGGGGGAAAAGCCGGTCCTCGTTCGTGAAGGCCGAATCGATAACAAAGAGCTGAGGAAATTCGTCTAGCAATCTGCTTGTCGGGCTCAAGCCCAAGAATCCTCTTAGGGAGGTGAGGCCATGCCGAAAGTGAACCTTTTTGCCGACGGTCTTCGGGTGGTCCATAACGGAAAACCGGAGGACATTAACAAGAAATACATCCAGCGAAAGAGCAGCTATATCCTTAAGGTGAGTGTGTATTCTCCCGGCTACAACAGCAATAAAAGTGTGGAGGGGGCCATCTCTTTCCTGGATATCGGCGATGGAGCAGTCGATTTCAACGCCTCCTTTGGTCTCGAAGATATCCATCTCTTGACCTGCAGCTTCGGGAGAAGAATCGAGCTGAAGGCGCATGTTTACTACGTCGAATATGAAGATTTTCTCGCCGCCATTCTGAGGAGCGTAGCCGAGCGTTTGGCGGGCAAGTTCATCGAATACGCAAAAAAACTCGACCTCAAGAGGATTGCCGTCATTCCGGCGGAGATCTTGCCTGTGTTTATCGAGGTGATCAAAAACGGAGTGGAGAGAAAATCCAGCATGTACGAAATCGGCGCTGGCAAATCGGCAAACCTGGAGATGGGAATAAAAGAAATTGGCTTGTCCGTGGACGATGAAGTGAGAAGAAAGCTGGTTTTCTGGAAACCGGGAAGAGACGACTACGGTCGCGAAGAAGTCGTCCTGGTTCCCCCCGGCCCGAACGGGGAACTGAGATTGCTCGCGGAACCTGTGTAGCCCATGGTTCCTCTAGAACTCTTCTGCTCCCCAGTTCCAAGATCGGGCGGGGAGGCCCTTCAAGTTGGCGGGGAAAGCCTACTTGACCTTTGATCCGGCGGGAATGTCGCGGTCGAAGAAGGGGATGATGGCCTTGCCGTCGCTCGTCTCGGCGGCCAGGAGCATCGCCTGGGATTCGATCCCCCGGATCACGGCCGGCTTCAGGTTGACGATGACGATGAGCTTTTTCCCGACCATCTCCTCCGGCGCATAGGTATCGGCCACTCCGGCGACCATCGTCCTTTTTTCGGTCCCCAGATTGATCTCGATCTTGAGGAGTTTGTCCGTTCCAGGGACCCTCTCAGCGCTCAAGATCTCTCCCACCCGAAGGTCCATTCTTTTGAATTCGTCGAAGCTGATAATATCCATTGTCTCCTCCTTTTTTGCTGCGGCCGGCGCGGGAGCTTCCTCTTGGAGGAAGTCCTTGAGCGCAACCCTGGGGAAAAGGGGCCGCGGCCTCTGGATCATAACACCCGTCTTCATATTTTCGAAACGGCAATCGGCATAACCCTCTTCGGCTATGGACTTGGTCTCACCCAGCATGCTCCAAATCTTCTGGGCCGACTCGGGCATCACCGGATAGACGAGATAGCTCGTTCCCCGGATGGCCGCCGCAGTCTGATAAAGGATCCGAGCCAACCGTTTCCT
>CAYOZW010000379.1:2295-2827 GCA_964408495.1 uncultured Eubacteriales bacterium
GGGCAAGCTTCCAGGGTTCATTGTCGGCCAGGTATTTGTTGGCGGCGCTTATATACGCCCAGATTTCCTCAAGCGCCTTGCTCACGGCGTATTCGTCGAACAGCTCCGCCACCCTTCCCTTGAGCGTCTCGAAACTCTCGCGGATGGCTCGGTCGTCCTCGTTTTCTTTTTCGCCTGGCTCGACGACGCCCTTCTGATAGCCCAGGATCATGGTCAGTGTGCGATGGACAAGGTTGCCCAGGTCGTTAGCCAGGTCTGAGTTGACGCGGTGGAGGAAGCCCTCATGAGAGAAGTTGCCGTCTACGCCGATCGGGATCTCGCGGAGCAAGAAGTAACGCAGCGGGTCGGGCCCGAAAGTCTTGAGGATGACATGGGGGTCGAGGACGTTGCCCCTGGATTTCGACATCTTGGCCTCATCCTTGAGCCACCAGCCATGGCCGTAGACTGTCCGGGGCAGGGGGAAGCCGGCGGCCATCAGGAAAGCGGGCCAGAAGATGGCGTGGAAGCGGAGGATGTCCTTGCCGATAAGATG
>CAYOZW010000380.1:0-2802 GCA_964408495.1 uncultured Eubacteriales bacterium
CCGGGCCCAGGAGCTGGCCGAGATGATCAAAAAGGGCTATACGCATTCTGTTGTCAGCATCGGGCCGGAACGTTACAATGAGCTTTACGAAAAGCTCAGGAACCTGAATCGGATCTTGGCCTGGGGGCATTCCCGGGCGATCGAAAACATACTCGAGAAAGTCCCCTGTCGTTTGGCCATAACCGACCAATTCGGTGATAAAGCGTTTGTCATGAATGCGTTGATGAAAAAAGGGAAGCGTCTTGAGCTCATCCAGAGGCCGAAAGCGGAAGAGGACATGGCCGTGGCCGCCGCCTCTCTTCTGGCCCGGGCGGAGTTCCTGAAACGTCTTCACTTTCTCTCCATAGACATGGGGGTCAACCTGCCCAAGGGGGCCTCGTCCTTGGTCGAAGAAGCCGGAGCCAAACTCGTCAGGCTCCATGGCGCCCAGATCCTGGATAAAGTGGCCAAGAAGCATTTCAAAACCACCGGGCGGGTCCTCAATCTTGCGTCCTGACGGGGAAAAGCAGTGGTGACGAGAAGACTCTATTTCGAGGATGCCTACCGGCGAGAATTCGCAGGACGCGTCCTTGAGCAGTTCGTTTGCCAGGGGAAACCGGCTGCCGTTCTTGATCAGACCGGCTTCTATCCCGAGTCCGGGGGCCAGCCCGCCGATAGGGGGAGTCTGGACGAGGCTGAAGTTATCCAGGTCATCGAGGACGGGGAAAGGATCATCCACCTTCTTGACCGGGAGTTGAGCGGGAGCGAAGTCCGGGGGACCATCGACTGGGACCGTCGTTTTGATCACATGCAGCAACATTCCGGTCAGCATGTCCTTTCCCAATGTTTTGTCGAGATCGTGCGGGGAGAAACGCGG
Organism: uncultured Eubacteriales bacterium; assembly: GCA_964408495.1. GTDB lineage: Bacteria > Acidobacteriota > Aminicenantia > Aminicenantales > UBA8522 > UBA8522. The sequence goes on from CAYOZW010000380.1 coordinate 857, forward strand.
TCCTTTCATCTAGGAGAACAAGAGGCGACTCTGGAGATCGGGATCGGGGCGATTTCGGACGAGGACCTGGAGAAGATCGAGGCTAGGGCCAACGAGATCGTCTTCGGAGACAGGGAGATAAAGACATACTTCGTCGAAACGGAGGCGGTCGCCAAAGTGCCGTTTCGACGCCCTCCCAAAAAAGAAGGCACGATCCGCGTCGTCGAGATCGACGGGTTCGATTTTTCCGCCTGCGGCGGCACTCATTGCCGGAGGACTGGAGAGATCGGTTTAGTGAAGATCATCCGCTGGGACAAGATCAGAAACAATCTCCGCTTTGAATTTCTCTGCGGCCGGCGGGCCCGGCAGGATTATGCCCAGAAGAACCGTTCTGTCCTGGAGATCAGCCAGAAACTTTCGGTCCGGGAGGCAGATGCCGTGGAGGCCGTCGAAAGAACAATCCAGGAAGTCAAGCGCCTTCGCAAGAAGCAGAGAGAGATGCGGGAAGCTTTAGCCGCCTACCAGGCCAATGAAGCTGTCAAGGGGGCGACAGGCCCGCTGATTAGAGCCACCTGGACCGATAAGACCCCCGAGGAAGCCAGGCTTTTGGCACTCAGCATCGTCAGGCGGGCCAACCTGGCTGTCCTTTTCGCCCTTAGGGGTGAGGAAAGGAATCATCTTCTCTTCGCTTGTTCGGAGGGGCTTCCGCTGGACATGCGCGAGTTGATTCCGTTGGTGAACAGCCGGATCCCCAACAGAGGGGGAGGCCGTGCTTCGCTTGTTGAGCTTGTCGCCGAAAAAGGTTCGGACCTTGAAGAGGTCCTCAGGGCGGCCGAGGAATTTCTGCGGCGGAAGCTGGCCTCCCTTGGCAGCCCCTAAAGCTTCTCTGGACATATTCATGGCAATCAGAATGCGTTTTCCATATAATCCCACGAACGCAGGATGGATCATCCGCCCGGCGGCAAGACACGTGCGCTGGCCGGGTCCGGAGAAAGTCTGTAGATTCCCGGCGCTTGAGCTGCGAAGAGGAGAAGGAGGAGGAATATGAAACTCATGGTCAGGCCTTCAAGTCGGAGGGCACTCGGTATGTTAGCAGGTTTGCCGATCCTATTGTTCCTGATTACGACCGTCGTCCCGGCAGCCAGTCCCGCCGATCAAATTCAGGTCGGGGTGCATGGCGGCCTGAGCATCCCGAACATCCGCGGGGAGGGAGATAACGCATTCAGCCGCGGGTATACCTCAAGAAAGGGGCCGTTTTTTGGCATCTTTGCCGAGTTCAGGCTGCGGCCCAATTTTTCCCTCCGTGCCGAGGTCAACTATGCCTCTCAGGGAGGAAAATGGGATGGTCTGCAGCCTGTCATCATCGACATTCCCGGCCTGGCCCTTCCACCAGGGGTGATCCTTTATGCCGACTTCAACAATGAGAGCATTCTAGATTATCTGGAAGTCCCGGTTCTGGCCGAGCTGACCTGGGGGGAAAGGCCGCGTTTTTTCATCAATGCCGGACCTTATGTCGGCCTATTGGTCCGGGCCAAGACTATAACCGGCGGCATGAGCATGATATACCTCGATGACTCCCGTACGCCGTTGCTTATTCCGCCGGACTATCAACCGCTACCGCCCTTTTCTTTTGAAGCCGAAACCGACAGCAAGGAAGACATCAACGACCTGAGCGCCGGGATCGTTGGTGGAATCGGGCTGGCCATACCGGCAGGTCCGGGAGAGCTGATTCTTGGGGTCCGCTTTTCCTTGGGGCTGACCAATATCCAGGTCGATGTCGAATCCTACGGCAAGAACCATACCGGCGCCGTGGTTATGACTCTCGGCTACGCCTATACCTTGAAATAGAGAGGTCGCGATCCTAGGGGATTGCTTCGCTTCACTCGCAATAACAGGTTCCTCGCTGGGGAACCGAACGGGCTGACGAATTACCAGCTGCAACAAAGGCGAGGGGTACGGACTTCTCA
>CAYOZW010000381.1:0-2791 GCA_964408495.1 uncultured Eubacteriales bacterium
AGGCAAGAAATAGGACACCATGGCCCGGCTCAACATCGGCGAATCGTTCTCCATGTCCCTGGGGTCGCTCTGGTCCAATAAAATGCGGACGTTCCTGACCTTGCTCGGCATCATTATCGGAGTGCTTACCATCATCGCCGTCATCTCGGTGATTCAGGGGCTCAACAATTACGTCTACACCAAGATGTCCTTCTTCGGGGCCAACGACTTCTCCGTCACCAAGTTCTCGCTCATCGGGATGTCGCTGAAGGACTTAAAGGAACAGATGAAGCGGAAAGACCTTACCATCGCGGAAATGGAGTTGCTGCGCCGGGAATGCCGCAGCTGCGAGATGGTCGGAGCCAGCACGAGCACAACCCGGACGGTCAAGTCGGGCAGCCATTCGCTCGAAAACGTGGAAATCCGCGGAGTCACCCATCTCGACCACAACATCGGCTCGGTCCTGGAGCTCGAGGCCGGCCGGCAGCTTCGCCGGGAGGATGAGACCCACTCCCGTCTGGCCTGCGTCGTCGGTTTCGAAATAAAGGAGAAGCTCTTTCCGTACACGGATCCCCTGGGCCAGTGGATCAAGGTCGGCCCGGACAATTTCCTGGTCATCGGATTGGGCAAGAAGAAAGGCAAGCTTTTGGGCTTCAGCCAGGATAATTACGTCCGCATACCGATCACGACCTTCATGAAGACCTATGGCTCCCGCCGCAGCATCGACATCAATATCCATACTTCTTCCCAGGAGCAAATGAGGGCCGCCCAGGAGGAGGTCAGGACCCTCCTGCGCTCGTCCCGGCACCGCTCCTTCAACGATCCCGACGATTTCTCCTTCCAGACATCAGAAACGTTCATCCAGTTCTACAAGAACGCCACCTCGAGCATCTATTTCGCTATGATCGCCATCTCCTCGATAGCTCTTTTGGTGGGAGGGATCGTCGTCATGAACATCATGCTCGTCTCGGTCACAGAAAGGACCAAAGAGATCGGCATCCGGATGGCCGTGGGGGCGCGGCGTCAGGATATTCTCTTCCAATTCTTGATCGAGTCGGCTGTGCTCTCCGGTACGGGAGGGCTGATCGGCATCATCCTCGGCCTCTCCCTGGCGAAGATTGTCTCGGCCACCACCTCCCTGCCGTCGACGGTCGAACCCGCTTCCATCGTCCTAGCCATCCTCATGTCGACCTCCATCGGCCTGTTCTTTGGCATTTACCCGGCCAATAAGGCGGCCAAGCTCAATCCCACCGACGCCCTGAGGTCCGAGCAATGAAAACTGGCATCCTGGGTGAGACCATCCGGATGGCGGTCGATTCCCTGAAGAGCCACAAGATGCGCTCATTCCTGACCGCCCTGGGCATCGTCATCGGGGTTATGACCGTGATCGGCATGGTTTCCATCATCCAGGGTCTCAACCGTTCTTTTCTTCAGGATCTCGAGGCCGTCGGGTCTGACATTATCGTCGTCACCAAGTTCGAACCGGGGATCCAGGTCGGCGAGCGAAGCGAAGAAGAGAGGCAGAGAAAGAACCTGACCTTCGATGACGCCCTCGCGCTGAAACAGGAAAGCGATCTGGTCAAGGCCGTCGCCGTCAGCCTGAGCGTCAACCTCTTCGAGACAATCCCCGTGAAGTACCAGAACATCCGGAGTGAAGATGCTTTTATAATCGGCATGAACGAAGAGTATCCCCGGGTTATGTCCGTATACTTGCCCCAAAGAGGACGCTTCCTGACCGCTTCCGACGTCCAGCACAGCAGCAAAGTCTGTGTGCTGGGAGCGGAAACGGCCGAGACCCTGTTTCCTCACGCTGACCCGCTGGGAAAAGAGATCCGCATCGGGCCGGGGCAATTCCTGGTCGTCGGCGTTCTCCAAAAGAGAGGGAGCATGTTCGGTCAGAGCCGGGACAATTTCGTGGGCATCCCCCTCACAACGCTGATGAAACAGTTCCCTTACGACATGGAGAGCCTCGAGATAATTACCACACCCAGAGATCACGGGACCATTACCGAGACCATCGAGGATATCACCAATATCCTCCGCAAACGGCGCAAAGTTGGATTCGATAAGCCCAACGACTTTGCCATTTTTACCCAGGACAGCATCGTCGCTCTCTATAATCAGATCACTGGTGCTGCCTACCTGGTAATGATCGTCGTCTCTTCAATCGGCCTGCTCGTCGGCGGCATCGGGGTCATGAATATTATGCTAGTCTCGGTGAAGGAGAGGACTCGGGAGATCGGGATCCGCAAGGCCATCGGCGCGCGCTCGGCAGACATCCTCAAGCAGTTCCTTTTCGAGGCGGTGTTTCTTACCGGGACAGGCGGTATTTTGGGCATCATCATCGGCTACTTGATCTCCGCGCTGGTCAAAGCGGCCACTCCCCTGCCGGCTTCGGTCACGCCCTGGTCGGTGATACTGGGATTCCTGGTGGCGGTATCGGTGGGCTTGTTCTTCGGGATCTTTCCGGCTCGCCGAGCGGCTCGGCTTGATCCCATCGTCTCCCTCCGGTACGAATAGGCTCGGGATATGGGCTCGAAGGCCCGCGAATTTCCCCGCAGCGATTTTTTGGAGGGGGAATCCGCTTCGCCTTCCCCCTTCCAACCCTCGCTTCGCTCGGTGCCTCCCCTTCTCGGACTGCGTCCTGCGACCAAGGGGGCCATCCCCCTTGGCATCCCCGCTGCTTTGCTCCGCAAACCAGCAACCTCACTCCTATTCTTTCTTTTCTTTCTTTTTCCCTGGGCTCGGGATGTATGCTGAGAAGTCCGTACCCCTCGCCTTTGTTGCAGCTGGTAATTCGTCAGCCCGTTCG
>CAYOZW010000382.1:0-2786 GCA_964408495.1 uncultured Eubacteriales bacterium
AGCAAGGCAAGCGCAATTTCGGACCCTGGAGGGCGAGGAACTTCGTATAATGGAATCCTCTCAGGCCGGAAGCGCCAACAAAAAAGTCCAATCCCTAAAGCTCTTTTTCAACCCCGGAAACAAAGACGTGTTCGACATCGAGAGTCCCTTCTTTCATCTCCACGAACGGCTTGCCGGCCTTCAAGCCGACCGTCCCGAATCCCGAGGCCGTCGACAGGAAGGACCTGAAATCGCCGCCCACTTGGGAGTCGATGTGAAGAGTTTTGGAGACAGCGTCATACCGGACTCCCGTCATCCCCTGGAGAAGTCCGTAGCTGCTCAGCGCCCGGGCGTACCAGTGGCCGCACTCGTATTCATTGAACGGGTTGCGGACAGCCCCGTCATAGCGGTCGCGGCAGACCCGGACGATTTCCAACCCCTCATCGACCATCCCTTCCAGCATCAAGTGGGATGCGACCTGGTATTCGATGCCCGTCCAAACCTCGTTGCTGTAAACAAACGGGAGAGAGAGTTCGCCGCCCCTCGGCCAGGTGCAGAGAAGCAGACCTCCTTCTTTCCCGGCCGCGAAAGAGGGGCGCTGGGGATTGGCAAACTCGCTCAGGTCACGCTTAAGATTGTATTTGTGGACGGCCCGGAGATGGCTCTGGACTCCGGCGGAGTTGACGATCTCCCCCATCCCGCACACTCGGGCCATCCAGAAGCCGAGGACTCCGTCGGAAAGACACCCGGTCCCGTATTGGTATTTGGGGCCCTCCCGGTTGAGGATGCCGACCACCTCGTTGTACCCGGGACCGTTGGAGGAATAGTCGAGGGGCTCGAATTTGGCGTCCAGACCTTCCGTTTGGATCTTCTGGATGAAATATTCTCCATTATAGAGGTCGCTCTCCAGGTACTGGATGCCTTTTTCGAGAAGCCCACGGTAAGAGGACACGTCCTCGCCGAGGACCTCTCCCATTTCGATAGCCGCCTTCAAAGCCCCCAGATAGAAGCTGCTGCAGTGGCCGTCCGGCCCCCAATACTCGATGTCGTAGGTGTTGTGATGGGGCTCTTCGAGGACTCCCCTTCCCCGGGGATCCCAGGTCCGGATGCAGTAATCCAGGCTGACCTTGACGTTGGGCCAGAGGTTCTTCAGCCACTCGCTGTCCCCGGATATGCGCCACTCGCGGTAGACCTTCATGATCCCCCCGAGCTGTCCGTCCGAGGCGGCATGGAAATCGTGGGTCACGGGACGGATTGGAAGAGCCGACCGGAAGGTTTGGTGGCCGCGCTCGTCCTGGCTATCGTTGAACTCGGTCCGACGGAGGCTTCTTTCCAAGTCCGGAAAAAGGTGCGGGATCGCCTGCGCATAGTTCCAGACGTGCGTGCACGAACCAGAGCAGCATCCCCTGTCGTCCGAGCAACCTTCGAAACACCAGAGGCGGCCGTCCGTCTGTCTGAGGACGGTCGGTGACTTGAGGATGGTCAGGTTCGCCGCGACCGCCTCGACGACTTCGTCGGGAAGTGTCGTGTCATAAAAAGCGTCCCTGAACATGGCGGATTTCTCGCGCAAAAGGTCGTATTTGAGCCGCCAGTAGTCCGCGACTTCATCGATATCCATGTACTTCCCGGCGTACCAGGGCACGTGATAGGGAGAACAGCAGGCCGCATCTTCAGTTTTCGAAGCGCCTTCGGGATCCCTGCCGTAGCGGAGGTTAGTGACGGGAACATACCAGGCAACCATGACCCGGACGGTCTTCTTTTCCCCGGGGGCAATGTTGAGGGGGACGAAAAGGGATGCGCCGGGGGCCGGTCCTTCCTGGGGAGGATTGGCCATGAGCTTGGCCTCCTGGATGTTCTTCCAGGTCAGGGTCACGGCGTCCCACCAGTCCCCTCTAAACCAGCAGTGGTCGACGACGGCGCTGTCATCATCGACAAAGACGGCCAGGGCGCCCCGGTCCTCCGGTTTCTCGTCCGTTCCCTCCTGGAAGAGGACAAAGCCGTTCTTGGTCGCCCGGACACCGTTGTTTTCCTGTCCGGTAGCCATGAAGTTTTTGGTGTTGAAGGAAAAGACCGCTTCGACGGCCGCGCTCGTAGGATTGCTGAAGGAGTATTCCAGGCCGCCGACGGGAAGGCTGGAGTTATCGGCGTCGCCCGGGATAAATGGGCTCCAGCCGGTCAGAGTCACTTCCAACGGGACATGGGAGTCCGCCAGGGTGATCGTGCCGAAGGGGAAGCGCGCCAGAAAGGAGGCCTCCTGGAACCTCGGCAGCCCGTAGCTCATCCCCGAGGCGCCGTTACCCGTTCGCGCGGCCCCGAAAATCTTCCAGCCGGGGACGGGCCCCTCGAGAACTCTGGCCACATTCTCTTCGCCTTTCACGCAAAGTGCGGCGAAGGTGCAGGGTTCATTAAAAAATTGAAGAGTGCCCCGGACAGAAACATGAGAGATGGCTCCCGTCCCCTCCAGACAGAACATGCCCGCCCCGATCCCTCCGATCGGGAAAGCCACCCGGTTCAAATAGGGGCCTCGATAAAGACCGTTATAGTCCCTGCCGACGTCTGCTTTTTTCCCGGACTGACAACCGGCCAACGCAAAAACCAAAACAATCGATAAAACCGTCAAGCGTTCCATTTTTTCCATGATCGCATTCCTCCTCCCCCCTCTCCCGTCCGAGGCTTAGTCACAATAGCCAATTGTCTTTGCGAGCGACCCTTGAGAGCGAAGCAATCCCCGTTTTTTTCAATGCACTATGAGATGGCTTCAGTCGCTGCGCTCCTTCGCAATGACACTATAACTCAGTCTCTCCAAG
>CAYOZW010000383.1:0-2781 GCA_964408495.1 uncultured Eubacteriales bacterium
AAGTCGTTCCGGCGATGATCAGGCAAGCGGCCGCCAGCCCCCCGATTAGAGCGACCGGGGGTTTCTTTTTTTCCGGCTCCGCATATTCACCGAAGAAGACCTTCTTTTCTTCGGGTTCGGTCTTGGCCTCTTCCACAACTGTCTTTTTTGGCTCGGAGGAGTCCTTCTCAATGTCGAGGGGGATCTTGTCGATCTCGATGAGCGTTTGGTCGATGCTGTATGAAGTCTTCTCCGCAGATATGGGGGGGCGGGCCGGAGCGGGCGGAATATTGTTCACAATCCTAGGCTGGGGAGGGATCCTCTCTTTGATTTCCCTGGCGATGGGGATCTTCTCTGTCTTTTCGGTTTTGTCCGCTTCGGTTTCGAGTTCGATAGCCGGGCTAGGCTTGGTCACGGGTTCGACCTGGGGCGTCAGCGGGGGGCGGGGCCGCTTGACTTCCGGCCTGGATGTTTCGACTCTTTTCTTCTTTTCCTCAAGACCAAGGCCTCCGATGGCTCCTTTAAGAAGGGCTTCGATATCCCCATCGATGGCGGACTTGGCCTCCCTTTTTTCTTTGATACTATCCTTGACGGTTTCTTTCTTCCGGCCTGTTTCGGTCAGCCCGGAGACTGCGGCCTGAAGCTCTTTCTCGAGATCCACGAGGCCCTTGGCGGCTTTCGGTTCCCGAGGGGCCGTCTCTGTTTTCAGAACGCCCCAGTCGTCAGCCGCCGGGATGGATGGCCTTTCTGCGGGAGGGGGATCGGGGGCTTTCTGACTTTCGACGGCTTCTTCTTTCCCATTGACCAGGAGCTGGAGCATCTTGGCGCGGAGATCATCCTTGTTCCACGGCTTGGTAAAAAACCCGGAGGCTCCGTAAACGCGAAGAGCCTCTTTCTTGCAGGAGGGCTCCCGGTATATCCCCGTGACCACGATGATCGGGGTTTTTCGAGTGGGATCTTGATTGATCCTCTTCATCAATTCAAAACCGTGCAGCTTGGGCAGCATCGGCTCGATTATGACCAGGTCGAAATCCTCGGCTTTGTACTTCTCATAGCCGGAGAGGCCGTCCATGGCGGTGACGGCCTGGAACCCCTCCTCGAAAACGAGGTTAGACAGGGAAATAAGGGATTCCTCGTCGAAATCGACAACTAAAATCTTTTTATCTTTCATCGGTCTTCCTAAAGCCTTACGTTTTTATTCATCCCGGCCCAGCCGAAATGCCTGCTTTGCGGTTGACGGCTTCCATTTTGGAGGGGAGGAAAAGGGGGGTCAATCACCCTTTGGGGTGATTCCATGGATGAATTTGTTCCCCCTTATGGGCGGAGGGCTCGGGTGAGCCTTTTCTTGACAATTTCGGGAAGCGCGCTTATGTTCGAAAGGCCATGAATTCGAAAGTGCGGATGGGGCGCACCATGAGCGGGACGCTTCCCGACCGGGTTCCGGTGATGTGCCAGATGAGCGTCGGGCACATGCTCCTCCAGACCGGATTTTCCCCGGCGGCCTTCTGGAACTCGGACGAAGTGTTTGCCTCCGGGCTTCTGGCCTTGAGGGAAGTCTATCTTTTTGACGGCATCCTGGTCAGTCTCCATGGACACCGTATGGATTGGGAGAAGCGGATGGTCGGCCTGAGAAGAGAAGGGGAGGCCGAGACCGTTGTCTGGAAGAACGGAGACAGGACGGTTTTCCCACCCGACGACCTGCCCAGGCACTATCCGTCTGTTGAGCGCGCGGTCCCGTCCCTGGCTGAATTTGATCCTGAATGCATCCCCGAAGCGATCGATTTCGTCCCCGTTTCCCAAGGTCTCGATTTTTACATCGAGCCGGAGGATCCGTTCCGGGCTATCGACCGGGTCGTCGAGCAGGCGGGGCGGGAATTCTCCGTCCATGGAGAGGTGACCTCCCCGTTCGACTATTACCTCCGGCTGTTCGGGCAGGCTCAGGCTTTGATTGGTCTGTTGGAAGAGCCGGACCGGGCCAAAGCGGTTTTGGAGCGCTACAGTGAAGGCCTCGTCCGGTTGGCCGAGGAATTTGTGGCTCACGGTGTGGATGCGGTCAAGCTGTCCTCTCCCTATGCCGGATCCGGATTCATCTCGCCGCGCTTTTACCGGGAGTTCGTCATGCCCTACGAAGGACGGATCGCCCGGGCGATTCGCCGCCGCGGCATTCCGGTCTATGTCCACACTTGCGGGGCCGTCCATGACCGCCTGGAGATGATGGCCGAAGCCGGGTTTTCTGGCCTTGAATGCCTCGACCCTCCGCCCCTCGGTGATGTCGACCTGGCCGACGCCAAGCGGCGGATTGGGAGGGAAACCTTTATCAAAGGCAATATCGACCCCATCCACGTCCTGCTCAAAGGGAGCAGAAAAACGATCGAAGAAGACGTCCGGTCGAGGCTGGAAATCGGCAAGCCTGGAGGGAGGTATATCCTGAGCACCGCTTGTTCGATCGCCCCGCGCACACCGCCCGAGAACATCCGGCTCTTGGCTGAGCTCGCCGCCGATGCCGGCCGCTATGAGAATGAAGTCTGAACCTCCTTTCATTTTCTCATCAAGTTTGTAAAGAAGGACGGGTGGCATGCCGCCAGTCTCCGTCCGCCCGGAGCAGATGGTGGTGGGTGGGCGGGTCTTAAGCGAGGACGGACGGGGACGCGGCATGACAGGTCCCGTTCTTTCTTTCCTCCTGTGGATTTCTGATACAATAGATGTTGATGATCCACGTCCGGGAGGTTCAGGCCAAGAGCATCCTCAACAAATCCAAGATCCACGATTACTGCCTCAACCCTTATACTGGATGCGCTGTGA
>CAYOZW010000384.1:0-2748 GCA_964408495.1 uncultured Eubacteriales bacterium
CCGCATCCGCAAGGCCTTCACCGAGGCGAAGGAATATATCGATCGCTGGGACCGGTATGAAAAGGAGAAAACCGCAGGAAATACAAGGATCATAGTTCCGAAGAAAGATCTGGCCATGGAGACCCTGAAAATGGTCCTGGAAAAGAAGCTCACGGCGGACTGTCACGCTTACCGGGCGGACGAGATCGTCTGGATCATCAATTTCTGCCGGGAGTTCGGGATCGACCTCAAGCAGATCAGCCATTGCGTGGACGGCTATAAGGTCGCCGATATCATGGCCCGCGCCGGCGTCACATTCGGAGGCTGGGTGGACTGGTGGGGTTTTAAAGAGGAGGCTTATGACGGCTGCCCCTTCGGGTTCAAGATCATGCACGACGCCGGAGTCAACATCGTCATCAACTCGGACAGCGCCGACGAGGGCCGCTACCTTTTTCGCAACGCGGCTAAGGTCTTGAAATACAATGATCTTGGAGAGGAGGAAGTCCTCAAAATGATCACCTTGAACCCGGCCAAATCCCTGGAAATGGAGGCCCGCGCCGGGACGATCGATATCGGAAAAGACGGGGACCTGGCCGTCTTTGATAAACATCCGCTGGATTCCACGACCAAGTGCCGGCTGACAATCATTGAGGGAAAGGTCTATTTCAATTATGACCGAGACAGCGTCACCGCCAGAGGAGGGGCCGATGAATAAGCGGAACCGGAGTCTCATCATCCTGTCTGCATTCCTGTTGATCGCTGGACTGGCCCGGGCGGACGAGACGATTTTCATCCGGAACGCCAGGATCGTTCCCGTTGTCGGCCCGACGATCGAAAGCGGCTGCCTGCTCATCGAAAAAGGCAAGATCTCGGCGATCGGTCAGAGCCTGACGGCACCGGTTGGTGCGGAGACGATTGATGCCCAGGGGCTTTCGGCCTATCCCGGGCTCATTGCAGTGATGACCGCAGTGGGCATCACCGGCTACCCGGGCGCGGGGGATGATACCAACGAGATCGGCGTATCCACGCCCCATATGGATCCGTTTGACGCACTCAATCCCGAGGACGATTGTATCGAGGTCGCCAGGCTGGGCGGAGTGACAACCGTGATGACCGCGGCTGGAACCAGGAACGTTATCAACGGGAAAGCGATCGTCCTCAACCTGGTCGGCAACCTGGCTGAGGATATGGTCATCAAAAGGGATGTCGGCCAGATCTTCAACCTGAGCGCCAGGCAGCAGGGGAAATACCCGGTGACGCTTCCCGGAGTCATCGCTTTGATCCGGGATAAATTGAATCAGACCAAGCGCTATCTGGAACGGAAGCAGTCCAAGCGGAAAGGGGAGGAAGCGAAAGAGGAGATGCCGGCAAACCAGATGATGGGGGAGGGGTATCTCACGGCCAGTCCCGAGCTCGAAGCCCTGATCCCCGTCATCAAGGGGGAAATCCCGGCTCTCTTCATGACCTCGAACGAAGTGATGATCCGGGACGCCCTTCTTCTCATCAAGGAATTCAACCTCAAGGGAATCCTTTACGCGACGGGGGATGTCCTTAAGTTCGTCGATCGTTTGAAGGAGGAGAAAATTTCCGTCATTTGGGCGGGCACGACCCGCATCCCGGAGCGCTGGGAGCCCTTCGACCTCAACTATCGGGCCGCCTCCGTCCTGTCTTCAAAAGGCCTTGGTTTTGCCTTTGACCAGCTTGGCTGGGGTCTTGGAAACAGGAACGTCCGCAACCTTCCCGTGCCGGCGAGCATTTCGGCGGCCCACGGCCTCTCCGAAACGGAAGCGATCAAAGCAATGACCATCTATCCCGCTAGACTGCTTGGAATCGATGATCGGGTCGGGTCCCTGGAAAAGGGGAAAACGGCCAACATCGTTATCTGGAGGGGATCTCCGCTCCAGTTGAGTTCTCGGGTTGAACAACTGATCATCAACGGCCGGACGATCCCCCTGACGAGCGTTCAAACCAGGCTCCGGGACAAATTTGAAAAAATCGTCAACGACCGAAAAGACAAACCCCGCGCAAAATCTTAGAAGACGGTCGGTGGCATCACTGAATCCTGGCGGAGGCCTATCGGCCTCCAGGGGAGGGCGACGATGAGAAAGGTCAGCCGAAGGAAATTTCTCAAGGACTGTTCGTTTGCGGCGGCAGGCTCTCTGATGGCAGAAGCGGCAACATCGCATCCGGACGATTTCATTGGCCGAGAACGGATCAGGCTCCCGGTCGAAACTATCGTCGTCGATCCCCGTCCCCTATTCCCGCTTTCTCCTTATCTGTACATGCAGTTCATGGAGCCTTTGGGCAACACGGACGGATCCGTCGAAGCGTCCTGGGACTATGATATCGATGACTGGCGGAACGACCTCGTCGAGACGGTCAGCGGCCTGGCCCCCGATTGCATTCGCTGGGGAGGGGCGTTCATTCGTTATTACAAATGGCGCGAAGGCGTCGGCGCTTCGGCCCTCCGTCCCCCGATGTACAATTACATCTGGGGCGGTAAAGAATCCAATCGGGTCGGGACGGCCGAGCTCGTCTCTTTCTGCCGGCGTGTCGGTGCCGAGCCCTTGATCTGTGTCAATCTGCTGAGCGATGGAGTGAAGGCCTATTGGAGGACGCGGCACGGCGAAAACCGGAAGGGCGATACCCGAGAAGCCGCGGATTGGGTTTCGTACGCAAACGACCCGTCATCGCCGGAACGCCGTGCCCACGGCCATCGCGAACCATTCCGGATCAGACTCTGGCAGCTCGGCAACGAGACGTCCTACG
>CAYOZW010000385.1:0-2741 GCA_964408495.1 uncultured Eubacteriales bacterium
GCGCATCTTCTTGATGATCTGATAGCCGTAGCTTTCTCCGTCCTGGAGAATCGAAAGAAGGAGGGGTTTCGTCGAGGCCGCGGTGAGCGCTTTTGAGATCATCCTAAGCTCCTTCCGGCTTTATATATAGCACTGCTATATATGCAACCTTCGTGCCAGTTCGATTTCCCAGGGGAGAGGTTTCTCTCCGTCTCAGATCCGGACGCCGGTTGTCCGATCCTGTACAGGAGGATGTCCGCATGCGGACGCCCTGCAAATGGTGAAATTTGTGGCCATATTGCGAATTCTCTCGAACTTCGGTACGCGTCCCCGAACCTCTAGTGCTCTCCAACCCTCTGTCAAGTTTTTGAGGACCAGCTCATGCCCAGCTCAGGAAAAACGGGAAGGTGATATGCTTTCCCCATTTCTACATTACTAAAGGGGTCGAGCGCTCCGGGATCTTCTTCAATCCCAAACCTTGAGCTGCGAAACCTGTTTGATCCGGTCGAAATCAGAATCGCTGTGGAGAAGATAGAGGCCGTTATCGATGGCTGTCTGGGCGATCAGGAGATCGATGGGACTTCCCACGGCCATCCCCTTTCGGCGCAACTCGAACGATATCCTGGCGGCGCGGACAACGGATTCGCGCCCGTCTCTGAGATCGTAGAAAGCCTGAGATTGGAGATATTCCCTGAGCAGTCTGAAATCCTCTTCGGTCGCCGCGCCCTGGAGGACTTCCATAAGAACGAGCGGGCAGAGTCCAAAAGGAATTTCCCGGTCGATGATCTCGGCGAATTTTCGGGCGGCGGGGCTATCCTCGCCCTTAAGAAAATCAATCAGGACCGAGGTGTCGACCAGAATCACCGGGACCTCAATTTTTTGTGATCATACCCAGCGGCGAATTTCACCTTTCCCCGGATCTCCCGGAGGTCCTTTTTCTTCAAGTTCCGGACGAACTCCTCGAGCGCTCTGTTGACAATGTCCCGCTTTGTCTTCAGCCCCGAGAGCGTCCGGGCCTCTTCCATGAGCGCTTCATCAATCACTATATTTGTCCTCATTTTTACACCTTACTATACACACTATAAGGTGTAATATGGAGCCTGTCAAGAGCCGCCTGTCGTTTCGTATCTTTCCTCCTGCGTCGGGGGTCATCATAACGGGGCTGTCCCTCGTGCGCGAAGAATACGAGAGGGCTTCAAACAAGAAGACGAAGCGGATTCTAAAACGATCTCAATCTATGGATTGAGGACTTGAAATCCATTTTAGGGATAGCGGAAAATAGGACCGTCCCCATTTTTAGGACTCAGATGAAATGCTTTTCGGATTTCCAGATCTCGGCGAACGATACGCGCCGGCCCCGGCAAATAAAAATAGGCATGTTGTTCTCGTAGGGCATGCAGTATCGGCAGGTATGAACGGTACCTAAGGTGACTTCGTCGCAGCTTTCCCTGTGCTCTTCCTCTGTTCCCCTGAGAACGATCACGGTCCCGAAGCGATCCTCCGGATAACCCCAAATCCAGTAACTGTTGTGCGTGCAGATCACTCGCGGAAGAGGGTATTTTGACGCGAAATATTCCAGGGACGCCGCCTCGCCGTAGTTCCGGGCAAGAATAACAGTCGCAGCCCTCTCGGCTTCCGTGAGGGACAGATAGACCGCCGAAACGTCCTTCGCCAGCCCCTCCCAGCCGTACATGTCAGCATAGAACTGGGGCAACTCGGAAAGCTCCATATCTTCGGCTGTCGTAGGCTCCATCCCGATGGCTGCCTGGTACTTGATAAACGTCTCGACCGGCAGGACGGAAACAGCGAGGGGCATGATCATGAGCGAAGTCAGTGCGCTCAGCACGGCGAGGGAGCCGACCGCCCAGCCCCTCCCCCGCTTTCCGCGCGAGGCCCAACGCTCAATGGCCACCCCGCCGGCGGCGAAAAGCATCGGGTAGGCCGGCCCGAGGTATTCCGCCTTGCTGTGAGGGTTGGCGAGGAGGACGGCAAAGGCCGCAGCGTAGATGATCCCGAGGACTCTGTATCGCTTCCCTTGCCGATGAAAGAGCAGATAGAAAAGTCCGGGCGCCCAGATCAGCATGTTGATAGGATTCAGGTTCATCGCCTGGCCCGCCAGAAAATCCATCCGCGTCAGCCCCCCGTATTTCTGAGCGCTGGCGTTGCGGATGAACTCCAAATGGGCGAAATCGTGGGTGATGTTCCAGACCACATACGGGCTGAAGATGAGAAGAGCGATCCCCGCGGCGACGTACGGCCATGGCGTCGCCAGGTGTTTCCTCATGTCTGTGAGCAGGAGCGCCGCGGCGAACCCAAACCCGAACCAGAGGAAATCGATCTTGTTGAGGAGGCCGAGGCCCATGACGACTCCGAGGAGAACCCAGAGGGCCGGCCGGCTCCTGTCCACGATGAGAACAAGGAGGTAGGCCGAAAGGGACCAGAAAAGGTAGGCGAAGGCGTTCATCTGGAAGATGTTGGCGTGGCCGATGATCATCGGGGCCAGGGCTATGGCCAGGCAGGCTAGGATGACAGCCGTCCGCCGCCCGCCGAGTCGCCGGACAATCAGTCCGCCGAGGACGATGGTGAGGGCATGGGAGAGGGCGGGCAGCACGCGGAGTCCGAGCTGGGAAACGCCGAAGAGGGCCCGGCTCGCGGCCAGAAGGAACATCGCCAGCGGCGGCTGGTCCACGTAACCGGCGGCCAGTCGCTTGCTGCAGGCGATGTAATAGAACTCGTCGCGGAAGATTCCGTAGCCGCCGAAC
>CAYOZW010000386.1:0-2722 GCA_964408495.1 uncultured Eubacteriales bacterium
CGGCCTTGTCGAGATATTCGATGACCTTGGAGTAGTTCCGCTTTTTGAGCTCGATATTTCCCAGCAGGAGGTAATGGAACCTCATAAGCTTCCCGTTGATCCATCCTTCCACGAGCTTTCTGATCTCCTCGGCGGCGATCTGGGCTTCGGCGGTTGCATTTGTCTCGATGAGGGCCAGCCCTTTCAGATAAAGAGAGCTGATTTGTCCGGTGATGCTGCCGGCCTCGAAAGCCGCGTCTTTTGCCTTGACCAGCTCCGGAAGGGCATCTTTCGGCTTCCCAGTCCGGAGGTGGATATACGCCGCCCGTCTCAGGGAGGATGATTCCATCGCTCTGTCGGCGAAATCGGCGGACAACAGTATCCCGCCTTTCGTTTCTTCGAGCGACTTCCCAAACTGGCCCTGACCGAGATACAGCAGCCCCAGGCTGGTCCGCGCAAAAAGCTGGTCGGAGGTTTCGGTCGATTCCAGGAGCCGCAGATACTCTTTTTCCGACCCGGGAGGATCCCCGGCCAGGGAAAGGATATCGCCCTTCACAACGAAATTCGCGCCAGCGGAAGGGGCCAGGGTGAAGGCCTTGTCAGCCTCCTGTATAGCCAGCTCGATCTGGCCCTGCGAAAGGAACAGATAAGCTAATCCTTGACGAACATAGCTCAGGTCGGAGTGACTTCTCCTATACTCTTCGAGGACTTCCCTGGCTTTGTCATAAAGACCTTTCGCCGAGTACGCGACGGCGTCATTAAAATATGGGAAACTGGCCTCGACGCCAGCCTTGATGTTGACCTGGTTCCATTCCAGGACCTTATCCCATTGCTCGAGATTGATATACAGATCAGCCAGGTTTCTGGCGGCATTGACCTCGTTCGGTTCGATCTCGAGGCGCTTCTCGAAGGCCGCGATCGCTTTTGCATAAGTCCTTTCTGATTCCGAGTAATGCATCGACTCGATGAAATAACGTTCCCGGTCCGGCAAACGTTCGCTGAGCTCAAAGGCTCGGCGAGAGTGTTCTTGGCATTTCAGGACGTATCCCAGATGCGAGTAGACGATGCCCAGAAGCATGTGGGCGGTGGCGAATTTCGGATCTAGGGCGATCGCCTGCTCCAGGAGCTCGGTGCTCTTCCGGAATTCTCCCAAGTAGTTATATCGGTAAGCCTGACTGAGATAGGCATACGCCTGGGGAGAGTTCGTCGTAGCCCAGGCGATCCCGGTGTCAGTATCGGAAGCGAGCTGTTCCCTTGACAGATGGAGGTTCCCTTTCACCTTTCTCGTCAGCTCATCCACCATGGAAAAAATACTGTCTTCTCCAGCGCCCTCAACCCTGCCTGAAGCTACGGCTTCCCCCTTTTGGATGGCCTGGAGCGTGAAGTCGATCCGGAAAGCCTCGCCGGCTTTCGACATGCTCCCCAGGAGGATGTGCTTCACGCTGCCCAGATCGGCCACTTTCCTCAGGTCCTCCGAAGCGTAGCTTCTGGCCTCGAGGAGGTCCAGCCTCCTCAAGATACTTAGAAGCTGGTCCGTGCTCAGGACCCGGACATACTTCGATTGCGAGAGGTCGGTGATGATCGAGTCGGAGAGAGCCGTGCTCCAGACGTCAAATCTTGAGTCACCGGTATTGTTTTTAAAGTAGAGGACGGCAATGGAGGGTTTATCGGTGGGAACAGGAGCGGAAGTCTTCCTCGGCACCGATTTCCAAATGACCACCGCAACGGCGGCGACGGCTAGAACGGCCAGAAGAGGTTTAAAGAGCCTCTTCAGATCGAACTGGACAGTTATCTGGCGTGAAGTGAAAGGCTTGTGCTTCGCGACGACGCGCTCGTTCGTCGGCAGGCTCTGCTCGATTTTCTCCAGGTCACCGTGGAGTTCCTCTACGCTCTGGTAGCGCTTTGCCTTGTCCTTTTCCAGGCACTTGAGGACCAGCCGGCCGAGGTCGGAGGAGATCTGGGCATTCAGCTCGCGGGGGTCGCGCGGGATTTCGGTTTTGTGTTTGACAGCGACGCTGAACGGCGTGTCGCCTGCAAAGGGGACACGTCCCGTCAGCAGTTCATAAAGGACGATGCCCAGGGAATAGATGTCGGCTCGCTGGTCGGTCTCTTTCCCTTCGACTTGTTCCGGCGACATGTACTCGGGGGTGCCTATCATCACCCCTGCGCCCGTGATCCCCTTGCCCCGGAGGGACCGGGCGATCCCGAAGTCCATGATTCGGGCGTTTCCTTCTTCGTCCACCATGATGTTCTGGGGCTTTAGGTCCCTGTGGATGACCCCCAGATGATGGGCTTCGGCCAGTCCTTCACAGACCTGTTTGGCGATGGATATGGCCCGGCCGGCACCGAGCTGTCCGGCCTTTCGGATGAACTTCTTCAGGTCCTCGCCCGGCACGAATTCCATGGTGATAAAGGTCGTGCCCTCGGCTTTGCCCAGGTCGAACATCCGGCAGACGTTCCGGTGGCTGATCTTCCGGGCCAGCTTTAGCTCGTTTGAAAAACGCCCGACCGTTTCTTTATCCAGGGCGATCTCCGGCCGCAGGAGCTTGAGGGCGATCTTTTCCTGGATATCGGTATCGAAAACTTTATAGACGAAGCCCATACCGCCTTCGCCGAGTCCTTCGATGATCTGGTAACGCCCCGCAAAAGTGGAACCGGTTGGAAGTTCATGGACAGGAATTCGGAGCGTTTCTGTGACCGGGGGATGAACTCCTTCGGTGGGGAGAAGCTGTGTCCCGCAATC
>CAYOZW010000387.1:0-2720 GCA_964408495.1 uncultured Eubacteriales bacterium
AGGCCGGAAATGATGATGCCGTCTGCACCGGCCTGGGCGGCCATCCTCTGAATCTTCTTCTCGTCCTTGCGGGGGTTCACCGTCCAGGTCATGTCGAGGCTGATTCGGCCAATAATGACGAATGGGTAGGTCGGGGCTATCCGGTCATTGACGAGTATCGAACTCGGGTCCGTGGGGGGGAAATTGTAGTCGGGATGCTTGGAAACAATGACCCTGCTGCAGGCACACAGGGCTAAAGATATTAAGCACACGCCCACAAGCTGACGTTTCAATGATTTCCTCTAATTATGAGATACGTCCGATATGCGGTCCTGTCAAGTCCTGCCGATCAATCGGTCGTTATTCAGTTCATTAATCTGCATTTGTCCGTCAGCTTGGCGCTATTTTGGCACCGGTTTGGCTTATCCGCCTTCCTATTTTCAGTTGACTAATCTTTCCATGCCTTGATACCCTTTAGCTACGCTGATAGAAGGGATATGCAGTGACCGTCAATTGCCCTAAGTGTCAAGCCGAGAATCCGGGAACCAACCAGTTCTGTGGAGATTGCGGGACTCAGCTCCCAACATTAAAGGACAGTCGTCCAGATATTACAGAAACTATTCAAATGCCTATCCACGAGCTGACCACGGGATCCACCTTTGCCGGACGCTACCAGATTATCGAAGAACTGGGCAAGGGAGGGATGGGCAAGGTTTATAAGGTCTTTGACCAGGAAGTCCAGGCCAAGATGGCCCTGAAGCTCATCAGGGCCGAAGTGTCGGCCGATAAGAACACGATCGATCGCTTCCGGAACGAACTCAAGATCGCCCGGGATATCTCCCACAAGAACATCTGCCGGATGTATGACCTGGGTCGGGAAGCCGGCAGCTATTTCATCACCATGGAGTACGTGTCCGGGGAGGACCTCAAGAGCTTTATCCGAAGAGCACGGCAACTGGTCGTGGGAACGGCCATTCTCATTGCCAAGCAGGTCTGCGACGGGCTGGCCGAAGCTCACCGGGTGGGAGTTGTCCACCGGGATTTGAAGCCGGGCAACATCATGATCGACAAAGAGGGAAATGCCAAGATCATGGATTTTGGGATCGCACGGTCTATCTCGGTCAAAGGAATCACCGGTGCGGGAGTCATGATCGGCACCCCGGAATATATGTCACCCGAGCAAGTGGAAGGAAAAGAGGTCGATCAGCGTTCGGATATCTATTCGCTGGGCATCATCCTCTATGAGATGCTGACCGGGCAGGTGCCTTTTGAAGGGGATACGCCCTTCACCATCGGGGTGAAACAGAAGAGCGAGATCCCGAAGGAACCCAAGTCCCTGAACGCTCAGATTCCGCAAGACCTCAACCGCCTGATCCTCAAATGCCTGGAGAAGGACAAGGAGAGACGGTATCAGAGCGCCGCTGAGCTGAAGGCCAGCCTCGAGAAGATCGAAAAAGGTATCCCGACCGCAGAGCGTCCGGTCCCCAAGAGAAAGACCGTCACGTCCAGACCGATCACTTTGACCGTCAGCCGGAAGAAGCTCTTTGTCCCCCTCTCCATATTATTCGCTATTGCCGTCATCGGTATCGGCCGACCGGAAAGCCGACCCTCGCCATCCTGTATTTCAAGAACAGCACAGGAGACAACAACCTTGATGTCTGGCGCGACGGCCTGTCCCGGATGCTGACCTCCGACCTCTCGCAATCCAAATATATCCGTGTATTGCCCGATGATCAAATTTACAGCCTTTTGAGCAGGCTCAATGCCCTCGAAAAGGATGATTTTACTACAGAGGACCTGAAGGAGATTGCAGCTAGAGGCGGGGCGACTCATCTTCTAAGGGGCATCATCACCAAGTCCGGGGATGCCTTCCGCATCCAGGCGACGCTCCAGGAAACAAGGGATCTGGGGGAGATCGCCGGCAACTACTCGGCCGATGGCATCGGAGAGGGAAGCTTCTTCGGCATGATCGATGAGTTGACCAGAAAAATCAAAACCGGCTTGAATTTATCGGCCAGCCAGATCGCCGGAGATGTGGATAAGAGCGTGGGAGAAATGACGACGTCATCGGCCGAGGCCTATAAGTTGTGTAATGAAGGCTATCGGCTGAACTACCAGGCCGAATTCTCCAAAGCTGTGGAAGCCTTTGAACAGGCGGTCAAAATCGACCCGAAATTTGCCCTTGCTTATATGCTGTTGGCGGCGACATATGATAATTCGGGCTATCCATCTCAGGCAAGTGAAAATTATCAAAGAGCTATGGAATTGAGCGATCGATTGCCGGAGAAAGAACGATTGTTTGTCCAATCGATGTACTATCGGCGGAGCGAGAGAACATACGATAAAGCAATCGAAGCTTTTAGCCAGCGCTTGCGTCTTGACCCGAATGATCTGAACGCGGCCCGAAATTTTGGGGTCTTATATTCGGGCTTAGAACAGTGGGATAAAGCCCTGGAATTATATGAAACGAATATCAGGAACAAGGTGGAAGCCCATTTTCCCTATATGATGGCCGCTGAAGCCTATGAAGCTAAGGGATTATACGATAAGGCCCGGGCCGTCCTTGAGGACTATCTCACCTTTGTTGGTGACAATGCCGTAATCCTTCGGCGCCTGGCCAATAATTATCTTTGCCAGGGGAGGTATGATCTGGCGCTGAAGGAGCTGGATAAGACTTTCCGGATCTATCCTGACCAATATGCAAATCTCATAGTCAAAGGTGATGTTCAGCTTCTCCAAGG
>CAYOZW010000388.1:0-2703 GCA_964408495.1 uncultured Eubacteriales bacterium
CGCTGACCAGGTTTCCCCACTGGTCGGCGACAACGAAATGCGTGGTGTGGGAGGCCTCATTCGGCGGCAGTTTCGGGGGAACGAAAGGGCTGGCCTTCTTCAGGTCGATTTTCCCGGCTTGTTCCTTCCAGTACTTCTCGGCGAGCAGTTTCTCCAGGGGCGGCGGGCTGATCTCGGGATCGCCGGCATAAGCCAGGCGGCACCAGAAGGCATGCTTCGTCACTTCGGCGAACAAATGGAGAAAGGCGGCGCTGTTGTGACTCAGCGAGTTCACGTCGAACCGGCTCATCAAGCCGAGCCTGATCAAAGAGGGAAAAGCCGTCGACGGCGGGGAGGCGGTGTAGACCTCATATCCCCTGTAATCGATGTGGATGGGTTCCCACCATTCGGCCTTGTTGGCGGCCAGGTCTGCTTTGGATAAGAACCCTCCCGACCTCTGCATCTCCCGGTCGATGGCAGCGGCGATTTGACCTTGATAGAACGCCCGGGCGCCATGTTCGGCGATCGCCCTGAGCGTAGAAGCGAGGTCTTTTTGAACGAGCCTATCCCCTGCCTGAAGAGGCGAGCCGTCTTTCCCGTAGAATCCCTTCGTCCTTTCCGGGAAGGAATCGAAGGCTGCGCCGATGGCCCGCGCCAGCCCCTCGCTGACCGGGAATCCCTCGCCGGCCAGCCGGATTGCGGAATCAAAGAGCCGTGCCCATTCCAAGCGGCCGTACTCTTTGGCCATCGACTCCCAGGCGTGGACGTTCCCCGGCGTCGAGACGGCCTTGGGTCCGCGACGGTTCTCCTCGTAGCCGGGCGTCGGAGCCCGGAAGACATCGGAGTCAACGGCCGCCGGGATCCGGCCGCTGCAGTTCAGGAACCGCACGCGGCGTCCCTTGGCGTCATAGACCAGGATCGTTCCGTATCCTCCCGCCCCCGACATCATCGGTTCGACGACGTTCAGAACGGCCGCGACCGCCACGGCGGCATCAAAGGCTGTCCCGCCGGCCTTGAGGATATCGAGCCCGGCCCTGGTGGCCAAAGGATGTGCGGAGCTGACCATCCCCTGCCCGGCCTCGGCCGGCCTCGTCGCTGTTCCTTCGCTGGCCGCAACACTGCCTTCACCCTGACAAAAAATCATCGCCGCAACGGCGAGGACAAGAATCGCCCAGAATCCCTTGCCCATGAAAGCCTCCTTCTTCGGGCCCGATTTTACCAACTCCTACCCGCCGAGACAAATCGCCCCCGGCCGGAATATGAATATTCCTTCTTTAATAGACAACTTGGGGATGGAGAAGCGACCTCGAAGGTTTAGCCTTCCCGAAATGCTCTTCGAGGGTACCCCGGGTTTCGGGCGGCGAGGATGTCTGAGCACGCCAATTATGAGCGGAGATGCCAAATTTGCGCAAGCATAGATCATTGATTATAGAGAAGGCTGCCTTTGCGAGTTCCGCAGCCGCCGAGAAGAGCATTGAGGGAACGGCGTTAAAAACCTGAACGGGAGCGCTGACATTCCCAAGTTGTCTATTATACTTAACACATAGATGGAAAAGCGAAGGTCCTTGATTCCTTCAAAATTTATAGCCGATCTTCCGGAGAAAATCCTTCCTCCACTGGATGTCGGTCTCGCTCTCAACCCCTTTCGTTTTCGCTCCGTCGATGACGCCCATGATCCCGCGTCCGGATTCGGTCTCGGCCACGATCACCTCGACCGGGTTGGCCGTTGCGCAAAAGACCCGGCAAACTTCGGGGACGTTCTTGATGGTGTTGAGGATATTGACCGGATATCCGTTCTCTATGAAGATAATGAAGCTGTGCCCGGCGGCGATGTTCAGGGCGTTCTTCTTGGCCAATTCGATGAGCGAGTCGTTGTTCCCCGAGTAGCGGACGAGCGCCGGGCCGGAGGATTCACAGAAGGCGATGCCGAACTTCATCTGCGGCGCGGTGTTGACGATAGCCTCGTGGATGTCCTCGACGGTCTTGATGAAATGAGATTGCCCAAGGATAAAATTCATGTTTTCTGGCTTCTCGATCTTGACGGTTTGTATATCCATCGTGTTCCCTCCTTGGAATTCTCTTATTATACACATAACCTTCGGGGGACAACAGGCGGCTCCGCGATTTCGAGTCTCCACAAAGGTTGACTTCGCCCCTGCCCTTGATTATATTCCCTGATGAACCCAGCGAGCTAAAGGAGGTCCTATGCCGAAGTCTCCCAACGATCCAACGGCCATCATCACCATCGAGCGCCATATCCTGGATGAGCAGCGCATCCATCCCGAGGCCACCGGCGCCCTGACCAACCTGCTCTATGATATCGCCCTGGCCGGCAAGGTCATCGCCAGCAAAACGACCCGGGCCGGCCTGGCCGAGATCCTGGGGCGCACCGAGGACATCAACATTCAGGGGGAGAAGGTCATGAAGCTCGACCGCTTCGCCGACCTGACCATCTTCCGCCTCAACGACCACACCGGCCGGCTGGCGGCCATGGCCTCGGAAGAGAACGAGAATTTTATGCCCATCTCGGATAAATACCCTACGGGCAAGTATGTCCTGGTCTACGATCCCCTGGACGGGTCTTCGAATATAGATTTCAATGTCCCAATCGGTACGATCTTCGGCATCTATAAACGGATTAGCGACGACGGCCCCGGGACGCTCGATGACTTTCTCCAACTCAACCGCATCGACCGCAGCACGGTGCTGTATCCCGGCGACGAG
>CAYOZW010000389.1:0-916 GCA_964408495.1 uncultured Eubacteriales bacterium
TTTTTCATCTGTTTTTCCCTCTCCCTCCATTTTGAGCCAAATCAGGGGGCATGTAAAGCGCCAGCTCAGAGCTCCCCCCTTAAAAAGGTTATTCGACAATCCGATATCGGGAAATGATCCGGTTGATCAAGGTTTTGATGGCGGCTTTTTTCATCATCGCTTTGAACCTCGGCTCGGCGGGGGCGCGGACGAGTTCCTTGGGAGAGATCCTGAGCCAACTGAGGTAGGTATCGTGCATCTGCCCTGCTTTCTCCAGCCAGCGGAAGGCCTCTTTCAGGTTGCCGCGCTCGAGATGGATCAAGAAGAAGCCCACCGGGGGCAGGTACTCTTTTTCCACCCGGAGCTTTAGCTCCTCGAACAGCCTGTCGGCTTCTTCTCTTCTCCCCATCTGCGACAGGGCCAGTTCCAGGTTCATCGCCATCCAGGCGGCGCCGCCCGAGATCTCGGTCGCTTTTTGATGCTCCTTCACGGCCTCTTCATAATCCCCATTCGTATAGTAAGCCATCCCCAGGAACGAACGGATCAGGTAGAAATCCGGGTTCATTTTCTTGGCGGTCTCAAGTTCCTCGATCGCCCGGGCAAATTGCCTTTGCATGATCAAGGCGACTCCGGGAAAGGTGTTGACAAAACTCGAAACCGGGTCCAATCTTTGGGCTTCGAAGGCCTCGGCGACCGCTTCTTCATGACGCTCTGTGTTAGACAGGTACCACGAACGGGTCAAATGGCACATCGCGGAGCTCGGGCTGAGCCGCAACGCTTCCAACGATTCCCGTTCGGCCGCCTGCCAGTTCCAGTCATGGATCGTGTGAACATAGCTGAGGGTGCCGTGGGCATCTCCGAGGGTTGGGTCGAGCTCCAGGGCTTTCTTGGCATGGGCTTTGGCCTTCCGGCAGGCTTCGCTGGGCGGCAGGTCTCC
>CAYOZW010000389.1:926-2698 GCA_964408495.1 uncultured Eubacteriales bacterium
GAACATAGGCATCCGAGAGGCCATAGTAGGCGGCCGCATATCCGGGGTCTTGTTCGACCGCCAGCTGGAAACACTCGATCGCGGCGTCAATTCCTCTGCTGGCATACGTCCGGAGGTAGTGTATCCCTTTCAAATATAAGTTGTGGGCCTCGAGGTTGGCCGTCGATCGCATGAAGACGGCCTCATTTTCCTGGGCGACGAGCTTGAGCTTGAGGTTATCGATGATGGCCGCCGTCACCTCGTCCTGGATGGCGAAAATATCTTCCAACGTGCGGTCATAGCGCTCGGACCAGAGATGGTAGCCATCGGCCACGTTGATCAACTGGGCGGTGATGCGAAGCCTGTCGTCGGCCTTCCGAACACTCCCCTCCAGAATGGTTCCCACGTTCAGGCGGCGGCCGATCTCCCGGACGTCCGCATTCGTCCCCTTGAAAGAAAAAGCAGAAGTGCGCGCGACGACACGCAGCTCCTTGATCTTGGTCAAGGAGCTAATGACTTCCTCCGCAATCCCGTCACAAAAATATTCCTGGTCTTTCAGCGGGCTGAGGTCCGCGAAGGGCAGTACGGCGATCGATTTTTCCCCGGCCTCCTTGACTCCTGAGCGGCGGTCCGCCGGGATTGAGCTCCGGGAGTCGGTGGCCAGATCTGTTTCTGAGAGGGCTAAATCCGAGAGAAGTTCCGTAACGGTTTGATACCTCCTGGTCCGCTCCTTCTGCAGGCATTTCAGGATGACCCGGCTGAAATCGGGGGAAATCTGCGGGTTGAGCTGGATAGGATCGGGCGGCGTCTCCGTTTTGTGTTTCAAGGCGACGCTCAGTGAAGTATCGCCCTCGAACGGCAGCCGGCCGGTCACCATCTCATAAAATACGACCCCCAGCGAGTAAATGTCCGACCGCTGGTCGGCCTTTTCCCCTTCCACCTGCTCCGGCGATATATACTCCGGCGTGCCGATGACGACCCCCTCGCCCGTCAAGCCGCTCGTGCCCGCCGCCCGGGCGATACCGAAATCCATGATCCGGACATTCCCTTCTTTGTCGATCATGATGTTCGAGGGCTTGAGATCCCGGTGGACGATCCCCAGCCGGTGGGCCTCAGCCAAACCCTCTCCTGCCTGCCTGGCGATGCCGAGGGCCGTCTCTTTATCCAAGCGCTTCGATCTCCTGATGAAGCTCTTCAAGTCTTCGCCCGGCACGTATTCCATAGTGATGAAATATTCCCCCTTCGCTTCTCCCAGGTCGAACATCCGGCAGACGTTCCGGTGGGCGATCTTCCGGGCCAGCCGGAGCTCGTTGCTGAACCGCTCGATGGTTTCCCTGTCCGAGGCCACCTCAGGCTTGATGAGCTTAAGGGCGATCTTTTCCTTGATCTTGGTGTCGAAGACCTTGTAGACCTTGCCCATGCCGCCCTTGCCCAGTTCCTCGATGATCTGGTACCGGCCGGCGAAGGCCGACCCGGTGGCCAGCTCGTCGACGGGAGTTCGCAGGGTCTTGGTGGCTCCGGCGGGTACGCCCTGGCTGGGACCGAGTTGCGTGCCGCATTCTCCGCAGAATTTCTGGGTTTCGGGATTATCGTAATCACATCTCGGGCATTTAATGGCCAATAATGATTCCTTCCCTAGGAAATATGGCTAGAAGCTAACAGACCAAGAGCGGCAAGTCAAATGAATGAATTCCAGATCGCGAACGCATCTGTCCTCAAACAGACTCCTGAACCGAAGTCTATTTGACCATCTTTTCGATCTGGGGGATCAGGTTCCGGACGGCCCCCGCCCG
>CAYOZW010000390.1:0-2671 GCA_964408495.1 uncultured Eubacteriales bacterium
ATGGATGATTCGTATCGAGAATTGCAGCTGCAACCGGTGCTTGGACCACTGCGGTCAGTTGTCAATGCGGAATCCCTGCGGGCGGTCAATGACAGATTGATCACCGATGATCTTAGGGAGGCCATGCCCCCGGACGTTTTTGTAGACGCAGTGATCAAGTTCCTGGGAGGCAGCGTCATTAAGCCGGGAAGAGCGCACTCTTTGTTGCACCAGGAATCGAAGGCCGCTTCCCCGGCGATCTCGGCGGCGGTTCGTATCTCGATCCCCCCGGCAGACTGGGTAAGTTTCATTTCTGAGGAGAAGATCTTGGCGGCCGTGCTGGTTGCCGGAGTACTGGAGGAGGGGTGCCGTCTCAGGAAAAGCGACGATCAACGTGACTATCTCGAGATCGCGTTTGACCGCCTCGAAAACTGGCACCTGCGCAGAGCAATCGCCGGGGCATTCGCGGCGTGTCATGGCGATGAATATCGGGGCACTCTGGACAGCCTTCTGGTCGCGGTGCTGGTGACCTCGGAAAATATCCTCCATTCGTCCGGAGCCGTTTTGGATGGGCTCTTCGACAATCCCTATCTCGAGCGACTGCTGGCCGTGAATGTTCATCAGGACGTCGAGTGGTTCAGCAAGGAAGGCTGGGATCGGTTGATTCGCGCCTACTGCCTGCAGGCACATCTCAGGCTTTCCCCAGACGAGCTGGGCAACAGCGCCAGCTTCACGATCCTGCTCGAGAGGGCCCGGTACCTCATCGCTGCGGCCGAACAATCAGGCTACCAGTTTGCCCGTCTGCGGGAACTGCTCGGCGACAAAGCCGGTATCAAATCGAACGGCTCCCGTTAGGCGTTCGACCCTCTGGCTCATCTTTTCTTTCTGAACGTTACCTCTGGATGCTCGGAGGAGGGAACGATGAACTTCAGAGGCTTCAATAGCACTCGACGGCTCCTCTTACAATCGGTCGGAACTCGCCACTCTCCTATAGGAAGGCCGGAGAAAGGATAGCACCGCGGGGGAGGGGGAAATCCAGGACCGGAAGGCCGTTGTCGAAAGAAACTTGCAGCTGGCTCAATCGACGATAAAGACCTTGGCTCCCTTTTCGGTATAGGCGAGATGGGGGTTGGCATCATCATCGGCCACCTGAAAGCTGGTCAGCTCCGGCATGGTGAAGGAACGACCGTCTTTGAGCTCGATGACCAATTCTCCTTCAAGCACCAGCAAGACATGGCCACGGGGACACCAATGGTCCGACCTGAAACCCGGAGAATAATCGACGACCCGGACCCGCAGGTTTCCCTCGGAAAAGACGCGCCAGTGGGATGTCCCTGTTTCCCCGGGGTGCTCTTGGGTTTCCACCCGGCCCCATTCGATGAATGAAAAGGGAACATTTTGAATATTCATCCTTCCTCCGATTTCTTCTCTTCCTTTTCACCCATCCTTTGAACATAGGACTCGAAGGCAGCCCGTCCCTCGTCCTGCCAGTATTGGCGGAAATGCCTCCATTTCCGGCCGTTCCCCGGCACCGGGGCTTCTTCTTCACAACACACACCCTCGGGATGCGAGAACTTCTTGAAGCGATCGTGGAAGTGGTTCCGGACCGACTCATGGTGGTCCTTGTGAGAGTGACCGTGGCCGGCGCCGAAGAGGAGCTTGGCCAGCAGGACGATGCCGAAGGCCTGCCAGAAAGTGATCACTCCCAGGCCGAAGATGGCCGGCATCAACCAGTTCCAGAGGACCTTGACGACCAGCCCGAAGACGAAAGCGAAGAGGACCGCGAACCCGACGCCGGCGATGGTCAGGCCAAAGATGCGCAGTGCCGTTGTCCTATGCCGGGAGGCAAAACTTCCTTGAGGGTGACCGATATGGTTGCTCATGATGGTACTCCTTTTTTTGGATTTGTCTGACCGGTCAGTTGATTCCTTATTTTTTCCACGGCGCGGCTCTTGCGGGCCAGAAGAGTCCCGATCGGGATGTCCCATTCCTCCGCCAATTCTTTGAACGTTCGTCCTTCCATTTCGGTCGCCAGAATGACCGCCCTTTCCTCGACGGCTAGTCGCTCCATGGCCTCGAAGACATCCTCCAGCAACTCCTCTTGCTCGATCTCGAGGGAGGGGTCTTGTCCGGATGCCAAGGCGGCCTCACGGAGGACAACCGTCTCCCGCTTCCTCCGGTAGAAATCGACGATCCGGTTTCGCAGCGCTCGGTAGATGTAAGCGGCCAGGTTCTGGATCGGGATCGAGGGGTTGGCCCGGTCGAAAAGATGGACGGTCACATCCTGGACGATATCCTCGGCCTCGTGATCCGCCGCATCGTCGATCCGCCGCCGGACGTAGCCGATCAGGGCCTGCCGCTCCTGCCGGAGGAATTCGGCCAGCTTGCTCATGGGAAGGAACATCCTTGCACGATACTCACACCGTTCAGACGTCCAATGTGTTCATTTATTGCACCGAGAAGGGCTTTTCTTCTTTTTGGGCCGGATTCACCCCCGCCGGGATGAGGTCCCGCAATGGGCTTGACGGGAGCATTTTATCAAAAGTAAGGTAGGTATGACATGGGGAAATACAGGGCAATAATAGGGCCACTTTCCCGTCTAAAGAGGTGGAGGCAAAAATGAAAGTTACGGACAAGACTGATAAAGGACAAAAAAACAGGCGTCGCGGCTGCCCCGATGAACACCCTTTCG
>CAYOZW010000391.1:0-2665 GCA_964408495.1 uncultured Eubacteriales bacterium
AAAAGCGGAAGTATTCATGTTGCTAGAAACCGGAAGTATTCACGTTGCCTTGACACTAGGTGAGAGGGGGATTGACGAAATGCTTTTTTTGTGGTATAAAGTAGGTCTAAATAGCAGATATTAACTACAATATCTTGTATTCAGCATATCCTAAGGTAGCACAGATTGAAGATTTTACTTGACAAAATCGGCTTTCGCCCCCTATAATACCCCAGAATTCTGTCAGCTCATGATCAAACTGCATCCCCGGCCTAGCAAGTACTTTATCGGGGCGTTTCTTGCCCTTTTTTTTCTGGCGGGAAAACCCCCGGAGTTCGGCGAGGAAAATCAGTTTTTTCAGGGATTTTTGATAAATAATCCGGTCATCAAGATCGGGTTGGGCGTTAACCTCGAAAGCCTCACCATTCGGGCCTCCTCAGGGATGAAGGTTTATGAGGTCGGGACCGATTATCGGCTTCTGGCTCAAGATGTGGACGAAATCGATGTCAGAGGCCACAAAGAAAAGCTCACAGAGAAATTCCTCCTTCAGGTCGCGCAGACGCCCAAAAGGGTGGAGGCCGAAAGGCTGGCCGCCCGGCTGCGCCCGGATATCAGCCGGAATGTCTCTGTCGTTTCCGAGCATGAGGTCGGGGCGGAGACCCTTTACCAAGTTCGGGTCGGGGATTTCCTCACCCGCAGTGAGGCCCTCGGTTTTATCAAGGAACTGAACCGGTTGGGCATCAACGAAGCTTGGATTTTGAGGGAAGAAATAACCACCGAGAAATCCCATCCTCTTTGGGTTCAGGTCGCCGACGAGCTCAAGACATTGAATGAAGAGACCGTCATCTATTTCATCCCCACGGACCAGCAAAGTTATCTCTCTTATAAGGGAACTCAATACAGGGGGATTTTTGTCTTGCGCGCTAGCCCCAAAGGACTCGTTCTTGTGAACATCCTGAACCTGGATAACTACCTCAAAGGTGTCGTCCCTGAAGAAATGTCCCCGGAGCAATTCAATGCTTTCGAGTCGCTCAAAGCCCAGGCTGTCGCCGCCCGAACGTACGCCATTAAGAATATGGGTCAAAATCGGAACCTCGGGTTCGACCTTTGTGACACCCCGAAATGCCAGGTCTACGGCGGCCTGAGCGCCGAGCATGGCGAGAGCAGCCGGGCCGTTGAGGAAACCAAAGGGGAAGTGGCCGTCTACAAAGGCAAGCTTATCAACGCCCTCTATACCAGCACGTGCGGCGGGATGACCGAGGACGTCGAGAATGTTTTCGAGGGCCGGCCACAGCCGTACCTCAAGAGCACTGAATGCACCTACGAAAAGCAGAACGAATGGACTCTCGAAGCCCGGCCGCTTGTTTCGGTGTGGATGAACGGCCGAGAGATCGAGCGCGAGGCGGCCATGCTGGCCGGCCTGGGCGTCATCCCCCGCGAAACCAATCCTTCTTACTACCGGGAGCCCGTGAGGTGCGAAGAAGCCTCTCTCTGGACCGGCCGGGCCCTCGCCTTGGTCGGCCGACCCGGTGAGATATCTCTTCCTGCAGAGACGGTCCTGAATTTCCCGAACCTCTCCCGGTTCATCGTTACGTCTTTCCAATGGCAGGACAGGGTCGACAACCTGATGCTGCCCAGTGAAGTCGAATTCGTC
Organism: uncultured Eubacteriales bacterium; assembly: GCA_964408495.1. Classification (GTDB taxonomy): domain Bacteria; phylum Acidobacteriota; class Aminicenantia; order Aminicenantales; family UBA8522; genus UBA8522. Next base: position 1,634 of record CAYOZW010000391.1, read on the forward strand.
CTCCGTGATTTCCCGTCGGTCGGGGCCGAGGCCAGGGGCAGCTTGGCCTACCTCATCCACAGCGGCATATTTCCCTCTTTGCCCGAGCTGGCGGAGGAAAACCGGACGGCCACACGGGGTGAGATGGTTTACATCCTCAGCAAGGCCATCCGAAGCTATTTGGATCCGCGGGAGAAAGGCCGGTTCCGCAGCCTGACCAAGAGGCGAGAGATGGAGGTGGAAGTGGAAGGGGAGAGCCGGATCATCCCGATATCGCCGGACGTCTTTCTCTTCCGCACTCAGGAAGGCGAGACCTTTCCCGCCACAAGACTGTATCTCCTCGGCGGCGAGGATGTCCGCTGGATCGAGGCGGGGGGCGAGATCCGTTTCTTGGAGGTCTCTTATCCGGCCGTCTCCGCCACCCTGGACCGGGGCTCGCCTTACCATCGCTGGCAGGTCAGGCAGTCTCGTCTGGATTTGGAGAAGAGGATCAACGAATATTATCCGATCGGAGAGCTCCAGGACCTCGTCGTCCAGGCAAGGGGCAAATCCCGGAGGGTCACGGAGCTTCAGATCATCGGGACAGAGAGCCAGGTGATCGTCAAGGGCCTAAAAATCCGCTGGGTCCTGGGGTTGCGCGATATCCTTTTCACCCTGGACAGAGAATTCGACGAGGAAGGCCGGGTGAGCCATTACCTATTCTCCGGGAGGGGTTGGGGACACGGAGTCGGCCTCTGCCAGGTGGGGGCCTTCAGGATGGCTCAGTCGGGGGCCGGCTACAAAGAAATCCTCAAGAAGTACTATCGGGACATCAAAATCGCCCGCCAATACTGACCTCTGCTCTTCTTCCATTGACAGCCGCGGAACCGCCTGACTATAATTGCGCCGAGGTCGTCAGCCATGAAAACAATCGAGATTCGCGAGTTTCACACCCCCTCCAGCGGGATCTTTTTCCGGGCGCGAAGGAGGCTCCTCTCCGAGAGGACCCCCTACCAGAAAATGGAGCTTTACGAGACCGATTCCTACGGCCGCCTGCTTATCCTGGATGGTCTG
>CAYOZW010000392.1:0-1561 GCA_964408495.1 uncultured Eubacteriales bacterium
CGATATTTTCTTTCCGCAGGATCATCATCGTCTGCTGCCAGAGCACCGGACGGCTGACCTGTCTTTTGAGCGCATCGCGGGCTTCAGCCCCCCCCCGGATGACCTTGGCGTCCACGTTGGTGATGACCGGAAACCGCAGGTCACGGAACTCAACCGCATCAAGGTCTGCAGCCAACCGCTCCTCAGCCGGCTTCATTAGCGATGTATGAAAGGGGGCGCTGACGGGCAGGACGACCGCCCGCACTCCATTCATCAGCTCGAGCGCCTCCTCAACGGCTTCTTTGTGCCCGGCAATGACGATTTGATCATCGCTGTTCCAATTGGCGATCTGAGCCGTCCCGCTTTTGACCCGGCACAGGGCCGATTCGATATCTCCCGGTGAAGCGCCCAATATCGCCGCCATGGCGCCGACTCCAATAGGCACAGCCTCCTGCATGTACTGTCCCCTCCTGTGCACAAGACGAAGGGCGTCCTCAAAGGTGAGGGCTCCGGCGGCGACCAGGGCTGAGTACTCCCCCAGGCTGTGGCCTGCGGCCAGAAGGGGAACTTCTCCCAGGAGCCGGAAGGCAATCGTGCTCACCGTAAGCAGAGCAGGCTGGGTGAATGATGTCAATTTGAGTTTTTCTTCAGGACCGGAGAAGCAAACTTCTGAAATTTTCAGGCCGAGGACATCATCGGCCTCCTGGAAGAGCTCCTTCGCCAGGGCGGTCCGATTGAAGAGATCCCGGCCCATTCCGACTTTCTGAGATCCCTGTCCCGGAAAAAGAAAAGCTAGGCTTCCCATAGGCGTCCTCTATCTGGCCTGCTCGAGGCAGCGATCATTGATCCGGACCTCAGCCTGCGACCGCAGGGATTGAACCCAGGCAGCAGCCTGTCCGCCGGCTTTCTCGCGTCTTATCCGCGCCTCAATTTCTTCGAGGGCCTGGGTCAGGGGCTTCGGCTCCCGTCCTCGATCTCTCTCGGACGGAGCATAGATCTCGCTGTAATAGTCTTCGATCTCGCTGAGGCTGACCTCGACGCCCTCGCCGAAGTGGAGGCCGATGATTTTGACGAAGCGGATCATCTCTTCGAGATAGGGCCGGAGTTCGGATTCTCGAATTCCAAAGGCCGCCAGTCTCTCCTGCCATTGCCCGGTCTCGTATCCTTCCTTCCAGCGAATCAAGAGTTCGTCCGCCTCGGCCTTGCTCACTTCGACGTCCTCCTGAACCAGGTCAATAACCACCCTGCGGCTGATCGCTTCGTCCAGAGCTTGGCGGAGGGTGGAGGGAGCCCTGTTGTCCTTCTGTTCGGGCCCGATAGCGAAAGCCTGCAGGATCCGGACATCGGTCAGAGTGATGACCTTCCCATTGACCTCGGCGGCAATGCAATCGATGACTTGAGAACGACACGGAACGAGTGAGAGCAAAAGAATGGCCGCCGTCAACAATACAATCTTGGGGGGCCGCATGGAGCTAGAATATATTGCCGATGGTGATAAAAACAATAGGTTTTCCTCGTCTCTCGGGGTCGGTCAGGTTCCAGCCGAGTTCAAGGCGCGCCGGCCCGAGGGGAGTGCGGTAGC
>CAYOZW010000392.1:1571-2637 GCA_964408495.1 uncultured Eubacteriales bacterium
AGCGCACTCCAGCTCCAACAGCATGCTCCAGGCCGGCGAAATCAAGCTCGTCGCGGCCTGAAAAAACGTTGCCCACATCATAGAAAACGAGCGCTGAGAGGTCTCGGAGGGCCGAAACGACCGGAAAGCTTCCCTCAAGATTGAATAATAGGAGCGCCTTTCCGCCTATGGGAACGCCGGATTCGGGATCTTTCGGGCCGAGTTCATCAAACTCCGCACCGCGAAAGGAATTGCTGCCTCCGGCAAAAAAGCGTTCATGAATGGGGATCTTGCCCTGGCCCAGCCCAATGCGAAAGGTGGAGCCGAAAAGGACCCGGGAAAGAGGGGAGAAATAGCGCTGGTACTTGAAGAGGGCCTTCAGGAAGTCGGATTCTGTCTGGAAAAGAGGAAAGGCCCATTCTAAAGCCAGACTGGAGAAGGCGCCCCGTTCCGGGTTGAAGGCATCGTCGCGCCTCTCGAAGATAAAACTGGGCGCTAGCGAGATCTTGGAATAAGGGTAAAACTCGCGGTCGATCTCGTTGGGAGGAATCTCCAATTTCTCCAGAACCGTTCGCGTATACCGGAGCGTCGCCAGGAAGTCTAGAGCCCAGAAGATCTGGCGCTGACCCGTTAAACTGACGCCCTCTCTCTTAAAGGCGAAACTCTGGCGGTCTTCCGATTCGATCCAAGCGCTGAGCGAAGTCTGAACGGGAAGATCGAAGAAGAAATAGGGCTGCTGCCAGATAACCACGGCTCTCTTCTCGGAGAGGCTGAACTGGGTGACAAAACTCAGGCTGGCCGCACTGCCGAATACGTTGCTCCGCATATACTCGGCCGTGCCCCGGAGCCGGAGGTCGGCAGCGAGAAACGAAGAGGCGGACCAGACAGGTTCCCTGGTTTCAAGGCCGATCCCGACACCGACATAATTTCGTTCTCCTTCGCGGACGCTGACGACGACGTGTTCCATTTCATCCGAGACCGGAATTTCTTCGACTGCGACCGCCGAGAAGATGCCCAGCCTTTCCAGGTTCTGTCTGGAGGCGGCGATTTGATCGGCGCGGGCAAGGTCCCCCGCTCGGATCCTCAA
>CAYOZW010000393.1:0-2633 GCA_964408495.1 uncultured Eubacteriales bacterium
TCGATGCGATTGAACATGATCTCGATCTGCTCCCCCGGAGCGGCCCCTTCCCAGGTGATGTTGTTGTACATGCCGATGGAGCTCGGGAGCTGCTCCGAGCCGGTCACGCCGAGGATCCGGGTGTCTTGAAGGAGGGCTGTTTTGAGAGGCTCTAGGTCGCGGAAGACCGGCCCGGAATTGTTCCGCAGGACGAGGACCTGGTCCTTGTCGAAGCCGAGGGGCTTGCTGTGGATATAGCGAAGCTGGCGGCCGAAGATTATGGTCGAGATGATCAGGATGACGGAGATCGTGAACTGGGCGACGACGAGGAGTTTGCGGAACAGCGACCCCTTGGACCCCCGGTCCTTGAGGGTCCCCTTGAGGACCCGGACGGGTTTGAGCCCCGAAAGATAAAGGGCGGGATAGCTGCCGGAGACGAGGCCGGTGAGGACCGTCACCCCCAGGATTATGGGAAGGACTCCGTACCGGCCGAGATCGGAAACGGCGACGAGCTGGCCGGTGAGACGGTTGAGGAGCGGAACGCCGAGAATCGCAATCCCGAGGCCCAGGACGAGAGAAAAGGCGGCGTAGAAAAGGCTCTCTCCGATAAACTGGCGGATGAGCTGGCCCCTGGCGGCGCCCACGACCTTGCGGAGGCCGACTTCCTTGGCCCGGCGGGCGGAGCGGGCGGTGGCCAGGTTCATGAAGTTGATGCAGGCGGTGAGGAGGACGAGGATGCCGCAGGCCAGGAAGATGCGGAGCGTCTGGATGTCGCCCGTTCCTCCGGAGGCGAGGGGATGAAGGTGGGCCCTGGCCAGCTGTTCCAGCCTGACGATCCTACGGTCCCCTTCGGTCATATGGGGCCGGAAGACCGCCATGATCTTTTTCTCGATTTCCGCCACATTGTGATTCTCGTGAAGCAGGATATACGAGCGGAGCTGCTGGCTGACCCAGTTGTCAAAAAAGTCGTCCGGGTTGGGGAAGAGCGCCCGGATCGTCTCCATCGAGACCAGGATCTCCGGGGCGAAATCCGTGGTCGGAGGGTGGTCCGCGATGACTCCCGTCACGGTGACGTCGAATTTCGCACCGACATCCATGGTCAGGGTCTTTCCGACGGGGTCCTCATCGCCGAAATACTTTTTCGCGATCGACGAGGTGACGACCGCCGAATAGCTCGCCGCGAGGGCGTTCGCCGGATTCCCCTGGAGCATGGGATAGGTGAGCATCGTGAGCGCGCCGGGGTCCGCGAACGAGAAGCCATCCTCGTTAAAGCGCCGCTCGTCCCGGGCGACGAGGGCCTGCCCCCGGGTGAAGAAACGGGCGAACTCCTCGACCTCGGGCAGCTCGCGGTGGACGGCTTCGGCGAGGGGGGTTGGCGATGAGGACGCCGTGAAAACCCTGTCCCCGAGGTTTTGTTCGATAACGAGGCGGTAGATCCGTTCGGCGTTCCGGTGGTGCTTCTCGTAGCGGAACTCGTACCCGACGAAGAGCAGGATGAGGATGAACATGGCCAGGCCGACTGAAAGCCCGGCGATGTTGAGGAACGAATACCCCTTGTGTTTCGCCAAATTCCTGAGGGATGTTTTGAAAGCGTTTTGAAACATGATCATGCACCTCGCCGTTCATCCTGGGGATCGGCCGGCCGGCGAATTTGCCGCAGTCTAATCCTTTCCATCCTTTTAGACGCATAACCCGCTTTCAAAGTTGCCTTGTTAAACGGATGCCATGAATTGGTGACAGGACATCCTTTTCCCTTTTTCGCCTTGCAGCGGATTCTTGATTCGGCATCTGCGACAACGGTCGCCTCCGGTTTCCGATCTCCCGTCGGATACGAAAGAGCAACCTTTCCGGTCCCCGTGGGTATAATTTAATGAACCGTGGAAGGAAATAAATCATGAAGACGTTCGTTCAAAAGCTCTCATTCATCGGCGGCATTTTGACGGCGGCGGTGATGACCTGCTTCCCCGCCGACTCGAATCCGCCCATCATGAAATCCTGCGCCCTCGAGGTCGAGGTCAGGCCCGACGCCGAACTGGACTATGCGGGTTTTTTTGGAATCCTGTATGGAAGCCGGCCGGGATGGAACAAGCCGGACAGCCTCAAGTCATATCCCTACATAAAGGGAAAGGCCGTCGTCACTCTGGACTGCGGCAAAGCCCCCCGGGAAACCCTGGTTTTTTACCTTCACGGGGAATTGCGGGCCCATGAGGTCCGGTCGGAAAAAGGGGACCTGGAATTTACCCAGGATACGGTCTTTTATCCCTACAGCTATTCCCTAACGGCTTCAGAGGTTCGGGTGGATGCGAAAGGCCTCACGGGGCCGCAGACCTTGACGATCACCTACGGGGGGATGTTCAACCCAAACTATGCGGGGTCGCCTTCGAATTACATGAGGATCGACGCTGAAGGAGCCTATCTTCGGGGCTACGGTTATTCCCTCTGGTTTCCGGTATTCCTGAACGCCCGGGAAGATGCCACCGAGGCCGATTTTGAGGTCAAAATCATCACCCCCAGGCCTTTCGTCGGCGTCTTCACCGGTCAGCGCCTGAGCGAATCCATCGAGGGGGACCGCCGGGTTTCCCACTGGAAAGCGCACAACCTCAACCTGATGGATGTTCAATTGACGATCCGTCCCTTCATCGTCCGGGAACAAA
>CAYOZW010000394.1:0-2632 GCA_964408495.1 uncultured Eubacteriales bacterium
TCAAGCTCCACCCCGTCCTGGGCTACGGACTGATCAAAGAGATCAAAATGGTCAAGGAAGTGGGCCATGTCATACTTTACCACCACGAGAAGTTCGACGGGTCCGGGTACCCCAAGGGGCTGAAGGGAGAGGCCATCCCGCTCGAAGCCAGGATGTTCGCCCTGGCCGATGCCCTGGACGCCATCACCTCTCACCGCCCCTACCGGAAGGAGCGGGACTTCGCGACGGCCAGAAAGGAGATCGAGAATAACCGGAGCGGCCAGTTCGACCCCGCGGTCGTGGACGCCTTCTGCTCGATCGGGCTGGAGCAATGGGAAAAGATCCGCTACGAGACGACCAAGCTCATCCCCAACCTGGAGAGCTTCTCGGCCCTGCTAACCCGCACCTAGGCCTCAGTGCGCGGGCCTGGATCCAATCATTCTTGGCCACTGACTTCTTCCCCCCTCTCCTTCATCCTCCCCCACCAGGAGGAATTAAGGTGACACTAACCTTAATTCCAGAGAGATTTTCATAAATGGGAATTAAGGTTAGTGTCACCTTAATTCCTTTGCTGTGAGATTGCTTCAGTCGCTCCGCTCCCTCGCAATGACCTAATACTAAGTGCGTAATCGGCGGCCGTTCTTTCGGGCTTTGACGACACGGGGAATCCCCCGAAGGTCGGCAAAGACTTCCGCATCCTTAAAGCTCCGGCCCAGGAGGGCGAGCGCCCGATCGGCCTGCCCCTCCCCGACCTCAAAGAGAAGACAGCCTCCGGGTCTGAGGAAGGCCGGCGAGCCCTTGACCAGCCGCCTTATGAATTCGAGACCGGTCTCGCCGCCGACCAGGGCGCGGCGCGGCTCATGGTCTTTGACCTCCGCGGACAGCGTCTTCCACTCGGCGGCGGAAACGTAGGGCGGGTTGGAGACGATAAGATTGCACTTTCCCTCAAGGCCAAGGCCGCGGAGAGCGGAATAAAGGCTCCCCCTGACGAAGCTCACATTCCCCAGACGATGATCTCGGGCGTTGAGCTCCGCATTGCCAAGGGCCTTTGCCGAAACATCGGTGCCAAATATCCGTGCCCCTGGCAATTCTTTAGCCAAAGCCAGGGCGACATTTCCGCATCCCGTCCCAATGTCGACGATCGTCGGGCTCGGACTCCCCGCAGCTTCCAGCGCTTTTTCGACGATGAGCTCGGTCTCCGGCCGGGGGATGAGGACACCGGGCACGATGCGGAGTGGCAACGACCAGAATTCTTTCCTCCCGGTGATGTAGGCCAGGGGGACTCCCGCAAGCCGTTTCTCTATGAATCTCAGGTACCTGAGCTCGTCCCGCTTGGGAACGCGCCGATGAGGGGAGGCCAGCCACTCGACCTCGTCAATTCGCGATGCCTCGAGAAGCAGAATCTTAGCTTCGATGGAAGGCTTCGGCAAGTCCCGAAGCCGACCCCTCCCCCACTGAAAAAGTTCTTGCAGCGTGCTCAACGGCCGGCCCCGCCCACCCCACATCGAGACTGTGTCGTAATGTCATTGCGAGAGAGCGAAGCGATCGAAGCAATCTCCATATGCATTGAAAAAAAGCGAGATTGCTTCGCGCCCAAGGGTTGTTCGCAATGACAAATGGCCATTATGAAACGGTCTGATCAGGAACCGGCCGCTTGGCTTTGGAGCAGCCGGGCCTGGGTCTGGTGGATGATTTGATCGATGATCTCCCCCAGGTCGCCGTCGAGAACGCCCTGGAGGTTGTGGACCGTGAGGTTTATCCGGTGGTCAGTAACGCGGGACTGGGGAAAATTATAGGTCCGGATCTTCTCGCTCCTCTCCCCTGTCCCCACCTGGGAACGGCGGCTCTGGGCGATGGCCGCGTCCTGCTTACCCTGAGCGATGTCCAAAAGCCGGGACCGCAGGATGCGCATTGCCTTTTCCTTGTTGCGGTACTGGGATTTCTCATCCTGGCAGGAGACAACCAGCCCTGAGGGTCTGTGGGTGACGCGGATGGCGGTGTAGTTACGGTTGACGTTCTGGCCTCCCGGGCCCGATGCCCCGAAGGCCTCGAGCTTCAGGTCCTTGGGGTCGAGCTTCACGTCCACTTCGTCCGCTTCGGGAAGGACGGCCACTGTCACGGTAGAGGTGTGGATGCGTCCAGAGGCCTCGGTCCGGGGGACACGCTGGACGCGGTGGACGCCGCTTTCGTACTTGAGGGAGCTGAAGACATTCTTGCCCCTGATATTGACGATGATCTCCTTGAAACCGCCGATCGGAGAGACGCTGGTCTGCATGACCTCGATCTGCCAGCCGCGTTTCTCAGCGAGCCGGGAGTACATCCGGAAGAGGTCCTGGGCGAAGAGCGATGATTCGTCGCCGCCGGCACCGGCCCTTATCTCCAGGATGACATTCTTTTCATCGCGGGGGTCCTTGGGGAGCAACAGGATCTTGAGCTCCTCTTCGAGCTTCCCCGCCTTCTCCGATAGCTCCTTGAGGTCGCTTTCGGCCAGGGCGTGAAGCTCGGCGTCTGCATCCTTGTCCGCCAGAAGGAGCTCGGAATCGCTGATGTGCTTCTTGACCTTCTTGTAATCCTCGTATTTCTTGACCAGAGGCTCGAGCTCCGCCCGTTCCTTGGAGATGTCCCTGTATTTCTGGGGGTTGGAGGGAAGGGC
>CAYOZW010000395.1:0-2626 GCA_964408495.1 uncultured Eubacteriales bacterium
AGGCCAGCCGGTCGGGTTTAACGACTTCCGCTACTGGGACCCGGCGCAGGGCCTCTACTGGTTCGTCAACTCGGGCGCCCTGGCCCCTTTCTTCGCCCATGGAAGGAACGATTCTCTGGCAGGGTCATGGTCGGAACGCCAGACACCGATGTATTTCAAGGAGGGGGGCGGGACCTGCTCGGTGGTCGTGCGCGTCCCGGGAGTGGTCACCTGGGCCCGCTTTTCCTACCGCGACCGCAAGATCCACCTGGCGGCCGGCCGGGGCATCACCGACGTGCCCACCGAAAAACAATGGCAGGAACGGTCACGGAAATGCAACCCCGAATGGCCCCATTGGTACCTCAAGCTCTGCGGCCGGATCGAATGGAAAATTAACTCCAACCATCCGATGACCGTCCTGGGAGACCACCTGGCCGAGCTCAAGGCCGTCGCCGAAGAACTCCGGATCCCTTTCGAGTGCTACGATTACCGGACTCCCGGCGAGCTCAAGCGCGGAGCTTCGCTATAGCGGGACCTTGCGGCCGATGAATTGAGAACCCCTTCGAATTCATCTATAATGGGGATTCTTTAAAGAGCAAACAATTTCGCGAAAATGAGGAGGAATTTATGAAAAAGCTTTCGATCCTGCTGTCTCTTCTTCTTGTCCTGTCCGCCTTCGCCGGCGCCGATGTCTACATCAAGTCCAAAGCCCACACCGACGCCTTCGCCGTAATGGGCCAGAACCAGCCGGCCAAGGACGAGACCACGGAGCAATGGCTCGGCGACGACCAATTCGCCACGATCACCTCGGCGTTTACGATCATCGTCGACATGAAGAAGAATATGCTCTATTGGGTCAATAACGGGAACAAGACCTACATCGAATCTCCGCTTCCCTTCGACTTCACCAAGATCATCGATGCCCAGATGGCTCAGATGATTACCCAGATGATGAAAATGACGGTCAATGTGACTCCCACCGGCCAAACCAAGACGATCGGGCAGTGGAAGTGTTCCGGCTACGATGTCGCCCTCAACATGGCGATGATGCCGATGAAGATGTCGGTCTGGGCATCAACCGATGTCCCCTTCGACGTCGAGAAGTTCATGAAGCTCCAGACCACCGTCCTCAAAGCCACGATGCGGCTGGATGATGCCGCGGTCCAGGAGATGATGAAGGTCAAAGGCTATTGGGTCTCCACCGAGATAAATGCCGAGATCATGGGAGCGAAGATGCACAGCACAACAGAGGTAGTCGAGATCAGCAAGAAAACTCCCCCGGCTTCGGTCTACTCGGTTCCGGCCGGCTACACCAAGAAAGACAAGCTGAGCATGGAGGAGTTTCAACAGCGGTAAGCCGTCTCCCGGTGGGGGTTTGTCACCGGGGTGCCGAGCCGCCGGCCGCTGCTCCTCAGAATCGCTCTCTTCTTTCGGGGGAAAGAGGTGAAAGGCGATTTTGCCCTAAGGACTACGGGCCCCGCTAGTAACTCCTCTCCTCCTCCGAGGGGAGAGAACAAAGCCTAGAAAAAGGAACAAAAAGGAGATCATTATGAAGAGATCCTTCCGGCTATTCATCGCCTTTCTCTGTTTGCTTATCGTTGGCGCCCCGGTCATGAACGGGACTGCAAAGTCAGCCGACGAACCCGACCACATCGCCGTCCAGCACATCCTGATCGCCTTCAAGGGGTCCATCCCCAAGCCCGCCGTCACCCGCAGCAAAGACGAAGCGGAGAAGCTGGCCCTGGAGGTTTTTGAACGGGCCAAAAAAGGGGAAGACTTCGACGCCCTGGTCAAAGAATACACCGACGATGAATATCCGGGGATTTACCGGATGGCTAATAAAGGCATCACTCCGGATCAGAGCAAGCAGGAATATCCCCGCGAAGGGATGATCAAGAGCTTTGGAGATGTCGGCTTCTCCCTCGCCGTCAACGGCATCGGGTTGGCCGAGTACCATCCCCAAAATTGCAAGTACGGCTGGCACATCATCAAAAGGATTGAGTGAGGGTGGAGAAGGTCGGCCGGCTGAACCCGATTATCGAGATCCTCCGCGCCGACCCGGGCCGCATCGATAAGATCATCATCCAGGAGGAGCGGGGACCTCATAAGATCGCCGAGGTCATCCGGCTGGCCAAAGAGCGGGGCCTCCCGCTCCATTTCGTCCCCCGGCGCAAACTCGACCTCATGTCCCCCGGCCACCAGGGAGCGCTGATCCTGCTTTCGGCCAAGGGATTCAGTTCACTCGATGATATCCTGGCCGGCGCCGCCAACCCTTTCCTCGTCCTGCTCGACGAGATCGCCGACCCGCAGAACTTGGGGGCCATCATCCGCAGCGCCGAATGTGCCGGGGCTGACGGGGTCATCCTCCCCGAAAGACGCTCGGCCGGCCTGACCGATACGGTCGTGGAGGTTTCGGCCGGAGCGGCCGAGCACCTCAAGGTCGCCCGGGTGACCAACCTCGCCCGGACCATGGAAGATCTTAAAAAGCAGGGTCTCTGGCTCGTGGGAGCTGAGAGCGGACAGAAGGAATACTGGACCGACTTCGATTACACCGGCCCGGTCGGCATCGTCCTGGGTTCCGAAGGTCGGGGGTTGCGCCGCCTGGTCCGCGAAAAGTGCGACAAGGTCCTCTCCATCCCGCTTTTCG
>CAYOZW010000396.1:0-2623 GCA_964408495.1 uncultured Eubacteriales bacterium
ATCTCTCGGAGGTCCCTTTTCTTCAAGTTCCGGACAAATTCCTCGAGGGCTTTGTTGACAACATCCCGCTTTGTCTTCAGCCCCGAAAGCGTCAGGGCATCCTTAATGAGCGCGTCATCGATCACGATATTTGTCCTCATTTTTACACCTTGTTATACACATCATAAGGTGTAATAGTGGGCATGTCAAGAGATGATGACTGTTTCTCATCCTTCCTCCTCCGTTCGGGGCCACAGCGATGAAGCCGCCATGGTTCGTGGAGTTGTGATTGAGTTTCAAATATAAGGACGAACTGGAGATTAGAGTGATCTCATTTTTAATGTTGGGGACAGTCTATTTTCCGAATTTTCTGAGGCGGCTCGCCACCTTACCTCATCCAGCCAAGCAGGTAGAAGACGCCCAGGATTATGGGCTGATGGAGGATGTAGATCAGCAGCGAATGCCGGCCGGCGGTATTGATGAACGACTCCGGCAGCCTCCAGGGGATGAGGCTCTGTTTTGGGGCATAGACCGACTTGCCCAGGGCCGCGCCGGCCAGGAATATCCCGAACCAGGGAAGCAGGGGGAAATAGTCGTACGAAGAAAACGTCGGGCTGGTGATCCCGAACGGCAGCAGCCAGTCGAAGGGGACCACCACTCCCCTCGTGAGCATCCGGAGCGCCGCTCCCAAGCCGATGACGATCGCGCCACCCGCGGCGCAGCCCAGCGGTCCGGCATTCTTAAGCGCCGCGCCGTAGATCAGCATCGAGACCGCGAGACACTGGAGGATCCCGAAGAATATGGACGAGGCAGGGTCGAAAAGATACGTGACTGCGGTGACGGCGAAGGACACGGCCAGGAGCCTCAAGCCGCGGCGGATGTTGTTCCGGCTCAGCGTCGAGCTGATGCCCGAGAGGAGGACGAAGAGCCCGGCAAAGAAATGGTGGGCCGCCGTCCAGGCGAAGGTGGACAGGTCGGTTGAAAAACCGAGGAACCTCCGGACGCCCCGGAATTCACCCAGGTCGAAGAGGAGATGGTAGCCGACCATAAGGATGATGGCCAGGCCGCGCAGGAAATCGATCTCCCAGATGCGCCGGCGGGCGCCGCTCGCTTTTCTCACGGCGTGAGGATATTACGGGGCGAGGCTCGGCGTCAAGGAATCGAGGGCCGCTGTCAAGGCAACATGAATATTTCCTATCATGGGCAACGTGAATATTTCCGTTTTTGTCATCAGCTAGGGCCTTTCGGGTATAGCTCTCTGCATGGGACTGAAGGGGGTCCGCCAAGGATGGAAAATTGGTGACTGAAAATTGGTGACAGTACATCCTTTTCCGAATTTATGATTTGCGACGAGAGGCAACGCCAAACGTCGGGGAAAAGTAAAAAATTAGGAAAAGGATGTACTGTCACTAATTCATTATTCGTAGCGGAGGCTTTCGACGGGATTCGCCGTGGCGGCCCGAAAAGTCTGGTACCCGACCGACAGAAACGCGATCCCCAGGCCCAGCCCTCCCGCTGCGAGGAACAGCCAGGGGTGGATGGATGTCCGGTAGGCGTAATCCCCAAGCCACTCGTACATGACCACATAGGCAACGGGCCAGGCGAGCACATTGGCGACGACGACCAACTTCACGAAATTCAGCGAGAATAATGAGATGATCTTCCAGGGCGACGCCCCGAGCACCCTGCGGATGCCGATCTCCTTGGTCTTTTCCTCGGCCATATACAAAGAAAGGCCCACCAGGCCAAGGCAGGAGATAAAAACCGCCAGGCCGGCGAAGGCAAAGAAGATCCCCGACAAGCGCCTTTCGTTCATGTACATCCTGTTGAAGGACTCGTCCAGGAACCTGTATTCGCAGGGAAAGCCCGGGTTGATCTTCCCCCAGACTTCACGGAAATACCTGAGCGCCGCGGAGGGGTCGCCCGGCTTGAGCCTCAACAGGAGGTAGCTCCGGGCCGCGTTCCTGGTGCTCATCGTCATGACCAGGGGGGCGACAGCGTCGGTCATGCGCCGGTTGGTGAAGTCCTTGACGACACCGATGATCGGCCCCTTGAGTCCTTGGAAATCCAGTTGTCGTCCGAGGGGGTCTTCGATTCCCATCTGTCGGTAGGCGGTTTCGTTGATTATGAAGCTTCCGACGTCTGCGACTATGTCCCTTGAAAAATCGCGGCCGAGGAGAAAGGTCAGGCCGCAGGTGCGGGCAAAGTCGTGATCAACCGCTATAAAGGCAAAATAGACCTGCCGGTCGGGAGGCCGGCCCTCCCAATCCAGGTAGCCGAGCCAACTGACGATGTCAAAGGGCAACTGGCTTGAACTCGAAACGCTGGCGATGCCGGGGTGCTTGAGAAGCTCATGCCTGACCACGTTTACGGAATCCCGGGACTTCTTCTGCATCTGGAGATAGACGATGTCGTTCTTGGCCATGCCGATGTCCCTGCCTTTGATGAACGCGATCTGGGAATTCACGACCAGCGTTCCGACGATGAGCAGGGTTGAGACGGCGAACTGGAAGACGACGAGAATCTGGCGAAGCCGGACGCTTCTGCCGGCGCGATGAGCACCGGACCGGATGACCCGCGCGGGCGGGAACGACGAGAGGAATAGGGCGGGATAGAGGCCGGAGATAAAACCGGCGAGGAGGAC
>CAYOZW010000397.1:0-2620 GCA_964408495.1 uncultured Eubacteriales bacterium
GCTTTTTTCTCGCCGTGGGTCAGGAAAATTTTCGGCAGAGGCGGTTGGAGCCCGCCGAGCCAGCGGAGGATCGTGCTCCGGCCGGCATGGCCGGAGAAGCTCTGGATCTGCTCGACCCGCGCCCGCAGAGAGCGGGGCTGGCCGAAGATCCGGACTTCGGTCGGGCGCTCGATGATCTGACGGCCAAGGGTGCCTTCCGCTTGATAGCCGACAAAGAGGATGGTGGATTCGGGACGTTCGATGTTATTGACAAGATGATGTTTGACCCGGCCTCCCGTGCACATCCCCGATCCCGCCATGACGATGTGCTGAGTCCGCAGGTTGTTGATCGCCTTGGAATCGTCCTGGGAACGGACGTAGCGAAGCCCGGGAAATTGAAAAGGAGACCGGCCGGAACGGAAGAGTTCGAGAGTTTCCTTGTCCAGGCATTCCCGATGCCGCAGGAAAACATCGGTGACATCGGTGGCCATCGGGCTGTCCAGGAAAATGGGCAGACGCGGAATTCGCCTTTCCCGGATGAGGCGGCTGAGATAGAACATCAACTCCTGGGCGCGCTCCACGGCGAAGACCGGGATGACCAAGTTTCCACCGGCCTCGACGGTTTCCTTGATGATCCGGCTGAGCAGAGTCTCGATGTCGGCCGGATCATCGTGATCCCGGTCTCCGTAGGTGGACTCCATAACCACCGCCCGGGCCCGCTCGATGACCTCGGGATCGCGGATGAGCGGCTTATCCCATTGTCCGAGATCGCCGCTGAAAACCGTCTGGATAGATTTCTTCCCTGCTCGGGTGGTCAGCTCGATAATGGCCGAGCCGAGAATATGGCCCGCTTCCAGGAAGCGGACGGATACACCCTTGTCAAGGATGATGCTCTTATCATAGGGAATGCGTTTGATCAGGCCGCCGACCTTCTCGGCATCAACGACCTTATAGAGAGGGACCTCGGGGTAGCGGGACCGGCGCCCCTCCTTCTGGTGACGCTTCTTTTTAAAAGCCGCATCCTCTTCCTGCAGATGAGCGGCATCGAGGAGGACGATCTGGAGCAGGTCGGCGCTGGCCGGGGTGGTCAGGATGCTCTTTTCGAAGCCGTCACGGACAAGCTTGGGGAGAAGGCCGGAATGGTCGAGGTGGACATGGGTGAGGAGGACGAAATCGATCGTTTCGGGAGGGATAGGGAAATGGGCCCAGTTCCTTTCTAGAAAGGCTCTTTCCTGAAAGAGACCGCAGTCGACGAGCAGCCTGAGGCCGTTCGCTTGGAGAAAAAAGCAGGATCCCGTAACCTGCTGTGTCGCGCCAAGAAACTGGATCTTCAATCTTGAGCCTTCCCGGCCCGTGTCGATGGTCGGAGGCTCAGTCTACCAATTATCTCGACGCCTGTCGAATCTTTTAGCGAGTCAGGCGGACAGAGCCGTTTACAGTTTTGAGTGAGACGAGGGGTCCGCCCCGGCCGATCTGCCCGCGAAGCTCGTGTTTCGATTTTTCCAGGGACTGAACGGTGACAGGAAAGTCAAACGAAATGCTCCCGTTAGTGGTCTTGGCATCCAGGGTGGCGTTGATCTCTTGGGGGGCATCTAGCCGCAGGGTGATTCCGCCGTTGGTCGTTTCAGCCCTGACCTCGGACTCTAGGATCTTCAGGTCGAGCTGGATGCTCCCGTTGGTCGTCTGGACGTTGATGCGGCCGCGGACGTTGACTGCCTTGATGCTTCCGTTGGTCGTCTCCAGGTCGAGTTCGCCGCTGGCGTTCTCGATACGAACTCCCCCGTTGACGGTCGATGCATCGGCCCGGCTAAACGGACCGGTCAGGTTCAGCCCGCCGTTGACGGTGTGGATCTCGGCGAGTCTAATGCCTTCTGGGACCTTCACCTCATAATCCACACTCACGCCCAAGTTCTTGATTTTTGGGTAGATCGTATCGACCGAGACGGAATCCGCCGTCGAACTCACCTCGATCTTGACCTTCGGCAGGTTTTCGGCGGCCTTGTTAGTTTTCTTCAAGGCCCTGATCTCCACCTTCTCTTCTTTCCAGGTGGCGACCGTCACTTTGCCGTTGACGTTTTTCAGGCTGAATGATCCCTTGGCGCTCAGGGGAAGGACCTTTTGGAACTCCTCCTGCTGATCAGCCGCCAGAGCCACTCCTCCCCAGAGAAGGGTGAGGATTGCGGCCAGGATCAGGACGTTGAGACTTTTTTGACGCATGTTTAAACCTCCAGGTCAGTATCTCGACTATCTTGGTAGACGCAATCTCCGCAAAAAAGGTTGCCTCAAGCCGTCGGCCTTTGGGATTTGAGGAAGCTGTATTCCGTCGTGAAGAAGAGGATGGTTATCCAGAGTCTGACCGCGATATAGGCCTGCTGCCAGAGGAATAGAAGGAGCGGTCCAAGCCCGGCTTTGGGAAGGGCCTTGGCCACAGCCAGATACACAATGGTCGAAATGACGAAGAGCAAACCGACGAGCAGGAAAAGCGACCAGGCCTTGAAAAAACGCCTCCCCAGGAATCCAAAATTCCGCAGCGTCGTCCGGACGGTCTTCCGGCTGTCCTCCGCAACAAGAGTGATTTTGATATAGTCGAAGAACATCTTGACGATTGAAAAGAGAAGAAGGAGGAGCGCCAGACGGGAAG
>CAYOZW010000398.1:0-2606 GCA_964408495.1 uncultured Eubacteriales bacterium
GAAGGCCACCGGCCTGACCCAGAGCACGTATTTCCAGATCGAGCGGGCCCGCTACCTTGAGGCATCGCCAGCCCCGGTCCGATCGGACCACCTCGGGGACATCGGCTTCCGCACACACGATCGAGAGCTCATCTCTCGTCCGGGTGATCGAAAGAAAATCACCTCCGGATGCCCATATAGGAACGACTGCGTCTGGAGGCAGACGGCAGATCGCCAATTTGGCGGGCAATAGTGACAAGGTGAGATTCATGAGTCGTTACCGCCCGGCATAAAACTTACTCCCGCCAAAAAGATCGGGGGAGCGAACTCATCAAGACCACTGTCCTCCTCGCCTCCCTGGAAGGAAAGGAATGCAGTCATTCCCGGATCAGAACGGCTTGGCCAGCCGGACATCGACCCCGAAGGAGTATATTTTTGTCTCCAGGGAAGGCCTCGACATCGAATCAAAGGAATTCAAGAACTCCTGGGCCCGGGTCTCATCGTTGTCGCCAATGGCTCCTCCGGATACTATAGACCCGGGTGTGGACCAGCTGGTCCTGGGCGAGAGCGTTTTTTTGGCCGCACCTCCCCATTCCAAAGAAATGGAAATCGCCTCGCCGGGCTCGGCCGCGATCCCGGCCGGATAGTCCTCCCGGGAGGATAGGGGGACCCGGAATTCATAGGTCGATATGTAGGCGAATCTCGTCGCCCGGAAAGCCGGCGGCTCTTCATCCCCCGCCGCCAGGCCGGTCGAGGGGAGGGCCTTTCCTTTCTTATCAACCGGATAGGCCGCGAATACGGGATATCGTGCCCGCCCTCGGATATCTTCCTTTTCTTTTCCTGTCAGCCGGGTTCCTTTTTCCTCCAACATCGAGATAAACTCGTCGGCCATGAGAAAAGTGGTGATGAACTTGACCGCCCGGCTCTTTTTCTCAGTCCCTGCCGGTGCACAAGAGATGGTGATTCCCATAGAGTCGATCGAGCTCAGATGCTTGGGGTCTTTGAAGACAATCAGGATATAGAGATTCCGGGCGTCATTTTTAAAGCCGCAATCCAGGTCTATCTTTACAAGATGGAGGAGTGAATCCGACGCCCATTCCCCGGCCCGGCCATCCAATTGAACAGGGGACGCGGCCCATTGGCTGAGAACGACCGGGTCCTCAGAAAAAAGGAACCCGGACAAAAGAAGGGACAGGCCGACTCCGGCCAGAGCTTTGGAAAATTGGCTCTTTAGCTTTTCGCTCAACACTTTTTTCATCATAACAGCAATCCGAGTTCCTTGCAAAGGCCCCAGCCAGCGCCTATCGTCCGCTTGCTCCGCGGCATAAGGTTATGGCAGATCACCTATTTTCCAAGCAAAAGGAACAAGGCGAGGTTTACATTTTCTTCAATATCAGAATCCAACCCCGTCCGGGCTCGAAGGGAATGGGATCGTCCGGCCGAAAAGTCGTCCCGGGCTGAAAATCCGGGATGGCCGGCGCGGAGAACCGCGCTTTTTGAGGATCTATCCCCAGGGCTTTCCAATCGATCGTCAAGCGGCTCTCGACCGGCTCAGCGGCCCAGCTCGCCATGGCGACCAGGGCGGCTCCCTCTTTGACGTAGACCGTAGCCAACACATCCTTGTTGTCCGTTTTAACCGGACAATCCGGGGACCAATAGCCGATCATCCGCGCCTCTCCGATTCCGAACTCGTCCCAGACCTTCCAGAGCCGGGCCGGGTCCTGGCCCGACCAGGGAAGTCGGTTGGTCATTCCATAGACCATCCCCCGCCAGGCATTTCCCCCGTCCTGGAGCATCTCGCCCATGAGGCCGAAGGGAATGCCCGAGATTTCGACGAGCCAATAGTCCGGAGCCGAGCTGTAATCGAAATACTCGCCGAACCAGAGTCGGTTGAGAAAAGGGAAATGTTCGAGGTAGAGGTTGGCGCTCGAGGCGAACCCGTCCCGAGGATTATGCTGATTGGCCGAGTGGAGGTCGATGAGCGCGCCCGGCCGGCCCCGGTCAAGGATCTTGCGGACCCGTTTCATCGTCGTCCGGTCGAAGGCGACATCGTCAATGTAAAGCCCGTCGATCCCGACATTTTTGACCAGCCAGTTCAAGCCCTCGAGATAATAGTTGTGCCAACGCGACATCCCGCTGTTGATGATGGCCGCATCCTGGAGTTTGGGCACAAACCAGGCCGCGATATAATCGGACACGAGATGCTCCTGGAGCCAGGAGAATCCACCGCCCGAGCCGGATGAGAAAATCTCATCTCCCAGGCTGCGTAGAGCAAAGAGCTCGACGCAGCGGTTCGAAAGTTCCCGGATGGTATTGTAGATCTTGACCTTCATCCCGCGGGAATGGGCCTCGTCGATGTACCTTTTCATCTCGGCCGGCCGCAGGAAAGGGTAGTTGATGTAAGGGTTAATCTCATTGGCATGGTGAACATTGATGGTGTTGGCCCCGGTTGAGGCGACCTCGGCGACGGGTTTGAAGGCGTGAAAAAAACGGGTCGAAAAATGGGATTTGGGATCGAGCGGCTTGAAAGGCGTGAGCAGCAGATTGAAATGGAAATGGAGCTGTTCCCCCGCCCGAATAAGGCGAGGACCACTGAAGGCCGCCAGCAGGACCACACCAGCCCCCTC
>CAYOZW010000399.1:0-2588 GCA_964408495.1 uncultured Eubacteriales bacterium
GGTTTGCCATCCGCGAGGGCGGACGAACCGTCGGCGCCGGGTCCGTGACCGAGATCATCGAGTAATTTGATAATAGAATGAGAGAGCTGATCACCCTGCAGTGTACGGAGTGCAAGCGCCGGAACTACACGTCGACTCGGAACAAGAAGACCCAGACCGCGCGTCTGGAAACCAAGAAGTACTGCAAGTTCTGCCGGAAGCACACGCTTCACAAGGAAGTGAAGTGAACCGCGGCCGGACTTGAGATAGCGATTCAGTTAAGAAAAGGAAGGAATAACGTCGCGAAGGTGAGTAGCTCAACTGGTTAGAGCAGCGGTCTCCAAAACCGCAGGTTGCGGGTTCGAGTCCTGCCTCACCTGCCCTTGTTTCTGTTGAGAAGAGAGCAGCAGCATTGCACGCATTCCCTCAGATCAAAGGAGGCATGAGCTCAGGACGGAGCGTGATTTAAAGAGAGATTGCCCATGGAAAAGAAAATCAGATGGTATAAGCGCTTCTCCAATTTTTTGAGAGAGGTCCGCTCCGAGATCAAGAAGGTCACTTGGCCTTCTCGCAACGAGGTCTACAACACCACCGTGGTGGTCCTCATCGCCATGGTTTTTTTCGGCTTCTACCTGTATTTCATGGACGCCTTCTTTTCCTACGTGCTCCTGAAGATTAAGGCGTTCTTTGGCTGAACGGGTTCGTAAAATGACAAAGAATTGGTATGTTGTTCACACCTATTCCGGTTTCGAAAAATTCGTGGCCGAATCGATCCGCCAACGGGCCCTCGAGCTCAACCTCGAGGATCAGTTCGGGCAGATCATCATCCCCACCGAGGATGTCATCGAGATCAAGGGCGGACGGAAGGTCGTTTCAACCAAGAGGTCCTATCCGGGCTATATTTTGGTCGAGATGGAAATGAGCGATGAGAACTGGCACCTCGTCAGGGAGACCCCCAAGGTGACGGGTTTCGTCGGTTCGGGGCGGAAGCCCTCTGCCCTTAGCCGGGACGAAGTCGGTCAGATCGTCGAGCATATGGAAACGACTTCCGAAAAACCCAAACCAAAGCACTCCTTTGAGAAAGGGGAAGCTGTCCGCATTATCGACGGTCCGTTCTTCAATTTCAACGGAATCGTTGAAGAAGTCAATCACGAGAGGAACACGCTCAAGGTTCTGGTCACGATCTTCGGCCGCTCCACTCCCGTGGAACTGGAGTTCTTGCAGGTGGAGAAGCTATAGGAGGAGGGAAAGATGTCAAAGGAAGTGACCGCTCGAATCAAGTTGCAGATAGCCGCCGGACAGGCCAGCCCGGCGCCTCCGGTCGGCCCGGCACTGGGCCAGCACAACGTTAACATCATGGACTTCGTCCGGCAGTTCAACGAGAAGACACGGGGGATGGAGGAGGGATCGATCATCCCCGTGATCATCACGGTTTACAAGGACAAGAGTTTCGTTTTCGAGCTCAGAACTCCTCCGGCCTCTTATCTTCTGAAAAAGGCCGCCGGCATCGCTAAGGGATCGGGTGCGGCGAATAAAGAAAAGGTCGGCCGGGTCACCCAGAAGCAGATCGAGGAGATCGCCCGAGTTAAGCTCCCCGACCTCAACGCCAGCAATCTTGAAGCGGCCAGGAGGATCATCGAAGGCACTGCCAGGAACATGGGATTGGAGATCGTCAGTGAGTAAGCGAGGAAAGAAATACATCAAATCCAAAGAGCTGGTTGGGAAATCGGAGTACAGCCTTGAGGAAGCCGTCACTCTGCTGAAGCAGGCGGGCTTTGCTAAGTTCGACGAATCTGTGGACATCGCCATGCGCCTGGGTGTCAATCCGAAGCATTCCGACCAGATGGTCCGGGGTATCGTTGTTCTCCCCCACGGGACCGGGAAGATGAAGAAGATCTGTGTCATCGCCTCGGGGGAGAAGATCAAAGAGGCCGAAGCGGCGGGGGCGGATTATGCCGGAGGCGAGGAGTTGATCGAGAAGATCACCGGAGGCTGGATCGATTTCGATGTCGTTATCGCCACGCCTGACGTGATGAGAGGGGTCGGCAAGCTGGGCCGGATTCTCGGAACCAAGGGGTTGATGCCCAATCCCAAGTCGGGGACGGTGACATTCGATATCAAGAAAGCCGTTGAGGAGACCAAGGCTGGAAAAGTCGAGTTTCGCGTCGACAAGACGGCCATCCTTCATACCACGGTCGGCAAGATTTCTTTCCCCGAGGAGAAGCTTATCGAGAACATCCAGACCTACATCCAGGCCGTCGTCCAGGCTAAACCTGCCGCTGCCAAGGGCAAGTACATCCGGACCATGTCTATATCATCGACCATGGGGCCCAGCTTCAGGATCTCTGAGGCTATTCTGGAAAAATAGGAGACGAACGGTGAAGCGAGACGCGAAAGTTCAAGCGGTCAAAAATTGGGAGGAGGATTTCAGTCGCCAAAAATCCATCTTTCTCCTGGATTATACCGGCATGAAGGTCTCCCAAGCGGTGGCCCTGAGGAAGCTCCTGAGGAAGAACGCGTACGAGTTCAAAGTCCTCAAGAATAGGCTGGCCTTGCGTGCCCTAAAGGAGGAATTCCCCGACGAGTTCCGAGCCTATTTCCAGAAGCCG
>CAYOZW010000400.1:0-2536 GCA_964408495.1 uncultured Eubacteriales bacterium
TTTCGGCGCCGTCTCCGAGCCCTGCCGGCTGGTCCTCGAGGTCACTCAGAAGCGGAGCTTCTTCTCTGTAGAAGGCGGACCCTTCTTCGCCCGCGGCAGCCACGGCCCCTACTTCTATGCCGAACTGGATTGGCTGTATTGGATCGTGCCGGATAAGGTGGACTTCACGCTCGCGGGAGGAGGAGCCGTTGCCCTCAAAGGCGATCCCTGGAAGTCGATTGCCATGGCCGATGCCACGATCAACTACCATGCCGGCCCCCTCTACTTCGGTGGCGGCGTCGGCTTTACGACATCGGTGAAGGAAGGCCGCGACGCCGATTTCGAGATAGTCGGCCGGCTCGGCTTCGATCTCTTTAAGAATCCAAAAAACATGGGAGGGTTGATCTTCCAGCTGAGATGGCCGCTCGGGTCCGGCCGCTCTTTCGCTGACAATCACAAATTCGGGCTCGGATTCCGGTTCCTTTTCTGAGTTCAGCGAAGAATTTGGATCTTCAAAGGCCAAGGAGCGAATCCTTGGCCTTTTTTTTGTAGTGAGATGAGATGAGAATCGTCGTCATCGGTGCCGATGGGCAGCTCGGGACCGACCTGGTGAAAGCGCTGGCGAAGGAGGAGGTCAAGCCTCTTTTTTTCCCCGAGTTCGATGTCACCGAGCCGCTGAAGATGCGGGCCGTACTCGAAGGTTTAAGGCCCGATGTGGTTATCAATACGGCCGCCTTTCATCGGGTCGATGAGTGCGAGGATGAACCCGGGACCTCCTTCCGGGTCAACGCCATCGCCGTTCGGGACCTGGCCCGGCTGGCCCGCGAACTCGATTTCGTCCTCGTCCATTTCAGCACCGATTACGTCTTCGACGGCCGGAAAGAGTCCCCCTACACCGAGGACGACCCGCCAAATCCTTTGAACGTTTACGCCGTTTCCAAGCTGGCGGGCGAATTCTTTGTCCGCTCCCTCCTTGACCGCTATTTTCTCATCCGGACGTGCGGACTCTTCGGAGAGGCCAGCTCCCGCGAGAAAGGATATAACTTCGTCGACCGGATGATCGCGCTCGACCGAGAGGGAAAGCCGCTGCGAGTGGTCGACGACCAGTGGGTGACTCCGACCGCCACAGCGGAATTAGCCGAGCGGGTCCGCGAACTCATCCGCACGGATCATTACGGCCTCTTTCACCTGACCTCCGCAGGAGAATGCACTTGGTACCGGTTCGCTCAGGAGGTCTTTGCGCTGATGGGGAAGAAGGCCCGCTTGGAGCCGGTGGATTCGAAAAGTTTCGGGGCTAAAGCGCACCGGCCGCTCTATTCGGTCCTGGAGAACAAGAGGGCCGGAGAGATAGGTCTAAAAGAAATATCCCCCTGGAACGTGGCTCTGGAGGCCTACCTGAGGAAAAAGAAGCTTATCCCTGGATGAGTTTGTCCAGGATCGAGGGGGGCAGGGGGGAGACCTCGCCGGCGGCGTTGGTGGCGATATGGACGGTATACCCGGAAGCCATGAGCTTCCGGTCATCCTGGTTCAGGATCTCATAGTCGAAGACAGCCTTCTTGGGGGTTGTTTCGCGGAGCGTGACCCGGATGATGAAAGTCTGGTCGTAGCGGAGAGGCTTCCGGTAGCGGCAAAAGGCCTCGACGACGACAAGATAGTGACTCTGGGCCTCGATCTCTTTGTATGGGATTCCTTTTTGCCGGCAGAATTCAGTCCGGCCGATCTCGAACCACTCGAAGTAACTCTTGTTGTGAGCCACCCCCATCTGGTCCGTTTCGGAGTAGCGGACCCGTTCAGCGATCTCGACGGTGGGACTCATAGAGAAGAATAGCCGGTCACTCGGTCAGCTTCCCGAGTTTGGTCAGCTCCTCGTTATAATACTTGCGATAGAGGATTTCCCACTCGCGGCTGCCTTCTTCGATGGACTTTTTTTGGGACTGGATTTTATCGGTGGCCTTGCGGTCGAGCGTTTCGTAGAGCCGCATCTCCTCCTCGATGGCTTTGACGATGATCAGCCGGATCTCGTTAGGGTCGTCCAGGAACTCGACCTGGTCGTTGCTGCTGAGCAGGCCGAGGACCTGTTTGGAAAGGTAGTTGATCTTTTCGCGGGATAAGCGGCTGCTCATAGGACGAGGTTCCTTTCCCTGGCCAGCTTGGTCTTGATCATCCGGAACATGGTCTGGTACTCGATATTCTCCCGGCGGATCTTCTCCATGTGCTGGCTCAAAATCTCCCGCACCTCCTGGTCGAGGTGGTCTTCTTTTTGGAACTCTTCGGTGATCAAGGAGATGATATTATCAACGAGCTGGTTGCGATCGTCTAGGATGACCTTGCCCTCTTTAGTCAGGCTCTTGACGATGATGAAGGCCAGGTGGTCGATCTGGTTCTTGTTCAAACGCATAACTTCCCTAAAATACATCAGGTTGAACAAAAATTCAAGGATGAGAGAGAGATTGTAAGCATTCCCAAGGCTGCGATTTCGCTGGGCGCGGTAGGCCGCCCTGGAGCCCCCGTAGCGGAGGGGGGACCCGTCAGATTTTATCTGATGGGGGGAACCGAC
>CAYOZW010000401.1:0-2521 GCA_964408495.1 uncultured Eubacteriales bacterium
AAGTCTTCGTAGCGGGGAAGCTCAGCCCTCTTCCATGAAGGAACCCGGACTAGTGTTTGACGAATCCCCGCAGACGCGAGGTTTTCCACGACCTCATCATCCCGTTCTCCGGCCGGCGAGCAGGAGACGGCAAAAGGAGAACCGAGGTTGACCGGCCGGCGGTACATCGTTTTCCTATACTTCCGATAGCGGCGAAGCACGGGAACAGCCAGGATGCCGTTGGCGGCCGCTATACCCAAATAGCTCCCCACGTGTTTGATGTGATATCGGAGGCGTTCCTTCTTGGGCGCAACGTTATGCGGCTGGTCGGCAAAATCGTTCCAGGCAAACGGGAAGGTCATCTCACTGGATCCTCAAGAAACGGGCGATTTTCCGCAGCCGCAATTTTCTCTTCAGCCCAATATATGCCGTAAAGACAGACTTGTTCCATTTATACCAGAACCAGTGGCTTCGCCGGAACGGCCTTGCCCCCGAATCCCGCAACAGAAACTTTTTTTGGAAGGCGGCCGGGACGCCGAGGCGGATGAGGTTCTTGGCGCGCCGGAAGGAACCCAGCTTTTTGCGCAGACGGATCCGGTTGGTGTCGAGGAGGTAAAAAATAAACCGTCCGGATTCGCTCTTTCTCACCAGGATGTTGCCGTCCGAAAGGTCCCGATGGAGAATGCCCCGATCATGGCAGAGAGACAGATGGCCGGCCAGGGCGGTTAAGAGAGGGTCGAGCTGGGCCGGCGGCAGGCGGCGGAAAAGACTGCGGATTTCCTCGGCGCCGGCGACCCTCTCGGCGAAGAAGAAGCTTCGTCCGACCAGGCCCCCACGCCTCTCTTCCAGATAGGCTGCGGGCAGGGCGGTCTCAAGGCTTCTGGCCTTCAAAGCCAGGGCCCCCCGCCAGGCCCGGGCCGCCTTGGAGGGCTGGAGGAGCGATTTGAACCGGACAAAACCACGCGGAGCAAATTCTTTGATCACGACCTCTTTGGGCGGACCGGAGGACATCGGGATTCGAACCACTCCCACCTTGTTCCTCTGCTCGAGGAGGATCTCGGTGCCGGGACGGCTCCAGAGTTCCCCGGGACGGGAGATGGCCTCGAGAAAAAGGGGGTCATCGAACTCCGGAGTGACCTCGCCCCGGTAATTCTCTGTTTCGAGAACCCGCATTTTGGGGCTGTCTTTGTCCTTCATTTCGCTGCGGCGTTTCATGCTGCTCCGGGTTTTACCCGGCCCATTCCTCCAGGATTCCCTTGAGGGTGGAACCTATAGCCTCCGGCTGATATTTTTCCCAGACCAGGCCAGATCCTTCCCGGGCCAGCTTTTCCCTCAGCCCGTCATCTCCTTTCAACTCCAGGATGGCCTCGGCCAAGCTGTCGGGTTCTTTCCTGTCACAAAGGAAGATATTCTTCCGGTGGATGAAAAATTCCTCGGCGGCGGCTGTTCGCGCCGTGATCACGGCTTTTCCAAGGGCCATCGCCTGGAAGACCTTATGGGGAACGACACGCCCGGCCTTCTCGGTCCGGCCGAAGATTCCAAGGCAGACGTCCGCCCTCTCGGCGACACTCCTCGCTAGATCCCGCTGACTCAGCCAGCCTTCGAAATCGACGTTGTCCAGTCCGTAGCCTGAAGCCAGGGAGCGGACGTGGTCATGGGTCTGACCGGAGCCGATGAATCGGAAACGGACGGCCTTGTCCGCCCGGCGGATCCTGCGGGCCGCTTCGACCACCGTATCAACTCCGTGAAGCGGAAGGAAAGAACCGAAAAAGAGGACCGTGAACGGTCCAGACAGACCGGACTGCTCCGTCCTTCGGTTCGCCGGGGTGCGGGGAAAGATCCGATCGTCAAACCCCACCGGCACCACGGCGATCTTTTCCGGGGCCACCCCGAACTCGCAGCAATAATAGTCCTTATGGGCCCGGGTATCGGAGAGGATGAGGTCGGCGCTCCGGAAAGCCCAGCGGTCGATGGCTCTGTTCCAGCGGGCGGACGGCGACCCCTCGGGTTTTCTCTTCCAGTCCAAGATCTTCGTTTCGTAGCGAGAAGCCAAGGGGTCAAAGACGACAGGCCGCGCGGTGAACCGGCCGACAAGACGGGCCAGGGGGACGTCTTTCTGGGCAAATTCCGGAACCAACAGGAATTTCGGGGTCGAAGCGGCTTTCCTGGAAAGCCGCGGCAAACGTGAGACACGAAGGGGGTAGCGAAGCCAGAACTTGGGCCCGGGTCGGACCCTGCATTCCGAGACGCCTGCACCGTTGAGCTCCAGGCCGCGGCGCAAGACCGCATTGCGCGGATATTCCGGGTTGTAGGCGCCGAAAAAGAGGATGTCCATCTTTCTCCCCCAGCAAAATAAACCACCCGGGCTTTTTTTTCAATCAAAACAACCAAAGGCTCCATGACAAAAAGCGGGGCAATTTTCAAGAGTGCTAGATAATGATCAGCCGCCGTCGGCTGCGGCGCCCATTGAGGGTTCAGCCTCCCCGAAATGCTTTTCGAGGGAACCCCGCGTTTCGGGCGGCGAGGATGTCTGAGCACGCCA
>CAYOZW010000402.1:0-2509 GCA_964408495.1 uncultured Eubacteriales bacterium
CTCTAAACAGTTGGAATTATTTAAGTTATAACCGGACACTAGTGTTAGTGTCCCCGTAACTACGCCAGTAGGAAACCGGCCGGCTCTACTCGCTTTTTCCGGCGGCCGCGGAAGTGAGCATGATATCGCCCCGGACATAGACGACTCCGGGCTGGCGGACGAGTCTCTGGAGCTCTGTGTCTGAAAGGTCGTCCTTGATCCCGGCCGTGATGCGTTTGCCGACCAAGAGCTTGGAGTTGAGCGAATCGATCAGGCTTGTTATGTGGATGTAGGTCTTGGCCGGAGCTTCACCCAGGACGACGATCATCTGGTCTTCCCGGGCGATGACGGCTTTGACCTCGGGTAGCGCCGAAATCTTCTTGGTGAACTTCGAGATCATCCGGCGCTTCCGACCGCGCAGAAATCTGTAGCCTATATAAATCCAGAAGACCGGGCCGATCAGGCTCCCCCACTGGACCCGGGTGAAAAGCAGCGCAACCGCCGCGATGAGCACGGCGACGGCGATGATCAGGCCGGACGTCCCCAGGGGAATCCATGTCTTGACCTCGTCCAGCCATCCCCGGATCCTCACGCTCACGGGGAGAGAGAGGCTTGTCCCCGTCTCGATGTTCTGTTTCAGCCTCCTGAGGTCCTCCGCCAGACCGTGGGCGTCCGTGTAGCGGTCTTCGGGACGCTTGCGAAGGCAGCGGGAGACGATCAAGTGAACTTGGGGCGGAAGATTCCGGCGAAGCGTCGTCACCGGCTTGGCCTCCTCAAAGACAATAGCGTGCATCGTGTCGAGCGGTGTCTCCCTTTTGAAAGGAAGTTCGCCACTCAGCATTTCATAAAGGACAACACCGAGGGAAAAGATGTCACTTCTTTGGTCGAGGGGACGGCCCCGGGCCTGCTCGGGACTCATGTAGTTGGTCGTTCCCATGACCGTCCCGGCGATGGTGTGGACCCGCTCTCTCGTCAATGTGCGACTAACCTCGACGCCGAGGTCCGTTTCGGTCAAGTCGGGTCCGAGGAGCTTGGCCAGGCCGAAGTCAAGGAGCTTGGCGTGTCCGTCCCTGGTGACCATGATGTTGTCCGACTTGATATCGCGATGGATGATCTGGGCGTCGTGCGCCCGAGCGAGCCCCTCGGCGATCTGGAGACCGATGGCGACCGACCCAAGAAGGTCGATCTCACCCTCGGCGATCAACTGGCTGACCGTCCGCCCCTCCACAAGCTCCATGGCGATGAACATGGAGCCTCCGGCTTCGTCGATGTCATAGACCTGGGCGATGGCCGGATGAGTGACGGCCGCAGCCGATTGGGCCTCGATGAGGAAGCGGTTCTTTCGTCCGGGATCGGCGACGAGCTCGGGCTTGAGAAGCTTCAAGGCGACGGGACGCTGAAGTTTGGTATCGCGAGCGCGGTAGACAACACCCATGCCGCCCATGCCGAGGAGTTCCTCGATTTTGTAATGCTTGAGGGTCTGACCGATCATCGGTTTTCCTGACTACAGTTTCATTTAATAGCACACCATGAAGTCCGGCACAATACCCCCGCACAATTTCTGAGCCGCGTTCTGGCGAGAATTCGGAAATCGATTTGTTGTTCCCATTTGGATCTTGCTTCTCCTCTTGACGGAGGCAGGCGGCGCGGGTATTTCTATATGTTGGACAAAGGCGCAGCCATGAAAGTGAGGGCCCAAAGATGAAAATCGTGAGCTTCGTTGTTTCTCTCGTCGTCGCATCGATCTGCTGCTCTACGGCCGGCGCACAATCAAAGCCCAAAACAGGTTTCATTGACGTCGGGAACGCCAGGCTTTTTTATGAGGAGCTGGGCGCCGGGGATCCCGTGGTCATGATCCATGGGGGTCTGCTCGACCGGCGGATGTGGGACGGCCAGTTCGGTGTCTTCGCTGAAACGCACCGGGCTATCCGCTACGATGCCCGGGGACACGGGCTGTCCAAGGCGGGCAACGGATCCTTCTCCCACCACGAGGACCTGAAGAGGCTTCTGGACGCGTTAAAGGTCGAGAAGGCCGCGATCATGGGACTGTCCATGGGAGGATACATCGCCATCGATTTTGCCCTGGCCAATCCTGATAGAGTGAGCGCGCTGATCCTGGCCGCTCCCGGATTGACTGGATACAAATTCGACAGCGAAGTCTTGAAAAAGAATAACGAGGCTCTCAACAAGGCGGCCCAGGACAACGATATCAAGATGCTCGTCGAATATTTTCAGCGGTCCTGGACGGACGGCCCCGCCAGGACTCCGGACGAGGTGGACCCGGCCGTCCGGGAGAAAGTCAGACTGATGTCTACAGAGACGCTCCAAAATAGGAACAGGGAAAGCCGGGAAATCCGGCTCGAACCCCCGGCCATCGGACGGCTCCCCGAGATTCAAACACCCACCCTGGCCGTTGTCGGCGACCTCGATATGCCGGATATCCTGGAAATCGTCGGCCTCATCGAAAAGAACGTCAAGGGGGCACGCAAAGTGATCATCAAGGGTGCCGCCCATATGGTAAACATGGAGC
>CAYOZW010000403.1:0-2463 GCA_964408495.1 uncultured Eubacteriales bacterium
GCTGAGTCTTGAGACCCTGCTCCTTGAACTCGAGGAGGCATTCAATGGCGTTCTGCCTGAGGAGCCGAGCGAGCGAGATGGCTTCGGTCTTGGCATCGTCCCCCAGGTAGGCAAGATAGACAAATTTGTCCGGCGCCGGCTCCAGCTTGGCGGCTGAAAGAAGTCTCTCGATGCCCATGGCGAACCCGATGCCGCAGATATCGGGGCCGCCGAAATCCTTCATCATGTCGTCGTAACGCCCCCCCCCGAGGACGGTGTTCTGGGCGCCGAGCCGGGTGGCCGTTATCTCAAAGGTGGTCTTAGTGTAGTAATCGATGCCCCGGACGAGGCGAGGCTCTATCCGGCAGGGGATACTGTAGAGGTCGAGATAAAAGCGGAATTTCTCGAAATGCCCGGCGCATTCGGGGCAGAGATACCCCGTGATCTCGGGGAAACGGCCGGCCAGTTCTCGGCAAGATTCGACCTTGCAGTCGAAGATCCGGAGCGGGTTGGTTAGCGCTTTCCTCTGACAGTCGGGACAGAGAGACGGCTCGACGGCCGCCGCCGCGGCGCGCAATTCTTGGAGGTAGGCGGGTCGGCACTCCCGGCAGCCGACCGAGTTGATCAGCGTCTCTGTTTCTGTTACGCCAAGCTTTTTCAAGAGATGGTCGGCCATCTCGACGATCTCGGCGTCGATGGCCGGGTCGTTCTCGCCGAAGACCTCGATGTCGACCTGGTGGAATTGGCGGAAACGGCCCTTCTGGGGCTTATCGAACCGGAACATCGGGCCGATGAAATAGTAGCGCATCGGGTCGGGCTTGAGGTCGAGCCGGTGTTCGATGATCGCCCGGACGACCGACGGGGTGTACTCCGGCCGGAGGGTTATGGAGCGACCGCCTTTGTCGGTGAAGGTGTACATCTCCTTCTGGACGATGTCGGAGGTCTGGCCGGTACCTTTTTCGAAAAGCTCCGTGGCCTCGAAGACGGGAGTACGGATCTCCCGATAACCGTAGAGTTCAAAGGTAGACTTCGCGGCGGCCTCGGCCAGCTGCCAGGCTCTGGCTTCCCGGGGCAGGATATCGTGGGTTCCCTTGATCGCGGAAACGGGCTCTTTCTCCGGCTTTCCCTCGCTCACTTTTCCTTGAAGACTCCCATCTTACGGAATTTCTGGTACCTCTCCTCGAGCAGCTCTTCCACGGACTTCACATCGAGCTTTTTTAGGGCTTGGTGGATGTGTTTGTCGACGGTCTTGAAGGTTCCCTCGGGCTCGATGTGGGCCCCTCCAGGCGGCTCGGGGATGATCTTATCGATGATCCCGAGCTCGAGGAGGTCCTGGGCGCGGATCTTCATGTTTTCGGCCGCCTGGGAGACGGCGCTCTGGTCCTTCCAGAGGATGGCGGCGCAGCCTTCGGGAGAGATGACCGAATAGAACGAGTTTTCGAGCATCATGACGGTATCGCCGACACCGATAGCCAAAGCTCCGCCGCTTCCGCCCTCGCCGATGATGACGATGACAATGGGCACCCGCAGGGTTGAGATCTCCCTGAGGTTGTGGGCGATGGCCTCGGCCTGCCCGCGCTCCTCGGCTCCGATCCCCGGATAGGCGCCGGGGGTATCGATCAGGGTGACGATGGGAAAGCCAAATTTCTCCGCCGTTTTCATCACCCGCAGGGCCTTGCGGTATCCTTCCGGGTTGGGCTGACCGAAGTTGCGGGCGATCCTCTCGCGGGTGGACCGTCCCTTCTGATGGCCGATGAAAGCGGTGGTTTTTCCCTTGTAAAAGCCCAGCCCGGCGACGATGGCCGGGTCATCCGCGAATCGGCGGTCGCCGTGCATCTCGGTGAAGTCCTCGACCAGGTTGGCGAGATAATCAAGCGTATAGGGGCGCTGCGGATGGCGGGCGATCTGGACGATCTGGGTGGCGGTCAGCCGGGGGCTGATCCGGGCCCATTCCTTCTCGATCCTGTCGCGGAGTCCGGCGATCTTTTCTTGCCGGGCGGGATCCTCGGAAGTTTCGAGGTCCTCGATCTCCCTTTTCAGCTTGAGGATATTCTTTTCCAGCTGATAAAAATCAAGTTCTTTGCTCATGGCATCCCGTTAAAATGGAGCAGTCGACGCCCTCATTCTATCGGCTCAGACGAATTTAAGTCAAGCTTGGCTCGGGGTATTGGTTCGTCAGCCCGCTCGGTTCCCCGGCGAGGAACCTAACCGCGGAATTAAAGTGACACCAAACTTAATTCCTGACAGGCTCCGTGACTGGTTCGGAATTAAGTTTGGTGTAACCTTAATTCAAGATGGTGGCGCTGGCGGGCGACCTCGAAGAAGAAGACGGCGGCCGCGGCGGCCACGTTGAGGGAATTGATCCGGCCGAAAAGGGGGATGGACAGAACCTTGTCACATTTTTCCCGGACCAGGCGGCGCATCCCCCGGCCTTCGGAACCCAGGACGATGCCGACCGGGCCGGTGTAATCGAAGTCGGTCCAG
>CAYOZW010000404.1:0-2435 GCA_964408495.1 uncultured Eubacteriales bacterium
TGACCGGGTTCTTCTCTTCGCCGACTCGCTGCCCGCTGGAGTCCACAGCCACCGCTATCTGGCCCGGGCTTTGAGCCTGGGCCATTTTGTTTCGCCCGGCACCTCCGCCGGAGAGATGTATGCTCCCGAGGTCTTCGGCCGGAGCCCGGAAAGGACAGTAAACATCATCCGCGCCCGATGAAAATGAAAATCTTTCTTGGGTTTTTCGCCCTTGCCGGGCTCCTTTTATTGACTCTCTTTCTGCCATTTCCCGGGAACAGGCTGAGCCCGAGCAAAATGATATCATTGCGGCTCCTGGACAGGAACGGCGTTCTCTTGCGGGAAGTCCTTTCCGATGAGGGCGGCCGCTGCCGCTGGGTGGGACTCAACGATATCTCACCGTATCTAGTGAAAGCGACGGTCGCGGCTGAAGACAGGCACTTTTTCCTGCACCGGGGGATCCACCCTCCCTCGATGATCAGGGCGCTCTGGCAGAACGTCCGGGGTGGCCGGGTTATCTCCGGTGCTTCGACGATCACCCAGCAGTTGGTCCGCAATCTTTATCCAGGCCATCGGAATATCTGGACGAAGGCCCGCGAAGCCTGGCTGGCCGTTCGATTGGAGGGCAGTCTCTCCAAACTGGGAATTTTGACTCAATACCTCAACCGGATATCCTATGGGAACCAGGCTTATGGAATCGAGGCCGCATCGAGGCTCTATTTTGGCAAACCCGGTTCCGAGCTCAGCCTGGCGGAGTCGGCCTTCCTGGCGGCCATCCCCCGCTCTCCTTCGCTTCTGAATCCTTATCGCGCTTTTCCCAAGCTCAAGAGTAAGCAGCTCGCCCTCCTGGCCAGTATGGCAGGACTCGGATTCGTTACCGAGGCCGAACGCGAAAGGGCCCAGAGGGAGGATATCCGGCTTATCCCCGAGTCGAAGAGTTTCCGGGCTGCTCACTTCAGCGATTTCATCCTCAGCCAGCTCTCTCCCGGAGAGCGGCGCGGGCTGAGCGCTATCGAGACAACTCTCGATTATGATCTCCAGAAAAATATCGAAGTCCTAGTCGAGAATGATCTGGGGACGATGAAGAATCGAGGGATCACCAACGGGGCCGTTATCGTCCTTGATAACGCCCGGGGGGAGATCCTGTGTCTGGTCGGGTCGATTGATTTCTTTGACCATGCCCATGACGGCCAGGTCAACGGGGTTCTGGCCCTGCGCCAGCCGGGATCCACTCTCAAACCTTTCACCTACGGGCTGGCCCTTGAGAACGGAATGACGGCCGCCTCCCTCATCGATGATTCGCCCGCCCAGTTCTCCACTTTGGGGGGGTACTACATTCCTCAGAATTATGATCGCAGGTACCATGGTATGATCAGCCTGAGAACGGCACTGGCCTGTTCCTACAATATCCCCGCTGTGGCAGTCCTCCAGACGATCGGTCCCGACCTCCTCTACCGGAGGCTCTCCGAGCTGGGGTTCGAGAGCCTGAAGGAGGACCCGGGTCATTATGGCGTTGGCCTCACCCTCGGGAACGGAGAGGTCAGCCTGCTGGGACTGGCGGCGGCATATGCGAGCCTGGCCAGGCAGGGCCTTTATATCCAGGAAAAATCGATTATTCGGATGGTCCGGAATGACGGCCGGGATGCTACGCTTCCAGATCGGGATGCCGCCGAGCGCGTTTTTTCTCCGCAAGTCGCCTACATCATCACCGATATTCTCTCCGACCCGGACGCACGAGTTCCGGCATTTGGCTATCATACGCCGCTATCCTTTCCTTTCCCGGTCGCTGCCAAGACGGGGACATCCAAGGATTTCCGGGACAACTGGACGGTCGGCTACAGCTCGGCCTACACTGTGGGGGTCTGGGTGGGAAATTTCGACGGCGAGCCGATGCACAATGTCTCCGGGATCACCGGGAGCGGGCCGCTTTTTAGGGATATTATGCTCTTCCTTCATAAAAACGAAGCGGGGAGGGAATTCCCCAAGCCGGGCGGCCTTTCCACTGCGATTGTTTGTCCGTTCTCGGGGAAAATACCCACGGCCTTTTGTCCGGGGGCTGTCGAGGAGCTCTTCATCGAAGGGACCGAGCCACGCCAGGTTTGTCCTTATCACTGGGCCATCGCTGAGCTTCCGGCTGGAAGCTCGGGAATGGCATCCGGCCAGGATTTTTCTTTCCCCCGGATCTTGTTTCCCCGCAACGGTGATGTTTTCAAGATTGACCCGATCCTGCGGAAAGAGCATCAGCGCATCAAGTTCAAGGTGGGCGTTCCCCAGATACAGGGGGTAAAAAAAGTGGAGTGGTGGATTAATGGCGACCGGGCCGGAGAGTCCAGATCACCCTTTACATTCTTCTGGAATCTCCGGCCGGGTTCTTATACAATAAAAGCCGTTGCCGTCGGGGCCGGGCCGCGGCTGGAGAGCCTGCCGGTCAAGATCACGGTCCTGACCTGAATAAC
>CAYOZW010000405.1:0-2433 GCA_964408495.1 uncultured Eubacteriales bacterium
GCTGTCCAATCTGAAGCTGGGCTTGGGCCTGGATCTCCATCCCAAGCTCCTCGAGCGGATCCAGGGTGAGCTCCAAGAAGACAAAAAGAGAAAGGAGTTGGCCGAATGAGGCACAAGGTCAAGGGCAGAAAATTGCGGCGGCCGACCGCCCATCGGATGGCCATGTTGCGCAACCTCGTCACCTCCTTTCTGGAGAAGGAGCGAGTCCGGACAACCTTGGCCAAGGCCAAGGAGGCCAGGCCCCTGGCCGAGAAGATGATCACCCTGGGAAAGAAGGGGACTCTGCATGCCCGTCGCCAGGTCCTGGCCTTTGTCCGTAAAGAGGGGGTCGTGACCAAGGTTTTCGACGACCTGGGACCGCGTTTTGGTCAACGACCGGGCGGCTACTCCCGGATCGTCAAGCTCGGCCTGCGCGGAGGCGACGGAGCTCAGATGGCCATGCTGGAGCTCATCGGGTCGGAGTTCAAGAAGAAGACAAAGAAAAAGAAGGACAAAGGCAAAACCGCCGCTAAGAAGACGTAGTCAGGCCAGCCAAGAGATTAAAGGGGGGCTAGTTTCGGGGGACCACCCAGAGCCTTTGCCCGGGATAAATCGTGGACTTTCGGGAGAGGCCGTTAAGGGCGATGAAGTCGTCCAGTTTCATGGAAAAATTCTTGGCGATGCTGAAGAGCGAATCACCCGCTCTAACGATGTACTGCACTTTTCCTTGGCTGTCGACAACAGATGTATTCCGGCTGGCTCGAGAGGAAGTGACGGTCACCCCGCGGCCCGGAATCTTGAGCCTCTGGCCGATCCTGAGGTAGTGCTTGCTGCGCAGGTTATTGAGCCTGACTATTGCGGAAACGCTCGTCCGGTTCCGGGCGGCGATGGTCGATAATGTCTCTCCCTTCCTGACTGTGTGCCAGGTATACTGAGCTTCCGGCGGGATCCACCTGGGCAGGCTGGCGGCCGCCAGCAGGGCCTTCTCTCCTTGCCCGAAAGGCACGCGCAAGGAATACTCATAGTCCGGCGTTGAGTCGTGACGCAGTTCGGGGTTCAAGGCCACCAACTCAGAGGCGTTCACACCGAGCGTTGAGGCCAGGGTGGTCAACTTGAAGGGCTGGCTGACGGCGATGGAATCGAAACTCAGCGGCGGATCGGGCTGGGGCAGGTCGAAACCGTATTTTTCAGGATTGTTGATGATCAGGAGCGTGGCGATCAGCCGGGGCACAAAGCGGGCCGTTTCGAAGGGAAGCTGGCGGAAAAGATCCCAGAAGTTGTCGAGGTAATTGATTCTCTGGGAGCGGATGACGTTCTGAACCCGGATCTCGCCGCAATTGTAGCCGGCTAGAGCGGTCAACCAGTCGCCGAAAAAGCCATGGAGTTCGATCAAATACTGGATGGCCGCTCGGGTGGATTTGAGGGGGTCCATGCGCTCGTCGACATAGCGATCGCGCTTAAGCCCGAAGCGGTAGCCGGTTGAAGAGATGAACTGCCACATGCCGAGGGCACGGGCCCGGGAGAACGCCCGGACCTTGAAGAGGCTCTCGATCATTGGTAACCAGGAGAGTTCCTCTGGCATCCCTTCTTTTTTCAGTTCCTCGATAATCATCTCGCGGTAATGGCCGGATCTTTTATAGGCTTCCAGGAACTGGCTTCGTTCTCTCCCTTGGAAGCAGGCGATCTCCTTCAAAACTTCTTTGTTCTCTTGGAGGGGGATGGACTTATGGTTGTCGCCGACCGTGACCAGGCGGGCCGCATAGATCTGCTGGATGCGCTGAGCGATCAACAAACGCAGGTCCTTTTTTTCCTGGAGGAGCGGGGAATCTTGGGGAAGGTGGGCTCTGAGGATGAAGCCGTAGGCTTCATCGAGGGCCAGAAGGGCCGCTTCGGATTCTCCTTTTTCCCAGGCCGCCAGGGCATCCTGATATGTATTCAGCGCCGCTTCCAGAAGCTCGGCAGCATCCTCCTTTTCGCCGGCTGCTTCTTTCTCCTGGTCCAGGCCTTCCGGGACAGGCTCAGCGTCGAAGCTCAGGGCGGGCTCGACTTGGGGGAGACCGGGTTCCTGAGGGACCGGCTGCGGGGGAGGTGTCTCCTGAACGGAAGGAGGATTCGGCTGGTTGATAACCTGCATGGGGGGCTTGGAAGAGGAGCAGGCCCAGGAGAAAAGGGCCAGGCCGACAGCGAGGAGAACGATTTTATTCAGCTTCATTTTCTCTCAAGATCCACATTTATACCATTTTAGTCGGAGAGCGTCAACCACTTGCGGAGAGCCGGAAAACGCCTTGTTCCATAAAAACCGTCAGATACCGTGCGTCTTCCGATGCCATTTCCAGGCCGTTTCGATGATTGTCTCCAGCCCGGAATGACGCAGTCTCCAGCCCAACTTCCTTTCGGCCTTCTCCTTGGAAGCCAGGAGGACGGGCACATCGCCCAGCCGCTGCGGCCGGGCCA
>CAYOZW010000406.1:0-2410 GCA_964408495.1 uncultured Eubacteriales bacterium
TTCCAAAAGGAAAGTCTGGCGGCACCATCTTACAGGACCGTCACGGCCATCGGGCCTGACCACAGCAAGACTTTTATCGTCGAGGTCTATCTGGGTCGCTATCCACTGGCCAAAGCAAAAGGCCACTCCAAAAAGAACGCCGAACAGAGCGCCGCCCAGAAGGCGCTGAAGAGTCTCCTCGGACAAAAAATGAAGGTACTGGCAGCCGAGACGTTTGTGCTCAAGAAATGATCGGACATCATGGCCAAATGTTCCCACTGCCAACAGAGAAAGGCCAAGCGGCTATGCCCGGCCCTGGGATCTTCCCTCTGCTCCCTCTGCTGCGGACGTTTGAGAGAGAAAGAACTTCACTGCCCCCCTGCCTGCCCCTATCTCTCCCAGCATAAACCCTACCAAGAGAACAAAGTCATCCAAAAAAAAGGAACCTTCTCTGAAAAAGTCCTTGACGATGAGCGACTGGCCTGGCTGATCCTGAATATAGATGCAGCACTAAAAGAATTTGGGACACGGAGTCCCGACTTCAGCGATAAAGATGCCGTCCTGGCTCTTGAATATGCCAAGAGCCGGTTGGAGAAAGGTCCATCTCTGATCCGGCTTGCCCAGGACGAGGGATCCGTTAAAAACGAGGCCGGAGAGGCCGTCCTCCAAAGCCTTGACCAATGCCGCTTTCAGAGAAAGATCATTCTCCCTCAAAGCTTGGAAATGTACTCTTTGGAGGAGAAGGTCAAGTGTTTGGAGAATACGATTCTGGCGATCAAACATCTGGCCCGGGGGCGGCTTGAAGGTCGAGCCTATCTTCAGGATATCGACCGTCGGCTGGCCCGCCTTCAGGATTCCTCGTCCCAAGATAAGATCATCACATCTTTCTGAAGGGCTTTGCCGCAGATATCGTTTCCCCCTACTTGCTCATGAATTGAGCGACCGGATCGAGGGCGGGGATATGGATGCAGATGATCTTGATGACGGCCATAAGAGGCACTGCCAGGATCATCCCGGGTATTCCCCAGAGCCAACCCCATAAAACGAGAGAAAAGAGGACGACGAGCGGACTCAGTCCCAGCCCTTGGCCCATCAGTTTGGGTTCTAAAAGGTTGGCGATAACCAAGTCCAATCCCCCCAGTATCAGGAGAATCCAGAGAGCCGGAAAGACGCTCCCGAACTGAAAGGCGGCGACGACCGATATCAGGGCCATGCTGACGATGGATCCAAGGGTGGGAATGAAATTGAGGATCGCCGTCAAGATCCCAAAGAGGACGGCGAACTCGACACCGAAGATGAACAGGACGATCATCGTAGCCAGCCCGGATAGAAGGCTGATCCCGGTCTTGATACCCAGGTATTTCTGGATATCGTGATCAATCTTCTCGATGATTTTGTTGATCGTCTCAGCCCGCCGAGGATTGAGCGATCTCTCCACCTTAACCTTGAGCCTGCCCCGGCCGGCCAACATAAATATCAGGAAGACAAAGACTAAGATGAAAGTCGAAAAGAGCGAAAATACCTGGTTCAAAGACCGGAGGACGAAGGCCGTGAGCCGGCCGCTGTCCAGCGTCTTGGTCCAAAACCAAGGATCCCCGTTGAGCCTGGAAGTCCGGAGCTTTTCGGCGAGCTGGCCCAAGACCTCGCTTACCCTTTGAGCATAATCAGGAACGGATGCAGCAAAGGCTTTGCCGTTGTTGTAAAAAAGCACGCCAAGCAGGTAAAGGATAAAAAAGAATGTGACGACGATCAGGAAAATGGCCAGGGATCGGGGGATTTTGAAACGGAGCAGGAGATCCAGCCCCGGTGAGAGAATGAAGTAAAAGAAAATAGCCAGGAAAACGGGGAAGATGACGGGCTTGGCGAGACGCAGGACAAGACCGATCAGGAAAATGAGGACAACTCCCGACGAAACCAGAAGGAGTTTGTTGTTTTCCATGCGCAGAGTTTTCATTATATCCCTTTATAAAATTTATCAAAAGCAGAAAATATGCCTCAATGAGGGGGGGGGGGGTAGCCCATCTACCCTCACCCTCAAAGGCAGGCTTTGTCACCCCTACGGGTGAAGAAATGAAGACGATTTTCACCTCGGCTTTCACCCGGAAAGGCGATTGACCTCTTCCTCGTTCAGACTAGAATTGACGTGACCCGTTAATGAACTGCAAGGACCATAAATGGCTGATCCAAAAGTCGAACTGACTCGCCCCGAAAGTTCCGGCCATGTCGAGGCCGGGGAGGGACTTCAGGAACAGCTCCTCCGCCAACAGACCTATTTCGAAAACCTTTTCAAAGATGCTCCTGAAGGAATCATAATTGCCGATAAAGAAGGGCGCATTCTCAGGGCGAATGAGGAATTTTGCAGGATCTTCGGTTCAGATGGCGATGAGGTCATCGGTCAAAACCTGGACAATCTGATCGTCCCGGCTGAAGA
>CAYOZW010000407.1:0-2396 GCA_964408495.1 uncultured Eubacteriales bacterium
CAGTGCATCCCTTCCTGGAAAGAAGTCCCGATCATAGATATCCTGGAGAGGCGTTTCGACCGGCCCGTCTATGTCAACAATGATGCCAATTGTTTCGCCGTCGGGGAAAAATATTTCGGCCGCGGCAAAAAGTTCCGTCACCTCGTCGGGTTGATCATTGGCACTGGGTTGGGGGCGGGGATCATCCTCAATAACCGTCTGTACAGCGGGCCCAACTGTGGGGCGGGGGAGTTCGGGATGATCCCTTACAAAGACACCGTCTTGGAACATTACTGCAGCGGGCAATACTTTGTGAGGGCCCACGGGGTCAGGGGAGAGGCGCTCTTTGCCAGGGCCTCCCAGAGTGATCCGGAAGCGCTGGAGATCTTCAAACGGTTCGGGAGCTGTCTTGGGGATGCCCTAATGATCATTATGCTGGCCGTCGACCCCGAGGCCATTATTCTGGGCGGCTCGGTCTCCCGGGCGTTTGCCCTTTTCGAAAAAGGGATGCGCGAAAGGATGAAATCGTTTCCCTATCGCAAGATACTGGAGCGGATCGTCATCGAGACATCCGACCAGCCGGAGATCGCCATTCTGGGCGCAGCCGCCCTCTACTACGACGCCCTCCAGGACTGATCTCTCTCTGGTTCTTCCGGGCCGCAGCATATCCAGGGAGATCGAGGCAGCGACTGGATCTGCTAACCTCGGAACGCCTCGAGCGGTTTCCGGGACGGAACTTTTTGCGATCTTGATCGTATTTATCTGGAGAACGATACTTCGCCATATATAATGCTGAACAAGGAATCGGCGTGATGCTTCAAAGAGGAGATTATTTCATGAAAAAGAAGTCCCCCATTGTTTTGCCTGGAGCCCTGATTGTCTTCTTGATGCTTTTCTTCGCCTTTTCGTCCCCGGTCTTCTCCCAGAATAAGGCCGACAAAATCGACGGCTTGCTAAAGCTCTATTATGAATACGGCAAGTTCAACGGAGCGGCTCTTGTCGCCGAGGGCGGCCGGGTCATCTATAAAAAAGGTTTTGGGCTGGCCAACATGGAATGGAATATTCCCAACCGGCCCGACACCAAATTCAGGCTTGGCTCTATTACCAAACAGTTCACTTCCATGATGATCCTCCAGCTCGTCGAGGAGGGGAAAATCAATCTGGATAAAAAGCTCTCCGAGTACCTCCCTTATTATCGCGAGGACACAGGCCAGAAAGTGACCATCCACCACCTCCTGACCCACACCTCCGGGATCCCCAGCTACACGAATCTGCCGAATTTTATGGACGAGGTCAGCCGCGACCCCTACGGTGTTGAGGAATTCGTCAAGAAGTATTGCAGCGGTGACCTGGAATTCGAACCCGGAGCCAGGTTCAGTTACAACAATTCGGGCTATTTCCTCCTGGGCGCCGTCATCGAGAAAATCACCGGAAAGCCCTACGATAAAGTCCTTGAGGAGAGGATCTTCAAGCCCCTGGGAATGAAGAACTCGGGCTATGACCGTCATGACCCGATCATTGCGGGCCGGGCCGCCGGTTATGAACAATCGCTGGATGGCTATACAAACGCTCCCTACCTCGACATGTCCCTGCCCTATGCAGCCGGATCCCTGTATTCGACTGCCGAGGACCTTTTCATCTGGGACCAGGCCCTCTACACCGATCAGTTGCTCTCCGCCAAGTTGAAAGAACTCCTTTTTAAACCCTATGTTCCCATGGGGGGAGCCGCCTACGGCTATGGCTGGGGAGTCGGGAAGAAAAAGCTGCCCCAGTCCAAAAGGGAGGTTTCCGTGATCTCGCACGGAGGAGGAATCAACGGCTTCAACACCCTGATTGAACGATACGTCGACGATCGGCACCTGATCGTACTTCTCAACAACACAGGGGGGACCAACCTGGGCGAAATGAGCACCGCGATCTGCCGGATCCTTTATGATGAACCTTTTGACCCTCCCAAGAAATCCATCGCCCGGGCTCTTATTGAGACTTTCCGGGGAAGAGGCCTAGATGCCGCCATCAAACAATATCATGAACTCAAGAAAGCGAAGCCAGGCGAATTTGACCTCCGGCCCGCTGAACTGAACGGACTGGGCTATGCGCTGCTCGGAGAGGACCGCTTTGACGACGCCATCAAAATCTTCCAGCTGAATATCGAAGCCTATCCTGAGGATGCCAACGGTTTTGACAGCCTGGCCGAGGCCTACGCGGCCAAGGGCGACAAGAAGCAGGCGATCAAGTACTATGCCAAGTCTCTAGAGCTGGATCCCGATAATATAAACGCGATAGAACGATTGAGCAAGCTGGCCAAAGAAAAATAGGCCGCACTGCCTGAGGCGGTTGAAGATCCGGACTCTCTACCGTCCTGAACGATCCTGAGAGTTTTTGATCTGCCCGCAGGGGCGGACCTCCCGGCCAGG
>CAYOZW010000408.1:0-2390 GCA_964408495.1 uncultured Eubacteriales bacterium
TGAATCAACAATGGGCCCAGGATGACTGCTCGAGCTTTCTGGTGACCAAAGGAGCCTCCAAAGACGGCGCCGTCATGATCACCTACACCTGTGATGGGGAATTCCTGCCCCACCTTGAGCGCACTCCCGCTCAGGACTATGAGCCCGGCTCGACCATCCCCGT
The DNA here is from genome assembly GCA_964408495.1 of uncultured Eubacteriales bacterium. Classification (GTDB taxonomy): domain Bacteria; phylum Acidobacteriota; class Aminicenantia; order Aminicenantales; family UBA8522; genus UBA8522. The sequence goes on from CAYOZW010000408.1 coordinate 164, forward strand.
CATGGGAAGGGACGGCAAGGTCAGGGGTGAGGTCAAGCAGGTGGCCCATACCTATGCCGTCGTCGGTCTAATGAATGAATTCCAGCTCGCCATCGGTGAAACCACCTTTGGCGGCCGCAGCGAACTCCGAAACCCGGACGGCCTTCTCCACTATTTCATGTTGATGAACCTGGCTCTGCAACGGGCCAAGACAGCCCGGGAGGCGATCAAGGTGATGGCTCAGCTGGTCGAAGAATACGGGTATGCCAGCACGGGAGAATCGTTTTCCATCGCCGATCCCAGGGAGGCCTGGATTATGGAGATGATCGGTCCGGGACCTGGCGGAAAAGGGGCTCCCTGGGTGGCGCTCCGGATTCCGGATGGCTATGTTTCCGCCCATGCCAACATGTCCCGCATCGGGGAATTCCCTTCGAATGATCCCGAGAATTGCCTTTATGCGGCCCAGGTGATTTCTTTTGCGGAAGAAAAGGGATACTACAGCAAAAACTCGGGAAAGCCATTCAGTTTTCGGAATGCCTATGATCCCCCCAAACCTTCCTCGCTCAGGACCTGCGCCGCACGTGTCTGGAGCATGTTTCGGCGGAGTGCACCTTCGCAAAATCTGTCTCCGGATTTTCAGCGCGGCGTCTTGGATGCGAAGCCGTATCCGCTCTGGATCAAACCCGACCAGAAGCTCTCCCTGAAGGATGTGATGGATATTATGCGGGACCACTACGAGGGAACGGAGTTCGATATGACCAAGGGGATTGATGCAGGGCCCTTCGGATGTCCCGTCCGCTGCCGGGATCTCACTTGGGAACTGGATGGAGTCAACTACAGCTGGGAGCGTCCCATATCCACGCAGCAGACCGGCTTTTCGTTCATTTCCCAGTCCAGAGACTGGCTCCCCAATAGCATCGGCGGGGTCTACTGGTATGGCGTGGACGATACGTACACGAGCTGCTATGTCCCTCTCTACTGCTGCATTCAGGATGTGCCCGAGCCGTTCACGGTCGGTGACCTGAAAAAATTTTCTTGGGATTCAGCCTGGTGGGTGTTCAATTTCGTAGCCAACTTTGCCAACCTGAAATATTCATACATGATCAAAGATATCCAAGAAATCCAGTCAACGCTGGAAGGGCAAGCGCTCTCTCTCCAGCCGATTGTCGAGCAAACCGCGCTCGATCTTCAAAAGACAGATCCAAAGCTTCTGGTTCAGTATCTGACGAACTATTCGGTCGGCCAGGGGGAGCAGGTGGTCAGGCGCTGGAGAGAGCTCGGGGAATACCTCCTGACGAAATACAACGACGGCTACGTCAAGGACGAGAGAGGGCGTCCCCGTGGGGTGGGGTATCCCTCGGAATGGCTCAAAGAAGTGTTGAAATCCAAACCCCAACAATTCAAGCTCCCCACCTGGGGGGAGGATAAAACAGAAGGCCGGCTCCAATGAAGAGCTGATTTTAGCGCTTTTGTGGAGAAAGAGCTCAGAGCTGTCGTCCCGCAGGAGGATCGGGCCTCATCCCGGGGGGAGGCGCCGTGCGCCAGATGAGGATTGAACGGGGCGGTTATTAGATGGAAATCCTGAGCCGGCCGGGGTCTATTCTTTCCCCTCGGCCGTACGCGCCAGGAAATCCGGATCCTCCAGTTTGGCGACGAGGTCGTTCATGAACCGGGCCGCTTCGGCGCCGTCGATGACGCGGTGGTCGAACGAGAGGCAAAGAGGAAGAGTCCTCACCGCCGTGACCTCACCGTTTTTTACCCGGACCCTGTCCTTGATTTTCATCGTGGCCAGGATGGCGACCTCGGGATAGTTGATGATCGGCGTGGCGGCCTGGCCGCCGATTCCGCCGACATTGGTGATTGAGAAAGTCCCGCCCTTAAGGTCAGCGAGGTTAAGAGACCTGTTTTTGGCGGCCTCGGCCACGGCCTGGATCTCCCCGGCCAGGTCAAAGATCGACTTCTGGTCCACTCCCTTTACCACGGGGACGATCAGCCCATCCGGCACATCCACGGCGATCCCGAAGTTGTAGTACTTCTTGACGATGATCTCCTGGTCCTCGTCGTTGAGAGTCGCGTTGATCAGGGGATGGGCCTTGATCGCGGCCAGGACAGCCTTGACGATAAAGGGAAGATAGGTCAGCTTGACTCCCTTTTCGGCCGCCTGCGTTTTCATGCTCTCTCTTATTTTCACGAGTTCGGTGACATCGGCCTCGTCGAAGTGGGTGACATGGGCGGCTGTCGATACAGA
>CAYOZW010000409.1:0-2385 GCA_964408495.1 uncultured Eubacteriales bacterium
GTTTAAGAATCTTTTTCGCGAGAACGTCCTCTTGCTGCTTCTTGTAGCCATCGGGGAGAAAGTCGATAAACTGGTTTGTTGTTACGTAGTCGATATTGCTGCTGAAAACAATGCCGGTGATATTCATCTCCTCGTGGTTGCCGAGGAGGACATGAACCTTCCCGCCCGCCGCTTCGGCCTCCCGCTCTAAGCGCCGCAGGAGATCAAAGATTTTGCGTGAGTCGCGGCCCCGATCCATGATGTCGCCCGTCTGGACAAAATGAACCTGCCCGGCCATCCAGTGGAGGTCGCGATCGACGATCCGGGTGCCCTTGAGGATTTTGATAAAGGCTTCATAATCGCCATGCAGGTCGCCAATGACCACAACTCTCTCGACATTGGCCCATTCGCAAGGGATGTCCGCGGATGCGGAAAGCGCCGGAAAGGCAAGGAATACGAATGATAAACAAAAGACGAGAAGAGCCCTGGATCGAAAAGAAGTCATCCCTCTTAATAGTAGACTTTCCCCTGGATTAGTCAAGCCTGAATAGGCGTTTGACTCCAACCCGGCGAACTGATATCCTTGGTAAGGAATGCAGAAGGATGAAGGAGGGAGTGGCTATGTATGCGCGTTTGACGACCTTGAACGTAAAACCCGAGAAGATCGACGAGGCCATCAAGCTTTATAGAACGAGCGTCGTCCCGGCCGCCAAGGCCCAGCAGGGATTCGTCGCCGCCTATCTCCTCACGGACCGGACGGAGGGCCAGGGAATCTCCATGACCGTATGGAAAACGGAAGAGGACGCCCTGGCCAACGAGCACAACCTCTACTACCAGGAGCAACTGGTCAAGTTTCTCGAGTTCCTGCAATCCCCTCCGATCCGCGAGGGCTATGAGATCAGCGTTAAAGCCTGAAGAACGCGATATCGAAACCCTTTGGAGGAAGCGGGAAGGAAGTATTGTGTCTCTGTCTGAATTGGGCTATATTTGAAGACAACGAAATACAACATTGTCCTGAGGTGACATCATGGTCGAACAATTCGCCGACAGCCAGGTGGTCAAAGTGGCCATGCTCATCGACGGCGACAACGCCCAGCCTTCTCTCATCGGAGGTATCCTCACGGAGACGGCTAAGTACGGCGCGACCACTATCCGCCGGGTTTACGGGGACTGGACGACGGCCAACATGGCCGGGTGGAAGAACGTCCTGAACAACTATGCCATTCAGCCCATCCAACAGTTCCGCTACACGGTAGGGAAGAACTCCACGGACAGCGCCATGATCATCGATGCCATGGATCTCCTCCACGGCCACCTCGTCACCGGGTTCTGCATCGTCTCCAGCGACAGCGATTACACCCGTTTGGCGACCCGGATCCGCGAGGCGGGCGTTTTCGTCATGGGGATTGGGAAGAAGACCACACCGAAAGCTTTTGTCAATGCCTGCAATATCTTTATCTTCACGGAGAACCTCGCTCCCAGGCAGGTTGTCCGCGGCAGGGGGAGGGCTCAGGAAAAAAAAGCCCCCCCTAAGGATGAGAAGCCCAAGGAACTCGATCCGCTGCCCTTGCTCAGGGGCGCATTTGAAATGGCCGTCCAAGAGGACGGCTGGGCGAACCTGGGAAGGCTTGGCTTCTACCTCCGTCAGCTCGACCCGAGTTTTGACCCACGCACCTATGGTTTTAAACAACTGTCCCAGCTCATCAAAAGCCATTCCAATTTCTTTGAGCTCAAGTTCCCGGCGGAGGGCGGTACAACTAACGTCTACATGCGGAGCAAAGAAAAAGAATAGGGGGATACGTTTACTGCCGGGCGTCGTAGGGCGGAGGGGAGAGCGAGCGCAAGAGCGATGAAATGCCCGGAATGCCGGTTTGATAATACGAAGGATACGCGCTATTGCGGGCAATGCGGGACGCGACTGCCCGCTTCAGAAGGGGACCCGCTTTCCGTAACGAAGACCATGGAAACACCCATCCGCGAACTGGCCGTCGGGACCGTCTTTGCAGGTCGCTACCAAATTATAGAAGACCTGGGCAAGGGAGGAATGGGCCGGGTTTATAAGGCCCTTGACACCGAGATCGGGGAGAGGGTGGCCTTGAAGATCCTCAAGCCGGAGATCGCTGCCGACGAACAGACCATCGAGCGTTTCCGCAACGAGCTCAAGACGGCCCGTCAAATCTCCCACAAGAATATCTGTCGGATGTATCATCTGGGCCGGGAGCAGGGGACCCATTACATCACCATGGAATATGTGGGCGGCGAGGACCTCAAGAACACGGTCACGCGGGTCGGACAGCTGAGTGTCGGCAAGACGGTCTCGGTCATCGCCCAGGTCTGCGAAGGCCTGGCCGAGGCCCACCGGTTGGGGGTTGTCCACCGCGACCTCAAGCCCCAAAATATCATGAT
>CAYOZW010000410.1:0-2384 GCA_964408495.1 uncultured Eubacteriales bacterium
TCCGCTTCTTGATCAAAGTTGAGGGCCTGTCTAAGGTTTATGCGACCGGCAAGGTCCGGGTCGTCGCCCTCGAGGAGGTGACACTCAGCCTCGAGAACGGCGTTTTCGCGGCCGTGACGGGCGCTTCGGGCTCAGGAAAATCCACGTTGCTCAACCTTTTGGGCGGCCTGGATACTCCGACGGCTGGGATGATCGAGGTCGAAGGCCGCAGGATCTCGGACATGGACCGCCAGGAACTGGCGTTCTATCGACGCTCGGGCGTCGGGATGATCTTCCAGTCGTTCAACCTCATCCCCGGCTTGGATGCGCTCGAGAACGTTGCCCTGCCGCTCGTCTTCGCCGGGATTCCGAAGGGAGACCGACGGCGTCGGGCCACAGAAATGCTGGCCCGGGTCGGTCTCGAAGAAAGAATGCGGCACCGGCCTTCCGAGCTTTCGGGGGGGGAGCAGCAGCGGGTGGCCGTCGCCCGAGCCCTGATCAACAATCCCCATGTTTTGCTGGCCGATGAGCCGACCGGCAACCTGGACAGCCGCACAGCCAGGGAGATTGTCTCCCTCCTGGCCGGCCTCAACCGGGACCAGGGCCTGACCGTCATCCTGGTCACACATGAAGAAGCCCTGGCTGGAGAATTCGCCCACCGCGGCGTTCGGCTCCAGGATGGCCGGGTTCAATCCCAGGATAATTGGCGATGAAGCTCAGCGACTTTATCGATCTTGCCTTTTCCAACCTCTGGAAAAGGAGACTCCGGACCTTTCTCACCGCCTTCGGAGTGACCATCGGCATCGGGGCGCTCGTCGCGATGGTCTCGTTCGGCAAGGGGATGCAGAAGAACCTGGCCGAGAGCTTCCGTTCGCTCGACCTTTTCAACTCCATCACCGTTTTCGCCGAGGACTTTATGAAGAGAGAGCGGTTCGACCCGGACGAGCGGCTGCCGGCCATCACCCCAAAGGGGGGCGAAAGGGTTGTGCTCGACGACGCTGCCATCGAGAAGATAGCCGCGATCAACGGGGTGGAAACGGTCTTCCCGGAGATCCGCATCCCGGCTATGGTCAGGTTCAACGAAAAGGAGGAATTCCGGCTGGTTCAAGTCATTCCCGCCAGGGTGACCTCATCGAAGGCCTTCCGGTTCAGCGCCGGCCGGGGATACGCTTCGGACGATGAAAGCGCTACGGTCTTGTCCAGATCGTTCCTTCGTCAGTTGGGCGTCCGGGATCCGGAGGCCGCGATCGGCAGGAAGGTGACGATCTCTTCAATCGCCTTCGATTTCTCCCGTCTCAATCCTCTCGATTTGGCGGCGGCCATAAGCGGAGAGAAACTTCCCTTCCAGATGGAAGATTACGAGCTGACGGTCGTCGGTGTTACCGACAGTCTCGCCTTCACCGGACCGATGCCCATCCAGAGCGATGTCTTTATCACGCCGGGGGCCTCGCAGCGGATGAAAAAGCTTCCTTTCAGCAACATCTGGGACATTTTCTTGGCAAAGGAGGGCCGGCTGGGCTATTCGGCGCTCAACGTCCGTCTTTCCTCGCCTGCCTTTGTCGAACCGGTCAAGCGGGAAATCTCCGAGATGGGATTCTGGAGCTTCGCCCTGGCCGACCAGTTCGCGGAAGTCCAGCGCGGCTTCCTGGTCATGAATATGATCCTGGCGGCTGTGGGGATGATCGCCATCATCGTTGCTTCGCTCGGGATCGTCAACACCATGGTCATGTCGATCCTGGAGCGCTATTCCGAGATCGGGATCATGAAGGCGGTCGGGGCGAGCGACCGGGACATCCGCCGGATCTTCTTCTTTGAATCGAGTATCATCGGCTTCCTGGGGGGTGTTTTCGGCCTGGCTCTCGGCTGGGTGGTGAGCGGCATCATCAACCAAATCGTCAATTACTTTTTATCCAGGCAGGGCGTTCCCTTTTTCCAGTACTTCAGTTTTCCCGTCTGGTTATGTCTGGGTGCGATCGCCTTCTCGGTGGAGGTCAGCCTGGCGGCGGGGATCTACCCGGCCATGCGGGCCGCCCGGGTCGACCCGGTCCGTGCCCTCCGCCATGACTGAATACCGGCTATTCCTTTTTTTTAAAGAGCGAGTCGATGTCGCGCTTGCCCCGCTCGAGGTAGGGGACTCCCTTCTCCATCCACTCCGGCTTCGGCGCGCCCTTGAGGTAGTGGTCGAAGAACTCGTCCATATGGACCGTCCAGTGCTTTTGATTCTCCCGCTGCCGGAGGCCGTGTTTTTCTCCGTTATAGTTGAAGAGGTACGCTTCTTTTCCTAGACGCCGCAGGGCGGTGAAGAATTCGATGGCCTGGTACCAGGGAACGGCGTCGTCTTCATCGTTGTGGATGGTGAGATAGGGAGTTTTGATCTTTTCCACCCAGAAGATGGGGGAGTTCTC
>CAYOZW010000411.1:0-2379 GCA_964408495.1 uncultured Eubacteriales bacterium
GCTCAGGCTAAACCCTCAATGGTCGCTGCGGCCGATTGCGGCTGATCCCCTCCATTGCCTGAAATCAACCACACTTCTCTTCACAGAGCCCTCGTAGGTATGCCTTGGCCGTCTGCTTCTTTCATTCTTAAAGGCCGAGTTCCAGAAGGTCTTGGGGGTCAACCCGGTTCCCCCGGATCCTCACGGCCCAATGGAGATGCGGTCCGGTCGAGCGGCCGGTACTTCCGGCAAGGGCCAGGACGTCTCCCTTGCTGACGTGTTGTCCCCGGCTCACCCGGAGCTCGGAAAAATGGCAGTAGATGCTGAATACCCCGAGTCCGTGATCGAGGATAACCGTTTTTCCCGAAAAATAGAGGTCCCGGGCGAGGACGACCCTGCCCGAGTTGGAGGCCCGCACCGGTGAACCGTAGGGAGCCGCAATGTCGAGGCCCGAATGGGACGAGCGGGGGACGTCGTTGTAGATCCGCTTCTCGCCGAAGTTGCCGGCGCTCTCGCCCGGATGAGGCTTCTCAAAGGCACCTTCGCCGAGCCAATTCTCGGTGGTTACGCTATAGACCATCTGGAGCAGCTCCGCCTCCCGGCGGATGCGTTGCTCGACCTGGGGGGGCGGGGTGACGAATTCCGGCTTGACCCGGAGCTTTTTCACGGGGAAATTGCGATCACGAATTAAGAGAGGGTGCTTCAGCCCTTCGACCCGGCCATCCTGAAGGATAGCGGTCATTTTGAGGTCATGCCCTCCTGGTTTGAGGTTCAAGTCAAGCCCGATCAAGGCGAACGCCTCGCCTGCCCCCTCCTCACCCCTCATTTCGTATTCGGCGTCCTCAAAACCGATAACAACTTTCCTGGCCCCCGAAGTATGAATCAGTCTGGCCAGGAGAATCCGGCCCGGCTCAAGAGCGGGCGCGATGAGCTCCACCTCGGTGCCGCAGGGGAAGTGGAGAACCGCATGGTCAGCGCTGCTGGGGGAGATCGCCATTAAAAGAAATAAAACCTGGGCAAAAATGATTTTCATGCAGCTAGGCCCTTTTTTTAATGACCCGGCCGGGAAGCCGGCCCGTATGCTCGCCGCCTTTGATGACGACCTCTCCGTTAACAATCACATACTCGATGCCAACCGGATACTGGTGAGGTTCTGCCCAAGTCGCTCGGTCAGCGACCTTTCCCGGATCGAAAACAACGAGGTCGGCGAAAGCGCCGGGTCTGATGACCCCCCTGCCCTCAAACCCGAACCGGGAGGCCGGGACGGACGTCATCTTCCGGATCATCTCCTCCGCTGGGACGATCTTCTCTTCCTGGACGTACTTCCCGAGGATGCGCGGAAAAGTGCCGTAGTTCCGGGGATGAGGCCGGCCCCGGCCCAGGATTCCATAGGGAGCGACCGCCGAGCCGTCGCAGCCGACTCCGACCAGCGGATGAGCCAGGACTTTCTTCAGGTTGTCCTCGTCCATCATGAAAGCGATCATCCCGACCATCGCATTTTCTTCAATCAGTAAATCCCTCATCAAATCATAGGGATTTTTCCCCATCTGGCGGGCGGCTTCGAGGACGGTCTTTCCCTGAAGATGTCGGTTTTTCTCCGAAGGAATCGAGGAAAGCAGAACCCTTTCCCAGGAACCGATCTTCTCTTCCTGGGTGGCAAGATAAGCCCGCAGTCGGGGCTCGAGCTCCGGGTCCTTGAGGCGGCGGATGAATTCGTCCGTCTTGCCTTCTTTAGACCACATCGGAAAATAAAGGCTAAGACCGGTCGAACCAGCGATATAGGGATATCGGTCGCAAAAGATGTCGATGCCCCTATCTTTGGCCTTCTCGATTAGGCCCAGCGCTGGCTCCAGCTTAGCCCAATTTCTTGGATAGGCCGCTTTGAGATGGGAGATCTGAAGCCGAATGCCCGAGAGACGCGCCGTTTCTATCGCCTCCTGCAGCGACTCGAGGAGATGATCACCCTCATCCCGCATATGGGTGGCGTAGACAGCATTACTGGCGGCGGCGGCCCGGCAAAGTTCGACGATTTCATCAGCCCCGGCGAAGCTCCCGGGCGCGTATTCGAGGCCCGTCGATATCCCGAAGGCTCCATCCCGGATATATTCTTCGACCAGGAGCGCCATGCGCTTCAGCTCCAGGGGCGTCGGGGGACGGTCCCTAAAACCCATGACCGCGCCCCGGATGGACCCGTGACCGACGAGAGTGGCGTAGTTCATAGCGATTCGGCTGGTTTCGAGGCGGGATAAAAACCCGGTCAGGTCTCGCCAGTCGAGGTCGATTTCATAGAATCTCTTGACGGTTTCTTTTTCCTCTTCGAACGTCTCCTCCGCGATCGGAAATGGCGAACTGCCGCATTGGCCGCTGACGACAAGGGTGATCCCCTGGTGGACCAGGCTT
>CAYOZW010000412.1:0-2374 GCA_964408495.1 uncultured Eubacteriales bacterium
TGGCGTCCACCCCGCACATATCCGTTTCCACCACTGCCACAATGTCCTCATCCGGCAACAGGGGGACAAGTTATCGATCTCCCTCCATTGCCACCTCGACAAAGAGCTTTCGATCGTCGAGATCCACGACATCACCACCCGAATCGAATCGCGATTAAAAGAGCGGATCTCCGGGCTCGACCGCTGTGTCGTCCATGCCGAGCCGGAAACACTCTAGTGTCCCGTCTCGTCGATCTCTTCCCAAGGCCTTCCGCAGAGAGCGTCGGCAGGGGAGCGAAGCGGTTCAGAATTTCAGGCCCACGAAGAAGAATTGGCCCCAGCTGTCCGGGTCGAGATCAGGGTCAGAGACCCTGATCGGCTGGTATTCGAAGACGATCGCTATTCTCCCGATGTTGACGGCCACGCCGGCGATCCCGTGGTAGGCGAGCATGGCCCTGAACTTGGAAAAGGATTGACCTTCAATTTCGCTGCTGCTGTAGGAAAGATCGGACCCTACGCCGCCGCCTCCATAGAGGGTGAAGAACCAGATTTTGAACCCGAGCTTGAGGTTGACGAAGATATCCATCTGAATGGCTGTGCTGCTGACCTCGGACACGTTTTCAACGTAGGGCTGGAACTCAAGGCCAACCCCGATATAGCGACCGATCCCGAAGTCGAACCCGAAAGAGGCTGCCCAGTGGTCGTTGAAGCCGTACTTCAGAAACGAACCGGAGAGAAGTTTGTCGCGAGACCGGACCTTCACTTGTGCATCCTTCACCTCCCGGGGAGGCGGGGAGGGCGTCTGAACCGCCGGGGGCGGCGGCGGCGGGACGAACTGAGGCTGGGGAGTCGGCCGAGGCTCTTCCCGGTCCGGAGGTTCGGGCAAGATCTCTCCGCTCGGTTCGGCCATGCTTTCATGGATGTATCCATAGACCGCTTTGCCCGTTTCGTCTTCGCCCACCTTGATCGTGTACCAGGGGCCGGCTTTCTCGATGACATCGAAAAGGGTCCCTTTGGCGGCGGTGTCCAGCACTTCGGCGTCGACCTCGGGCCGGGCGCGGATACTGGCGTTGTCGAGAAGGATGCGGACTTGGCGTGGCGTCTGGGCAGAGCAGAGGAGGCAAGAGGAGATGAGGCCTGAAAACAGAATGACCCCACCGAGGCCGAAGCGGAAAAGCTTGGGCGGCATGCGGACCTCCTTACTCAAGGTATCTCTGCCCCGTTATCTTGTGAGCGGACAAAGATATAAGAAAGATAATAGAGCTGTCAAGTCGATGAGCTTTCCAAGGTTTCAGCGCCATTCGAGGAGAAGAAGAGAAGCACCGGCGCTGAGTCTGAAGGGCCATTCAACGACCTTGCTCCCGGCCTTCCGCATGACCATCGCCCCGTCAATGATATAGTCCAGCCGGTACTCGGTGAAGTAGCCGCCGTCCACCTGGAAGTTCATGCTCCCAGACCCGGCCCCCCTGCCTTCAAACGACCCCAGGAACTCCTCAATCTGCCGTTCTCCGGAAAGCTTCGCAGTGTATGCAGCATTGATCAGGGCCAGTTTGCCTTCCGGTGAGGGGACAAGGGCATTGAGGGTAAAAATGATCTCGAGCTCGATGACGAGGTTCATACCCTGGAAGGGGACGACCAGCCGCTTGTGGTCCGCCCAGGATTCGCCGGCCGCTATCGGTTTGTCCGGGAAAGCCGGCCAATAGCTCTGGAGCACTTCCAGGATCGAAAAATTCAGCGGATTCTGCTCCTCGAGAGACTCGACGTTTCGGATATCCCGGATCCGGCCCGCTCTGTCAAAAGTCATCCGGACGGGGGAATCAGCCGGGTTTTTCAGCGTGAATTCGTCCTGCCGGCCGGGCGTCTGGAGGTAGATCCGGATGCCCGGACTGGAAAGCTCCGTGAAGACGCTGTCAGCGGCCAGTTGGCTGACGAAGACGACGATCTGACCGTCGGCCCTGGCGCTCAAGGTCAGACTTCTTCCTAGAAAGCCCTGCCCTTCCGATTCCATCCGGCTCTGGAGGCTGTAGGCGAGCCTTTGCCGCGGCCGCGGTGAGAAGCGGAGAGCGAACTTTTCAGGAGGGCTGGTTTGGGCTGCTTGCTGGCTTAGAATTTCGGGCGAGATGCCGACTCCCCAACAGGAAAGCGGAGGGATACCCAGGAGAACTAGGAATAGGCAGCCATAAAAGAGCGTTTTTTCAACCCTTCGGTTCATCTGATCCTTGCCTATTTTACAGACGATTGGTTGGCCCTGCAAATAATCTTCGCTCCCGAGCCGAACTTTTTTTGCGGGTTTGCGTAAGTTAGAATGGAATTCGACTTATCTTCTGTTGGAGGTCTTTATGACACGACGGCATTCCAGGTTTGTTTTCGTCTCGATTTTCTGTCTGTTGGCGGC
>CAYOZW010000413.1:0-832 GCA_964408495.1 uncultured Eubacteriales bacterium
CCCCGGCCGGATACATCCCCATGATCCAGACATCATCGGCAGCGATTGACCGGGAACGGCTCCTCACGATGACTGGAATCGGCAAGTCTTTTGCCGGGGTGCCGGTCCTCGAAGACGTTTCTTTTGATCTCTATCCGGGAGAGGTCCACATCCTGGCCGGAGAAAACGGCGCGGGCAAAACCACCTTGATCAAGATTCTGACAGGCGTCCATACCGCATATGCGGGGACCATTCTCCTCGGAGACCGGAGGGTCCGCTTCAAGTCCCCCCAGGACGCCGCCCGCCAGGGTATCTCCGTTATTCACCAGGAGATGTCGCTGGTCAATTCGATGACGGTCTCGGACAATATTTTTCTGGGGAGGGAGATCGTCCGACCCGGAGCCCGAGTCGACTTCCAGGCCCAAAACAAGCAGGCCTTGCGGTTGTTATCCCGCTTCGGGATCGAGGTCAGCCTGTCGAAGCGTTTGGAAGATTACCCTGTTTCCGTCCGGCAGATGATCGAAATCGCCAAGGCCCTGGCCCAAGACGCCCGGATCATTGTCATGGATGAACCGACCAGCGCCCTCAATGATATGGAGACGGCTCGTCTTTTCCAATTCATCGAGGACCTGAAAAAGAACGGCTGCGGGATCGTCTACATCACCCACCGGATGGAGGAGATCTATCGCATCGGCGACCGGATCAGCGTCCTCCGGGACGGACGATTGATCGGCTGTTCCCCGATCTGACGGACGGCTCCAAGCTCGCGCGCGCCCGGGCTGCGGCGACGAGAATGGGCGCCGTGGTAATTCTTAAAGGGCCCGACACGGTCATTGCCGCACCCGATGGGCGC
>CAYOZW010000413.1:842-2372 GCA_964408495.1 uncultured Eubacteriales bacterium
CTCGGACCGGACTCCCTGATCAACTGGATGGTGGGCCGGGATCTCGGCCGGCAATTCCCGCCTCGGCGAGGCTCTCCAGGAAAAATTTGCCTTCGCCTCAAGGACTTCTGCCTTGCGGACCCCAGAGGCGCGAGGTCCTTTCTGGTGGAGGGCGTCAGCTTCAATCTTCATCAAGGGGAGATCCTGGGCTTCGGCGGACTCCAGGGATCCGGAAAAAGCAAGCTTTTCCACGGGATCTTCGGAACGCGGGGCAGGCCGGCTTCCGGGACCATCGTCCTGGATGACCAGCCGTTTGTTCCCCGGTCGCCGCTCAACTCCATCGAACGCGGCCTGGCCCTCCTGACCAACGACCGCAAGGAAACCGGCCTCATCCCCCCGTTGAGCATCGCCAAAAATATCTCCCTCGCCAGCCTGCCCTCTCTATCTTCCCATGGTTGGATCAACCGGGGGGGGGAACGGGAGGCCGCCATCAGGAATTTTCGGTTCCTTAACATCAAGGCGCGGTCTATCGATCAGGAAGTCCGCACCCTGTCGGGCGGCAATCAGCAGAAAGTCGTGCTGGCCAAGTGGCTGGAGACAAAACCGAAAGTGCTTCTCCTGGACGAGCCCACCATCGGCGTCGATGTCGGCGCCAAGCACGAAATCTACAGGCTGATGAACGATTGGACGTCCCGGGGGATCGGAATTCTCCTGATCACCTCGGAACTCCCCGAACTCTTGGCCATGTCGGACCGCATCCTGGTGATGCACCGGGGCAAGATCAGCGGGAAGTTCGAAGGCGCCGAGGCGACCCAGGAAAAAGTGATCAAGGCCGCCTTGGGAGAGGAAGATTGAAAATGGATAAACCCGAAAAGCCGGATGCCGGCAGGAGAATCGCCGAATTCTTTGCGTCGCCGTACGTCCGGGCCCTGGCTGCCCTGATTATCGTCATTCTGCTCGGAACGGTGTTCAACGCCGACGGGGCGTTTTTCCGCTGGGACACTCATCGAGACATGCTCAGACACATCTCGGTGTTCGGGATTCTCGCCTGCGGCATGACCCTGGTCATCATCACCGCCGGGATCGACTTGTCCGTGGGCAGCCTTCTCGGGCTCACGGCCGTGCTTTTCTCGCTGTTCTCGCTCCAATACGGCTGGCCGGCCTGGGTCTCGATCCTCCTCTGTCTCGGTATCGGCACGGCCTGCGGGAGTGTCTCCGGGGGGCTGATCGCCAAATTCCGGATTCAGCCCTTCATCGCCACCCTGGCCATGATGGTCTTCGCCCGGGGAATGGCCAAGTGGGTGTCCGGAGGACGGAAGATCTCAACGGCCGTCCTGCAGTCGGACGGGACTTATAAATACTCGGAAGTATCCGCTATTTTCGACACCCTGAACTCGAAAATCCTGGGCGATAACATCGCCGTTGTCACCCTGATCTTCCTGGCCTGCATCCTGGTCTGCTGGCTGGTCCTGGCCAAGCTCATTTGGGGACGCCGCATCTTCGCCATCGGGGGAAACGAAGAAGCCGCCAGACTCTCCGGGATTCCCATCT
>CAYOZW010000414.1:0-2355 GCA_964408495.1 uncultured Eubacteriales bacterium
CAAATATCTATTTGCGGCGATTAGATATATTGAGAGAAATCCCGTTCGGGCCGGATTGGTTAAATATGCTGAGGACTATATGTGGTCAAGCGCAAGAGCCCACGTCACTGAATCTAATAATCCGTTGGTTTTTGAAATTCCCCCTCAATTGCATATCGACGACTGGGCAGAATATTTGAGACACCCTGATGATGAATCTACGATGAAGACTTTCGGGCGTCACATCAGAACGGGAAGGCCACTTGGTGATGATTCTTTTTACATCAAAGCAGAAAAAATAACCGGCAGGATTTTGCGCAAGGGGAAGCCAGGCCCTAAACCAAAATGCTAGTTTGAGAAGCAAGGTTGAGCACGAATTAGGGCAATTATGGTGAGGCAATTATGGTGACACTAAACTTAATTCGATCGTAGGATCAGCCCTGCGATCTCCGATTTAGCCTAGTGAATTAAGTTTAGTGTCACCATAATTCACAATCGCGATTGTTGGAGCGGGGCTCAATCCCGATGAGACAAAAAGAACCGCCAGGTCCGGAATCCTACTGGTAATATCGGGCTTCTTCTTGGGCTGGGTGGGTTCCAGCGTCATTGATCTCTCCACGGGTGCCGCCCGCTCGATCGAGCCGGGAGATGTCGACTTGATGCTTGAGAAGGCCGGAAGGGGGGACGCGCTCCGAGGTGACCATGTTGACGATCAAGGTTTGGCAGAGCATCAAGTGGATCCGGATTAGGTGCGCTGGATCGGATGGGGATGCCGGCGCCATACTTTTAAGGTAGATTACGACTTGACCTGAAATCCGGCCTCTTTGAAGTGGGCATCAAAAGCGAAGGCCGTTTTTATTCCCAAGGTCCGCATGAGTTCAAAGCTGACGCAATCGACCAGGCTCAGGTCCCTTATCGCCGCCGCCAGAAGGGCAGATGTCCCTGATCTATGCGTTTCGAGGTTGACGAATTCTACATTGAGGATCGGAAAGAGGTCTTCCTGGAACGCCCGAACAGCGGTTATCCCGAGGCGATTTTGCAGGAGGGCAAGCGTTTCAACAAGAATATAGTTGCTGGTCACAAGAGTGTTCCCAGCGCTCAATATTCTCGCCCAAATGTTCTTGGCGGCCTCCTGGTTGTCGTCATCCCGGTCGAGCAAAGCAAAGAAGGCCGAAGTGTCGATGAAGATGTTCATTTGCCGTAGCTTTCAGAAAGATAGATGTCATGTTTCTTGGAAATATCCCGCTTTCCAGAGCTGAATTTTCCCGCGATCTCTAGCGCTCTTCTCAACCTTTCTTCGGGATCGGTGGAGGTGCTCGTTTTGATCATGGTGTCGATGGCGCGCCGGATAAGCTCGGCAATGGACAGATGCCGGGAACCCGCTATTCTTTTCAGGACCTTGGCCTGCTCCTCTGTGAGCTGAATCTGCGTTCTAACCATGATGCCTCCAATGATTACATATTTGATTACATGATAACATAGTTAAGAGCGGCCTGTCAACTCCTGTTGCTTATAGAATAAGACGACCACGCCTCAAAATATTCTCATTCACGCGTAAATTATAGTGACACTAAATTATAGTGACACTAAACCTAATTCAGCTGAATAGCTCGAAGGGATAGTCCGGCGATCGAATTAAGTTAGCTGTCAGCTTAATTCGGGTAGAAGGGTGGCACCTTGGGGAGCGTCCCCGGTCAGAACGAGATTCCGAGCGTGCGGAGGGCGCTTCCCAGGTCGGTGTCGGGCTTGTATAAGATAGTTTTGAGCCCCAACGCGGCCGCGCCCTCGACATTCTCTTCCATGTCGTCGATGAAGACGCATGATGCCGCGGGCACGCCGGCCCTCTTCACCGCCTCCTCGAAGATCTCGGGCCCAGGCTTAAGCGCCTTGACCTCGTAAGAGAGGACGTAATCGTCGAAGAACATGGCGTCGGGGAATTTACCCCTGGCGAATCCGAAGCGCAGCGGGTCGGTGTTCGAGAGGAGCATGAGCTTGTACTTCCCTTTCAGGCTCAGGTAGAGGTCGAGCACCGGCTGGTTTCGGGAGAAGATATCGATGTAGGCGGAAACGAACTCGTCGTAGCCGATGCGGGCGTCGAGCAGGGCGACAGCGCGCTCATAGAATTGGCGGGGAGTGAGCCCTCCCCTGTCGAAGAGCTCGTAGAACTCGGCGCTGCGGTGGACGATCTCACGGATCTCTTCGACCGATTTCGGGCAATAAGCGGTCATTTTTTGATAGAAAGGCGTGTTGTCGAACCAGAGGACCACCCGGCCGAAATCGGAGATAACCGTCGAGATCATGGGCGCTGCCTTTCCATCGAATGAGACCTGCCTTTATACCAGAAACGGCGCGCACCCGCAACTCAAAATTGGGGAC
>CAYOZW010000415.1:0-2334 GCA_964408495.1 uncultured Eubacteriales bacterium
CGGCGGCGGTCACCTTGTTCGGCCGCGATGACGAACGCCCGCGGCTTTTCTTTCAACCCTTTCTGCCAGGAATCAAATCCTTTCCGGTAGAAATTCCTCAGCAAGTCCCGGCTGTGAAGAGCTGCGTAGTCGAGCGCCGCCAGGACTCCGGTTTGCATGTAGTTGACGTTGTCGCGCAATGACCAGCGAAAGCGTTTGGGAGGTGGCAGGGGCCGGTACCACTGGCGGCTCGTGACCGGCTTGTTGAGAAAGCGTGAAAGCCTGACGTCCCGCTCGACCGTTTCCGCCGTGGCGTTCCCGAAGGTTTCATAGCCGCGGCCGATGGCATTATGGTTGGTCGCCACCGATTCAAGATAGTGATGGCCGAAACCCTCACCGAATGCCCAAGTCCAAACCCCCGGCATGCCCATCCCCGTCAGCGTCCGCACCTCGGTGAACGCCATATCGAATAGCTCGCTGATGACGATCGGATCGAGGTGGGGGTTGAAAGGGCCGGTGCCATTCCAGGTCAGAAGAAGGGCGATCGACTCGTGCAGATCATGGACGACAACAGGATGATACTCGAAGAAGGCCCGGCGAACGGCCCGGGTCGTCTCGAGAGCCGCCTGATGGGTGTCCCGGTTATTATCATGGAAGACATAGTTTCCCCAGTATGGAGGCTGGAGCGGCGGCAGGTTATCATAATCGGTTTTTCCCTTAAGGTAGCGATAAAACCATTCGACGAAACGATCCCGTCCGTCCGGCTCTGAAACCGGGTTAATGAGGACGACGACATTCTGACGGATACCTCTTATCATCGGCTGCTCGGAGACCGCCAGCCTATAGGCCAGCTCCATCACCATTTCGGGGCTTCCGGTCTCGGAGGAATGCAGCCCGGCATTCAGGAAATAGAACGGCTTGGCGCTCGCTACAAGGGACTCCGCTTTCTCCGGGGAAGTCGGCCGCGGGTCGGCCAGCGCAGCAGTTGCCAGCTTCAACCGGTCCAGCGATTGAATCGCCTCGGCATCGGATACGATAGCCAGAAGAATTTCCCGCCCCTCGTCCGTCCGGCCGATGGTCTCGACCCGGACCCGCGGCGATGTCCGGGCCAGCTCGCGGAAATAGCCGTGGATGGTCGCCACGCTGGAGAGTTCCCCCGGAGCCCCGACTATATGTCCGAGGTATTGCGAAGGGGACACGACGGTCTTCGACTCGGGCACATAGGCCACCCAGGAATTGCTGAACCGTACTTCCGTCACGAACTTGGCGATGGCCTCGACGGAACCCGGCTCCGGTTTGTCGGGACCATAAGGATTCTGACCGGCGAGCAAAAAAGCGCTCAGCAAGCAGCCGCCCAAAGACCACAGTATCGCGGTCAACGTTCGTTTCATCTGAGCCTCCGGAAGCAAAGATTATTCCGCGAGTCGGGCCGGAAGTCAATCGGGGGAGTTGGAAGGAACTCAAACGGCGCTGATTCTTTTCAAGCCGCTCATGTAGGGCCGGAGAGCTTCGGGAATCAGCACGGAACCGTCGGCCTGTTGATAATTTTCGAGGACGGCGCTCACCGTCCTCCCGACAGCCAGCCCGGAACCGTTCAGAGTATGGACGAATTCCGGCTTGGCCTTGGGTTCGCGGCGGAAACGGATCCCGGCCCGGCGCGCCTGGAAGTCCGTGCAATTGGAGCACGACGATATTTCCAGGTAGTTTTTCCGGCTCGGCATCCAGACTTCGAGGTCGTAGGTCTTGCTGCTGGCAAAACCGAGATCAGCGGTGCAAAGCGAGACGACGCGGTAGGCCAGCCCCAACCGTTTGAGCACTTCTTCAGCCGCCCCGGTCATTCTCTCCAATTCTTTAAAAGAGCCCTCGGGTCCTGAAAAAACCAGCAGCTCGACCTTGTTGAACTGGTGTTGGCGGATGAGCCCGCGGATGTCCTTGCCGTAAGACCCAGCCTCGCTCCGGAAACAGGGTGTGTAAGCGACGAATCGCTGGGGCAGGATATGTCCGTCAAGAGTTTCGTTCCGGTAGATGTTCGTCAGTGGGACCTCGGCAGTCGGGATAAGGTACCACTCATAGCCTTCAAGCTTGAACAGGTCCTCGGCGAACTTGGGCAGGTTTCCGGTGCTGATCAAGCTGGCTTCGTTGGCGATGAAAGGAGGGATGACCTCTTTGAATCCCTTTTCCCGGGTGTGTATATCGAGCATGAAATTGATGAGGGCCCGTTCGAGCAGAGCTCCCGCGCCGAGATAGACGGCAAAACGGGAACCTGCGATCTTGGCCGCGCGTTCGAAATCCAGGATCCCCAATCGTGTGCCGATGTCCCAGTGAGCGTCCGGCGCAAAAAGGAATTCCGGGACC
>CAYOZW010000416.1:0-2327 GCA_964408495.1 uncultured Eubacteriales bacterium
CCGGTCAAGCCGGGATCCAACGTCAGCCGGGGAAAAGACGACACCCTTTTTGCCCGGATCGACGGAGTCGTCCGTTTCGAGAAAAAGGGAAGCCGGGGGAAATTCGTCTCGGTCCTGCCGGCATAGAGGCGTTGGTCAAAACCCTGGCCGTCTTTTGGACTCCCAGAAAAAACCCGGTCCTTTCTTTCTCTAGAAGCCCATACCGCTCAGGACGATTTTCCTGCCCGGCGGAGGCGCCAGCGAAGAACTGATGTTCGTCGATCAAGTAAAAGTCGATCTACGGGCCGGCAGGGGGGGGAATGGCTGTGTCAGCTTCCGGCGGGAGTGGGGCGTTCCCAAGGGTGGCCCCGACGGCGGACGCGGCGGAGACGGGGGCAACGTCTTCCTGGTGGCCGAGCAAGGGTTGAGTTCTCTTTCTTATTTCCGCTTTCACCCGATCAACAAGGCCCGCCACGGCTCTCCCGGTGAAGGGGGGAATCGCTCCGGCAAAAAAGGACGGGATCTGGTCCTGGGCGTCCCCGTCGGGACGCTCGTCAAGGAGGCGGCCTCGGGAAGAGTCCTTTTTGATTTCCTGCGCCCCGGACAGAAATATCTCGCCGCCCAGGGCGGGAAAGGGGGACGGGGGAACGCGACCTATGCGACCCCCACTCACCGGGCGCCGCGCGAATGGCAGCCGGGGATGCCCGGCGAAGAGAAGGATCTCATCCTGGAACTCAAGCTGATCGCCGATGTCGGCCTGGTCGGCTTCCCCAACGTCGGCAAGTCTACCCTGATCTCCAAAATTTCCTCGGCCAAACCGGTCATCGCCGATTATCCCTTTACCACTCTCATCCCCCATCTTGGCGTCGTTGATGTGGGTAAAGAAAGAAGCTTCGTCGTGGCCGACATCCCCGGCCTCATCGAAGGCGCGCACCAAGGACATGGCCTGGGGACGCGATTCCTGAAGCATATCGAACGAACCAAAGTGCTCGTTCATCTCATCGATGTCTCGCCCTACAGCGGCCGGGATCCGGTCGAAGATTTCGGCGTCGTCATGGGGGAGCTCGATTCCTATAATCCCGATCTAGCCGGGCGTCCGCTGATCCTCGTGGCCAACAAGATCGACCTCTTGTCCCAGGGAAAAAAGAGACTGGCAGCCGTGAAACGGCTGGCCGTCCGGAGGAAGCTCGCTTTTTTTGCCATCTCTGCAATGAAGGGGCAAGGATTGATGGAGCTCGTCTCCGCGATCTCCGAGACTCTGGCCGGGCTCGAGAAGAAGGATGGCTGAAGGGACGAAAAAAGAGCGGATCGGTCTTCTGGGAGGGACGTTCAACCCGGTTCATCTCGGGCATCTTCGGGCGGCCGCAGAGGTCAAGTCGAGGTTTGCTCTGGACCGAGTCCTCCTTATTCCCTCCTATATCCCGCCGCACAAGCAGACGACCGAAATGGCCTCGCCCGAAGACCGCTTCGCCATGGTCGGTCAGGCCGTCCGCGCTCATCCCGACCTGGTGGCCTCGCCCCTCGAGATCGAAGCCCAAGAGAGGTCTTATTCCATCATCACCCTAAACAGGGTCAAGGCCATATACCCGGATGCCAGGATTTTCTTCATCCTGGGCGTGGACGCCTTCCTGGAGATCGAGACCTGGAAGTCCTACCGGGATGTGCTGGAGCAGTGCCGGTTTATCGTCATCAGCCGGCCCGGATTCGACCTGGCCGCCGCCCGGGATGCCCTTCCCCCGGAATATAAGGATAGTTTCCATGTCATGGCGGAGGCGGAGGATGCCGGAGAAAACTTTCTGGCGAAATTCCGGATCTTTCTTCTCGCCATCCCGGCCCTCGACATCTCCTCGACCGAAATCCGCCGACGGGTCAAGAGCGGTCGCTCCGTCCATGGGCTTGTCCCGGAGTCCGTGGAGGAATATATCCACAGGAAGAACCTGTATCAGGAGTAAAATGACGAAAGATATGAATCCCAGACTTACTAAGAGAAACCTTCCACCGGAAGTTCGTCTTTCCGTTCAGGCCAGCCAGGCCAAGAAGGCGGAAGATATCGTCGTCCTCGACCTCAGGGAGCTTTCCTCTTTCACCGATTTCTTCGTCATCATGACGGGAAATTCCACCCGCCAGAATACGGCCATATCCGATGCGATCGGGCAGACGCTGAAAAAAAACAGGCTGATGCCGATCGGCGTCGAAGGCCGGGGCCCGGCTGAGTGGATCCTCCTCGATTACGGCAGCTTCGTGGTTCATGTCTTTTCGAAACAGGCCCGGGAGTATTACTCACTCGAGAAATTATGGGGAGATGCCCCGCGGCTTCTCTGGTCAGGCCGCTGACGGCCTCAAGATCC
>CAYOZW010000417.1:0-2324 GCA_964408495.1 uncultured Eubacteriales bacterium
GGTACAAGTACGGATTATGGACTTATTTGGAACTATGGCGATAATAAATTTGGTGCGTTGATAGCTTCATTTCGATAGGCGGGAATTAAGTATGGTGTCACCATCATTCAACTCGAGGCGGACAAAGACCCCCAGGAAGCGCTTATCCCGGCTGTTCAGGTCGATATTGTAAGGGTAAAATCCACCCTCTTCCTCAACCTGAAGTGAATAGAGATCCCTCCCTTTCCAACGGAAGGGCCGGGGAGAGGAAAAGACGACCACCTGTTCGGCCATGTTCCGGGATAGACGCGTCCACTCCTTCTTTTGACTTCCCAGCCGAACCGTTGCCTTTCCCTCCACAGGGCTCTGTAGCCTGACCGAAACTTCAGAGGCAGGCCGATCTGTCTGGATGATCAACACAGTCTTGCTCTCCCCCCTCACCCAGAACCCGTTGAGCTCCGGCCCCAGAGAATTTTCGTCCTGGGCAAAGGCTTCCCCGCCGTTCAACCCGAACCCGTTCTCGAGCTGGACATCAAAAAAGGACAAGGTCACGAACACCACTCCGAAGAATACAATCAGTCCTAAATGTCCCATCAAACCGAGCCGAACAGGTCCCGGGCTTTTCACCCTCCCCTTCCAAAGGAAAATTAAGGTAATCGCCAGGACGGCGATGATCCAGAAAAAGACGATGCCCCAGGTCTTCTGTTCCAGGACGGTTGTGGCCAGCGTGGGCACCCATCGCGTCCAATCGACAAGCATGCCCTTCAAGCTGCCCAGAAGCTGACTGGGCATTTCGCGATGGCCCGGTCCCAGGAGGAAAGACATGCTATCTTGATAGAGAAGCCGGGGATTGCGGAGCCCCACGTAGACCAAGTAAAAGCTGACGATGACCAGCCCCTTACGGATGACCAGGGCTATCTTGGTCCTCTCATCTGCCAACCCAGCGGCCAGAAAAAGGGCCGGGATCCAGACGACGGGAAGGAGCGGTCGCCCCGGCGGACAATACCCGGCCCAGTAGAACGTCATCGAACAAAAGACCAAAAAAACGCCAAACATCCCCCCTAATAGATAGGCCGCTTCGGGTTTTCTCTTCCTGAACAGAAAGAATCCGGCCAGGCTGAGGATCAGTACAGGTGCATAAACTAAAAGCCCGATCCTCTGGTCGATGAGATAGGCCAGCAGACGGCTCCAGAAATCCGCCAGGTCTTTGACCAAGAAACGAGAGATGGACAGGTCCACTCCCTCAGCCGAGCCTCGATAAACCACCTGAGGGGAAATCCTTCCATAGAGGCTATAAAGGAAAAGGAGGAACAACCCCGCCGAAACGGCCAGGGGAGCGAGGAAAGACACGGCGGCTTTTATCTTGATCCTTCCCTCCCTCGCCGCCACAAAGACAGCGATCAGAAAGGCGGCGCCGGCAAGGGGGATATACTTGATCCCGAACCAGGGCAGGAGCCCGATACCCGATCCCGCCCAGAACAGGCCTCGGGAAGAAATCCGCTTTTGCAGGATGAGTCCGTAGGCCATGCCGGCGAGGATCACGGCGACGGGCAGCTCGGGATAGATCAGGTGGGAATAGAAAAGGAGCGGCGAGCTGAAGCTGAAGATCAGCCAGGCTAGAAGGGCGGCGCTTTTTTTCCGGGTCAGTTCCCAGGCCGAGAGAAAAAAGACCATCCCGAGCAGCGCCGCCAATAAACATATGGGGAGCCGGGAAAAAAACACAAGGACGGTCCGCTCACCGACGGCCTTCCCGGCGAGCGAGGAGATCAAGCGGGCAGCCTTTTCTCCGGCGACATAAAAGGGCGTGATCAGAACGGGGAGGGCGGGAAGATGTCTGGAATAAAGGGTCCCCTCGCCCCTTTTCCCGGGGCGAGCATGAGGGTCCAGCTCCCCGTCGTAGAATGCCCTGTATTCTTTATTCTGATAGTTTTCGGCCAGGTTGATGTCCCCGTCGGTAACGAGGCTTTTGGTGATCAGAAGATAATGGGGCTCGTCTCCGGTAAACGGGAGAGCCGGAAAGATGAGCCCGGTCGCATAGAGCCCGTAGATTAAGAACGCAAATAGAAATAACCGCCAGGAAAGACGCCGGATCGGCAGGGCGTCGAGATAGCGCGTTATGGACTCTCTTTTGCGTTCGCCGACGAAAACCGCCAGCATCGCGAGCACACCCAGCCCGGAAACGAGGAGGAGTGGGCCGCTAATATCTCTCAGAAAGAGGATGCGCTGGACGAAAGCGAGACCAAGAAAAAGAAGAGGAGCCAGGACCAGGAGAAAAGAACGGGACCAGGATGCAGTGCGGATAGGGGGGGGCAAGGCACTCAGGTTGGCTTGGTTTTTTTCGGTTT
>CAYOZW010000418.1:0-2302 GCA_964408495.1 uncultured Eubacteriales bacterium
GGAGATGGAAGGCCAGGGCGCCGAATGCAAAACCGAGGATCAGGGCAAGGCCACTGCCCGACCGCCTGGCAGGACCGCCGTGTTGGGGAAATTGATCTTCTTCTGCCGCCATTTTCTCCTCCTCAATAATTGGTGACAGTATATCAATTTCCGAATTTCCGGGATAGATAGCAAGGAATGTGCCGCCGCTGCTTTTTCTTAGAATCTCTTTTCCCCCCTCTCCTTCGTCCTCCCCTGCCAGCGGAAAGGAAATTCAGAGAAAAAAAGGGGCAAGACATAATGTCACCCGTTTAGGCCTGAAAGAGTGAGCGGCGGGAGATAACGCTTGACGTTATTATCGTTATGCGTTATTATTGATCCGTGATCAAATCTTTCAAGGGAAAGTGGGCGCAAACGGTCTTCGACCGACATCCCTGCAGAGGGCTTTCGCCCGACGTCCAACGCGTGGCCTATCGGAAGCTGGCGATTCTTGAAGCGGCTGGAGCCTTATCGGATCTTCGCATTCCACCTGGGAATCGACTTGAGAGGCTATCCGGCGACCGCGTTGGGCAGCACAGCATCCGCGTTAACGATCGGTGGCGTATCTGCTTCGTTTGGAAGAAAGGCGATGCCTACGACGTAGAGATCGCGGACTATCATTAGGAGGTGAGCATGAGCGCGCAGAAATTTTCGCCGGTCCATCCGGGCGAGATCCTGCTCGAGGAGTTCCTGATTCCTATGGGGATCAGCCAATATCGACTGGCCAAGGATCTCAGCGTGCCGGCTCGTCGCATCAATGAGATCGTCCATGGGAAGCGCGCGATCAGCGCGGACACGGCGTTGCGCTTGGCGCGTTTCTTCGGTACGACCGAGCTCTTCTGGGTGAACCTGCAAACGCGGTTCGATCTGGAAGTTGAAAAAGATCGACTTGCAGATCGACTCGAGCGCGAAGTGTCGATCTACGATAGGCCGGGGACGAGGAACTCCGTATAGACATAATCAGGGGAGGGGGCGGTTGTCCTTGTCCCCTCCCCTGTAAAATGTCTATTTCGAGCCCTCAGACCGCGGCAGGAAGTTCTCCAGCACCCACAATTCGGATTCATCGGAAGGGGCGCCTCGGCCGGCGAAGGCGAGTTTTGTCCCGTCGGGATGGACCGTCAGGTCCCACATTCCCCATTTTGCCCACTCTAGTCCCATCTTTTCGGGCTGTTTCCCTCCCTCGACCGGCACCCTCCACAAATACCAGACTCTAAGATCTGTCAGGTCCGGCGCAGCGAGCAGGATATATCGCCCATCAGATGACCAAGTATGGGAGATTCCGGGCACACCCTGCTTGACTTCTCCGAAATTCCATATTTCCCTCGCCTCGCCGCCCGACGCCGGAATAACCTTCAGGGATCTCACTCCGCCCCAGCCCATGTTGATAAGCGACAGCCAGCGGCCGTCCGGAGAAAGCGCGGTGCTGATCCGTTCCAATTTGGGAAGACGGTATAGTTCCTGCTCCTCGCCGGAGTCGAGGTCGCGAGCCACGATTTGTATGAAACCCTCATCGATCTTTCCGCGCACAAAGATGTACTTCCCATCAGGGCTGAAGGCGCATCCCCCAAGACGCTGGTCGGCGCCTCCAGGGATGACGGCAGTGATCTCCCCAGTCTCTAGGTCGACACGATAGCCCCTGGTTCCTGAGGAGCTCCCCCCCGATCCGCAAAAGGCGATAAACCTCCCATCTGGAGACCATCCGGGCGTGCCGATATGGCGAAGTCCCAGCCGCCAGATCTCCCTGTAATAAACCCGCTCCTGCCCGGTTTCGAGCGATCGAATGCACAGCGCGTTGCCGACGTTTGTCGGATAGGGAGAATTGCCCCGCCTGGACACGTAGGCCAGGTATTTTCCATCGGGTGAGTAGGAAGGCGTGAAATTTCCTCCTTCAAACTGCTCTATCGCTTTCCTGGGAGGACCGGTGACTTTTTCCGACGTGGGGTCGAGGTCGACAATATAGATGTCCTCCGCCGCTCTCACCACGCCGTAGTAGAGGGCCCCATCCCGCGTCATGCCGACGGGCAGGATGCGGTCGATGCCGGGCTTGACCAGCTTCGGCTCTCCCTGGGTTTTCGTTCCCGACACGCCGACGACCCACAAGCCAAGGGCGCCCGTGCGGTCGCTGGCAAAGACGAGCCATCGGCCATCCCGCGACCAGCCGAGCAGGTAATCATCGGCGGGATGTTGGATGAGCGGGATATCCTGCCCCGTTTCGATGGATATCAGGTAGATATCTCGCTCCGGGGACTTCTCATCAGGCAGCCGGTCATAAGCGATGTGCCGG
>CAYOZW010000419.1:0-2299 GCA_964408495.1 uncultured Eubacteriales bacterium
CTCCGACGCGGATACCGTTTTCCTGAATAAAGGAAGGAACGCCGGCCTCGAGGTCGGACAGGTGTTCCTGGTCGTTGAGATCGGCGAGTCCCTGGGCGACTATGGTTACCTGGCGAACAAGCGCGGCCGGGCGCATGTCGTTTTCCTGGAGGATGAACGGGCCGTGGCCAAGATCGAGAAGTCCTGCGGCCTGTTGATGGTCGGAAATTATCTTGTGCCCTTTGAAGAGAAAGAGACTTTGCTGGGCAAAGACCTTGGCTATGAAGTCTATGCCGAAGAAGATGCCGGAGTTGTCGGCAACATCATCTACCTGGAGAGAGACTATAACCAAATTGGGTCCGGGGCCTGGGCTGTCATCGACATCGGAGAGGAGGCGGGTGTCCAGGTCGGCCAGCAGTTGACGATCTTCAAGAGAATCCTGAATCCCGAGACGCTCGAGTACCGGGATGATTTGCCGAAGATAGGAGCGGGCAGTTTGGTGGTTATCGATGCCGGGAAGAGGGCGGCTACGGTGAAGATCCTGTCCTGCTCGGATTCGATCACCAAAAGAGATATCGTCCGGGGCAAATAGCCTCTCTTTTCTTCTTCGCTCTCCTCGTCGTATTGACATAAGGTGTGCTTTCTGTTAGTTTTACAAAGCCCGACCCAGAAAACCCTGACGCGGGCGTAGTTCAGGGGTAGAACGTCTGCTTGCCATGCAGAAGGTCGTGGGTTCAAATCCCATCGCCCGCTCCAGCAACGTCCTCATGAAGAAAAAGGCGCGGTACCCAAGAGGCTAAGGGAGAGGTCTGCAAAACCTCGATTCGGCGGTTCGAATCCGCCCCGCGCCTCCACTTCCCCCTCGGCGCTTTTTATCGTTTGACTCCCCTTCTTTAAAAGAATATAGTCTTTCCAAGACTTGCATAGGAGGCGCATCATGAATCTGGTCGCTAGAGTTCAAGGTATTTTGCTCAAGCCCAAGGACGAATGGGCCAAGATAAAGGATGAACAGATCACTGTTCAGCAGCTCTTCACTCAATATGCCGTTATCCTGGCCGCCATTCCCGCAGTGGCTCAGTTCCTCGGTTGGGCCTTAATCGGCGGCTTTCGCATTCCCTATGTGGGCAGGAGCTGGATGAGCCGGGCGCTCCTCTATGCCGTATTTTCATACATCCTCAGCTTGGTTGTCGTCTATGCTCTCGGGTTCATCATCAACGCGCTCGCGCCGAATTTCTCTTCCCCCCAGAACCTTCCGAACGCGATGAAGCTGGCTGTTTACAGCATGACTCCGGCCTGGATCGCCGGCATCTTCAACCTCATCCCCGCGCTGTCAATACTGAGCATTCTCGGCTCCCTCTACGGGCTCTATGTCCTGTATCTGGGTTTCAGCAATCCTCTCATGGGGACCCCCAAGGAAAAAACCTCTGGCTATTTTGGCGTCAGCATCGTCGTCGTCATCGTGCTGATGGTTGTTGTCGGTATCATCCTGGGAGCTGTCTTCGCATTCCGCGGAATGATGTCGTTTTTTTAAGCCTCTCCCAGTTCGGCCAGGACCCTGAGAAAGGCCTCATGGGGCGAAGGCGCCCCGGTGATGGGCCGCCCGATAACCAGATAATCCGCCCCCTTGCCGATCGCCTGGGCAGGGGTCATGATCCGCTTTTGATCCTGGGCCGCCGCCCAGGCGGGCCGGACCCCGGGAGTGACGACAAGGAAATCTTCGCCGCATTCTCTCTTGATGATATCGATCTCGTGGGGGGAGCAGACCACTCCGTCCAACCCTGAATCTTTAGCCAGGACGGCCAGCCTGAGGACCTGATCGGCCATAGCGTGGCCGAAGCCGATCCGATGGAGCTCTTCGTCCTTAAGGCTCGTCAGGACCGTGACGCCGAGGAGGATCGGCTTCTCTTTTCCGGTCCTGCCGGATTCCTCTTCGGCGGCCCGGACCGCGGCGGCCATCATCTCCTTCCCTCCCGAGGTGTGAAGCGTGAGCATATGGACATGGTGTCGGGCGGCCGAACGGACCGCCCCGGCAACGGTGTTGGGAATGTCGTGGTACTTGAGGTCGAGGAACGGCCTTTTACCCATCGCGACGGCTTCCTCGAGGAACGCCGGGCCCTCGGCCGTGAACAGCTCCATACCGATCTTAAAGACGCGGGCGTCCTTGAGCTCTCCGGCCAAGGTCAGGGCTTCCCGCTTCGTCCCGACATCGAGGGCGATGATAATCCTGTCTCTCAGGCCTTCTTTGTTCGCCATATCCATCCTCGCCGTCTAGCTTCGAATCCTTCCTTACGGTTCATCTCGGCAGCTTCCTCCTTCGCGG
>CAYOZW010000420.1:0-2294 GCA_964408495.1 uncultured Eubacteriales bacterium
AAAGCCAGATCGCCGCTGCGGCCTTCCCATTCCGTTCGCGGATCTCGGAATACTCCTCCTCGATGTCACCCTCGAGGCATGTTTCCACGTCCGGATCCGCCATATAGCGGAGAATCCGGAGGGCGATGGGGGAGGGGCGTCCGGGTGTGCCAATCATGATTTTTCCCGTCAGTCGAGAACCGGCTCCTTGATGTCTCTCCACAAAGACTTCTGGAATTTAAAAGACGTTCGGAGGGCTTTCTTTCCCTTGCCGGTGAGGGAGTAGTAATATTTTCGCCGCCCTCCTCTTCGGGGCGTCGGGTCGCCGGCGGTTTTAACGACGAAACCCTTCTTGAGGAGCTGGCTGAGCATGAAATAGAGGCCTCCGTAGGAGACGACCCTTCCGGTCAGCCGCGAGACCGATTTCCGGATGGCCACTCCGTAGGCGCCGTCCTTGAGCTCCCAGATGGATAGGAGATAGACTTCTTCCCAGCGGGATAACAGATCTCTATCAGGCATGATAATGACCTCTCGTCTATATATACGCGACTCTTGTAGAAATGGTGGCAAGAAGGCGTATTTTTTGTAAAGGCAGCCAACTCATTGCCAGGGCGGCGTCAGGTGCCAGCTTAACAAGAGACCGCGAGGCAGGACAAAGCGCGAACACCGATAGCCCGGGAGCTCTTATCAAAAAATAAAAGGGCGAGAAGATCATCTTGTTGTCGTATTGTTGGCCTGTTCCTTGAAAACCTGACGTCATCAGGATTATCATGGCCCGGGCAAGCTATATTTCTTGGATAAGGGAGATCATTATGCGATTTAATAGGCTCCATCAGACATTTACTTGGCGGGCGTTCGCCATTCTATCCGTGTTCAGTCTGATTTGGCTGTCCGGTTGCCGCAGCGACAGAACCAAGGCCTCTCCCCCGGGCGGTGTCCTGGAAAACCTCGCCCGGCCTCAACAAGGGCGCTCCATGCGGGCGACATCCACCATGCGCGTGGGCGAAATCCGGCGGGGCCCCGAGGGGGACCGGAACGCCGGCGAGCGCCGGTATGATCCGACGGCCGAACCGCGCGGCGATTCAAACGTTCAGAGCAATTGGGACAACTTCAACGTCCCTCCGGGGGGCACGCACGTCCTTTTCGATGCAGAGGGTCCCGGCGTCATCACTCACATCTGGATCACTTTTCTCGGTCCGGAAGTCCACGACTGGGCGCCTCAGGGCTCGGCCAACCACCAGGAGTTGATGCTCCGGATGTTCTGGGACGGGAACCCGCGGCCGTCGGTGGAAGCTCCTGTCGGCGACTTCTTCGCCAACTGCTTCGGCCGGCGCAGCGAAGTCATCAGCCTCCCGGTCATCGTCGAAGGCGGGGACTCCTACAATGCCTTCTGGCGCATGCCCTTCAGGAAGTCGGCCCGGATCGAGATCGAGAACCAGAGCCGGAAGCCGCTGAGCCTTCTTTACTTCAACATCGATTGGATTCGCCTGGACTCGCTTCCGGAGGACACGCCCTATTTCTATGCGCAATACCGCCAGGAATATCCCGCCCGGTCCGGCCGCGACTATCTCCTCCTGGAGACGACCGGAAAGGGCCACTATGTCGGCACGGTGATGGGTGTCCGGATGAGAAGTCCTTCCTGGTTCGGCGAGGGCGATGAGAAGATCTACATTGACGGTGAGACCACGCCTTCCATCTGGGGCACGGGCACCGAGGATTACTTCCTCTCCGCGTGGGGCCTCAGGATGACAAGCACGCCCTATTTCGGCGTGCCCTATCATGACCAGCGGACGATCGGGGGGCACACCAGCTCCTACCGCTGGCATCTCCATGACCCGGTCGTTTTCAACACCGGAATCAAGGTCACAATCGAGCACATGGGCTGGATCTCCCCGGATGAAAACCCCGAATACAAGTCGACCAGCTGGAACGAACGCGAGGATGATTATGCCAGCGTGGCGTTCTGGTACCAGACTGGCATCCCCACATTTAAGGAGCGGGCCCCGGGAGCGGATGAGCGGCATCTGCCCAGCTTGGACAGGATAGTCGTCCAGGCGAGCGACTTCGCCGGGGTCAGGCGTTACGGCATTGGGGAAGTTCTCACCCGGGCGGGCGCGGATGGAGATCCTGATGCGCTCGAAGTGTTGATCTACCAGCCTCAGAGGCAAGCGGGAGCCTGGCTTGAATTCCCGATCGAGGTCTCGGCGAAAGAACCGTTGCGGTTGGCGATCAGCGGCGAGCGGTCTCTTGACGGAGGTCAGTACCAGGCTTTTCTGGATGGCGTGAAGATCGGCGGGCCGCTCGATTTCTATGCC
>CAYOZW010000421.1:0-2286 GCA_964408495.1 uncultured Eubacteriales bacterium
ATTTGAGCCTGACATTGACCAGGACCGGAACGCTCTTGGATATGCGGATGTAGGTGCCGCCCGCGATATGGTAGCCATTGGTGTAATTCAGGACCGTTCCGATGGGGTTTTCCTCATAATAAAAATAGAAATCTAGGCCGGCTCCGAGGTAGGGATTGAAAAAACCCATGGGGTAGATATAGCGACAACCCAGACTAATGGGGACGATGTAAAAAGTCGTTTTTTCTTTGGAGAATGTCAGCTCCCCTTTCCGGGAGTAGTACTTGATGTCCAAGTAGAAGTTGACGTTGGAAACGATGGCGGAAGACAGGGACAGGCCGCTCATCAGTCCCTCAGATTTGTACACGGCATCGAACCGCGGCTCGTTCATGGCATAGTCGCTGAGGGTGAACTCCACCGACCCCTGACGGATCGTCCGCTCAGAGGACGAGAATGCAAAGACATTCAGGGCGAGAGTCAGGGCCAGGGGAAAGGCTGCCTTTTTTGTGCTTATCCGGTTCGCCAAAAGGTCCTCCTTGCAGAGATAGTTTTGTGAGGCCGCCGAACATCGGGTCGCTGGGCTCATCACTATGGCGGACTATCTTACCATGGCCGCCCACCCTTAGCAATACGTCTTCCCGGCGGGGTGTCCCCTTGGGGAACGTCCCCGATAATTGTATAATAGTCATGATGAAAGGGATAAAGAGCGTCAGGTCAGTCCACGGTCGTGTCGGAGGAGGCTCCGGGCGATCAATCGCTCATCAGGCCGCCCTGACGTCTATCCTTGTAGCCCTCGTCGGGTTCCTCTCTTGTGGTCAGGGTGATTCCGTGCGAAGAGAGGCCGGAGAGAGCCGGGCCTCAGGCCGCGATCGGCCGCCTGGAGACCGAAACGGCCATCTCCGGGGCGATTGTCTTCCAATCGGACCTGGATGGAGATAATGAGACCTATCTTGTCCAGGGCCGGCGGATTGAGAAGCTGACCGATAACACCTGGCATGACCGCTATCCGCGCTGGTCGCCTGACGGGGCACGGATCGTCTTCTGTTCCAATCTCAAAGACAAGTATGCCGACAAGGGGGAATGGGGGCCTCTATCTCCTCGATGTTGAGGACGGCCGAGTGACCCGGCTGTTCGACTCACCGGGCCGGAACGTTTTCCCGGACTGGCACTGACCTCATGGCATGCGCCTGAAAAGGAACTTCCACAGGTATTCCTTGGGGACCCCCAAGATCTGGTCCCTCCATAAACGGTCGCACTGAGAGCAGGTTTCCAGGTCGGCGATCTCCCGGCGCAGGATCTTCTCGCGCAGCCGGACCAACCGGGTATTGTTCCAGATCTCGGCTAGGGTTTCGTCCCTCACGTTTCCCAGCTTGTAATAACCGTGAAAATCCTGAGTGCAGGGCAGGACTATTCCGTCCCAGAAGATGACGAGCGCCTGCCAGAGGAAAGTGCAGGGGGCGTACTTCTTTCCGGACCGGGTCGGTCCGGTCTCTCCCGCCCAGTTGTGGATTTCCTTGATCTCGAGCCGGTCGAGGGGCAGTCCCCGAAAATTGTCCAGGAATTGCTTCCGCCGCCGGTTGTCCAAATCCTTGTAAAGGTCCGGGAAGTTGATCAGCTCGAAGATCGCATAGGGCGTCCGGGAGCGCATCTCCTTCTTGACCTCGAGGAAACGGATGATGTTGTGGAGCGTCTTTTCGAAATCGGCGTTGACCCGGATGCTCTCGTATGTCTTCTTGTCATAGCCGTCGAAGGAGAAGGAGATCTGGTCGAGGCCGGCGGTGATGAGCTGCCTGGATTTCTCCTCGTCCAGGAGAGCGGCGTTGGTATGGAACTTGGTCCGAATGCCGGCGGCATGGGCGTATTCCGCCATCCGGATGAAGCCGGGATGGAGCAGACCCTCGCCGCGGTGGATGAGGTTGGCATCGAAGACGAACTCCCGCGCTTCATCTACGATTTTCCGGAAAAGGCCGAAGTCCATGAATCCCTTTTCCTCTTTTTTGAGGTCCTTGTTCGGACACATGATGCAGCGGAGATTGCAGATGCTGGTGGTCTCTATCCAGAGGCGGACGGGAGGATAGGGGAGGATGGTTTTCTTTCTTTTATAATTAAAAAAAACCTGGAGCAGGCGCCGGTAGTAGCGAAGTGAACTCACGCCGTTACCTTCTTCTTTGACGATTAACAGACGGCTGATTTATACCACTCCGGGGTGATTCTATCAACAATGCCCCAGTTGAATTTTGATTTTATGTTCCTGGTATGGGAATGGGACCTGTCACAGCGCGTCCCTTCCGTCCTCGCTAAAGACCC
>CAYOZW010000422.1:0-2270 GCA_964408495.1 uncultured Eubacteriales bacterium
GTTCTTGAAGTCGGCCCTGACTTTCGGCAGCGGCTTGATTCTGGGCATCTTCGACGAAGTCCATCAATTGTCCGTCCGTGGACGGGAGGGCGACCTCAAGGATGTCCTGGCCGATGCGGCCGGTCTTATCTTAGGGATTATCGTCTTTCGCTACCTGGCTGGCCGCAGAAAGCCAGCGGCCAAAAGCCTTCGATAATAGGTTCATAAGGTTTTTTTAAGCTCCCTTCTCAATAAAGCAAAAGCTTTCTGAGGGGTTGAGCAGAAGGAAAACAGCGCCGCGTCCTCTGGAGAGATGGACCCGTGTTCTATGAGAGTATCGAAACGGATGACCTTCCGCCAATATTCTTCGCCATAAAGTACGATCGCCAGTTTCTCCCGCGAGATCTTTCCTGTCTGGACGAGGGTCAGCGTCTCGAAAATCTCATCCATGGTTCCATACCCGCCCGGGAAGGCGATCACCGCTTTGGCCTTGTTGATCAGCCAGAACTTGCGGGTGAAGAAATAATGGAAGATGAAAGAGAACTCGGAAGAGATGAAAGAATTCGGATACTGTTCCTCCGGCAAGGAGATGTTCATCCCGATGGATTTTCCGCCCGCCCGAGCGGCTCCCCGGTTGGCGGCCTCCATGATCCCGGGACCGCCGCCGGTGCAGATGACAAAATTTTTCCCCTTCGGCCTGAGCTTGATGGCCCAGGAGGCCAGGCGGAAGGCCAGCTCCTCAGCATCCCGGTAATAGCGGGCGAGGGGAGACCTCCCCTCGCGGGGGGCGACCCGAGAAGATCCGAGAAATAGAATCGTCGAATGAACTTTTTGTCTGGCCAGCCGATGCATCGGCTCCAAGATCTCGCTCAGGATCCGGATCGGGCGGGCCTCTTCAGATTCCATAAACGCCTTGTTTTCATAGGCGATGTCCGGGGTGAAGACTTTTTTCATCTGAACCTCGCGAACTGAATCGTACCGTCATTCTAGCCCATGTTTACCCGATGAACAAGGGGAGGATGAACGGGCTTCCGGTTGGCTTGAACTGAAGGGCTCGGTATGATATCAATAGAGTCTCCGGTCCCAGCCTAAATATCATGAGCGGATTGAATCTTCAGAGCATCATGCCTTATCCGGGAAGGCTGATCATCATCGGGGCGACATCAGATGCCGATAAAGTGATCGTCGCCTACGCCGTAACGGGGCGGTCAGCGTCGAGTCAGGCCAGAAGACTCACCTTCGAAGCGAGCGCGGTCTGGACCGAATCCCTGGAGGATGGCCGCATCGACAAGGGGAATGTCGATCTCCTCATCTACCGGGCGATCGCCATCGACCGGATGATCGCCGTGAGCAACGGCCGGCAGACAGACGACATCGCCATCGCCCTGAAAAAGGCCGGTCAGAAAGACCGGCCTGAAGAAATCCTGGCTCGCGCTCTGGAAAGCTGGACCTATGAGCCGGACAGCCCCCATTTCACCCCGCGTATCAGCGGCTGCGTCCTGACAGGCGGAGCCGCCGGTCTTTGCCTTATTCGGCGTGGAGAGGACGGCACTCGCCTTGTCTCTTCTTGCTCCTGGGAGCTTGACCCCGGACAGGGCCGGATGATCGCCACCTATTCGGGTCGGGAAAACAGCCCTCTGCCGTCTTTCTCGGGGGAACCGATCGCTGTCGAGGTCGGACGGGCGACGGCCAGAGACATGGCCGAAGCGCTCTACCAAGCCTTGAAACCTGGCGTTCCTGAGAAGGATTACCGGGTCGCGGTCGCCTGTATCTCCGCTCTGCGGGTGAACCTCAGGAACTTCGACGTCGAGATCATCAACCGTCGGGAAGGATAAGAGCTATGGAAAAAATCGACAAGTCCGCGCGCCTCCAATATTCCACCAAGGTGGCCGAAGACTTCCCCGAAAGCCTTTCCTTTGCCGGCCAGGATTTTAAGAAGCGGTTCTCTATGCGCTACGGGGAGAATCCTGGGTATCCGGCCGCCTTCTACGCCGAGAGCGGAGCTTCTGGGCCGAATATGGCCACCATGAAGTTGTTGCAGGAGGGGACCAAGGGCCTGAGCTATATCAATGTCGGTGATATGGACCTCGGACAAAGACTGATCAGGAAACTGACCGCTATCCATCCGGGCCGAGCCGTCTGCGTCTTGGTGAAGCACGAGATGCCCAGCGGTGTCGCCATAGCCGAATCGACCGGGGACGCCTTTGAGATGGCCTGGAAAAGCGACCCCCTTTCGAATTTCGGGAGCGTCGAGGTTTTCAACAGTCCGGTCAACGAGCCTCTGGCAAGAC
>CAYOZW010000423.1:0-2261 GCA_964408495.1 uncultured Eubacteriales bacterium
CCTAACCGCTGAACTGATGGGGCTCGCCCGGCAGATGTCTCAGAACAGAATGCTCCTCACCCTCGAAGGAGGATATAACCTCTTCGGTTTGAAAGACGGGGTGAAGAGTGTGCTCCTGGCCCTCAGCGGCCGGAAACAGGAACCTCCCACCAGACTCAGCCCTTCTCTGGCTCTCAGGCTCGAGCTGGCACCCGTTTTAAAGGTCATGAAAGTGTTCTGGCCGGCTCTCGCCTGACCTGTCCTCCAGGGGGCCAGTCGTCCCCTTTTCAGGACAAAAATGCCCGGGATTCATCATCTTATATGGGGAAAAAATTGGCATGGTTCTTGCTCATTTTGGAGGTGGAAGAAGGAGAGATATGATGAAAAGATTTGCCATCATTGCGACATTATTCTTCTTGGGCTACGCGTTTGCCGGGGCCCAGTCCGGCGAGGAGGAAGCCCGGTACACAAACGAATCCTTTGCCCGGCTGAGTTTTATCAGCGGCAGTGTTTACCTCCAGAGAGCTTCCGAAGAGGGCTTTGAGGAGGGAGTCATCAACATGCCGATCGAAGAAGGCAACCGGCTGGGCACGACCGACGGCCGGGCCGAACTCTATCTCGGGAATAGAACCTATTTCCGGCTGAACAACGACACCAAGATCGAGATCCTGAATCTTCCCAAGAAGGGTTCCAACCTGACCCGGCTGCGAATCCTCAAGGGCAACGTCTATCTCAGCGTCAACCGGCTGGACGAGGAAAAGACTATCGAGGTTCATACCCCGGACGCATCGTTCTATGTTCTCTCTGAAGGTCTTTATCGAGTCGATGTCCAGGAAAATAGGAAGACCGATATCTTCGTCTTTTACGGGCTCATGGAAGCGGCCGGCGAGGAAGGTTCTTTGCTCATCAAGAGCGAGATGAACATCTCGATCGCCTCGGGCCGTTTCTCCGGGCGTCCGGTACGCTTTCTAGCCGTGGCCGAGGACGCCTTCGACCGTTGGAACGAAGGCAGAGAATCCAGCCTGGCCGTTCAAGTCGCGGCCAAGCGTCTCCCCGCGGAGCTCGAGGATTTCGAATCGGAACTCGATGAATACGGCGACTGGAACTGGATCAACCCCTACGGCTGGGTTTGGGCACCGCGAGGGGTCGGCTCCGCCTGGCGGCCCTACTATAACGGATCATGGACCTGGCTGTCCCTGGGCGGCTGGACCTGGCTGCCTTATGATCCCTGGGGATGGGCGACTTTCCACTACGGACGCTGGGGATGGCAGGGGGGACTGGGTTGGTATTGGATTCCGGGCACGATCTGGGGCCCGGCCTGGGTGGGCTGGTGGTATGGTCCCGATTACTGGGCCTGGGCGCCTCTCGGCTACTGGAATTACCCCATGGCCATCGTCGACAACTGGTACTACCCCAACTGGAATCGGCCCTTTTATCCCCACAACTCCCGGGCCCTGACGGTCGTCCATAAGGACCAGCTCAGGGCTAAGGACATCTCCAAGGCTGCGCTCCGGGGTGATTCTCTCAAAGGATTGGACAAGATCACTATGACGGTCCGAGGTCCGGCGTTGAAACCGGCGGGCAGGGCCGTCTCTTCGGGAAGCCTGGACTCCGGCAATTCTGTTATCAAAAAGAGCGGAGGAGCAGCGGCCGGGACTTCGGGCCGAACCATCCAGGCTCCGGCCGCGAGGAGCCCGCAGCCGGCCACCCCGCCCACGACGAGGACCGCGGACAAACCAGGTCAAGCATCAGGGACGTCCTCCGGAGAAAGGAGGATTCGTCCCCAGGGCACCTCCAAAGCGCCGGAATCCGGCCGCTCTTCTACGACTCAGGGCGGAAGCAAGGTCCGGAAAAACTCATTCGGCTACCCATCATCTCCCGATATCAGCGTCAGGAAATATTCAGGCGGGGACCGCACCTCGACCTCGATCCGGAGTCGATTCTACAGAGCCCTTCAGAAGAGCGGCTCCTCTTCGAAAAGCTCTTCTAGGGGCCGCACGGTTTCCCGAGGTTCGAGTTCATCTGGGTCTAAAGGGTCCAGAGGTTCGGTCTCTTCGGGATCAAGGGGTTCCTCTTCCGGTTCTCGCTCATCCGGCTCCAGGCCGTCAGGAAGCGTCAGGAAAAAATAGTCAGTCGTGCTCTTCCGTCGCTTTCTCAGTTGCGTAGTAGTCGAGGATCAGGAGATGGTCCTGATGTGAACAGTAACGGGGAGGCTCCGTCCCTGCCAAGAAAGCCTCCCTGATCGGCCACATACAGATCGAAGTGGCCAACAGGCCCGTTTT
>CAYOZW010000424.1:0-2250 GCA_964408495.1 uncultured Eubacteriales bacterium
GTACCAGGCTTTTCTGGATGGCGTGAAGATCGGCGGGCCGCTCGATTTCTATGCCGGAGAGCCCAGCGGGATAATCTTTCCTTTGATCGATTTCTGGCCTGATGTGGGAAAGTACGTCCTCCGGCTCGAGTGTATCGGCCAGAATCCGCGGAGCACCGGGTACTCCTGTGCCATCGAATCCATCCGCTTCCTCGAGCGCCGCCCGCGAGTGGCCGAATACGGCCACGATAAGGACAAGGATTGGCGGACGAACCCGGTTCTCTACGAATAAAAAAAGACCGCTATTCCTCGCTCGGTCTCTTGGACTGGAGGATGAAGCCTATCGCATTGTCGAGAAGCGCCTCGAAGTCCTTGGGGTACCAATGGCCGATGGCCGGCGTCAGATGGAAATCGACCGCCAAGCCGGACTTCTCCAGACGGTTTATCAAGGCCCGTTGCTGCTCCACCCGGTTGTCCGCTTCAGTCGTCAGGAGTGATCCACGCAGGCCGCGCGTTTGGGAGGCCAGGATGTCTTCTTCACTGATCGTCGTGGGCACCTCCGGGCAGAGGACGACAAATCCTCTTACGGGCAGGTATTTTTTGAGCGCGACGGCGAGAGAGCCGAATCCGCCCGAGGAAAACCCGCCGATGATCACCCGGTTGGTGTCCACCGGATATTGTCCGAGGGTCTGTCGGTAGGCGGTTTCGAGCTCCTTGCGGGTGATGGCCAGGTCCTGCCAGTGGAAGCCTGTCATGCTGGCGACCTGGGACGATTGGACATAGGCCGTGATGAATTCTCCGCGGAGGCGGGATGATGTCCAGGAAGGTTTGAAATCGGCGATGGATTCGCCGCCGCCGTGAAGGGCGATGAAGAGGGGATATTTCTTGCCCGGGTCGTAGTCCGCCGGAGTCGCGACCTCGATTTTCATCGAGGCCTTTTTCTGGGCCTCTGCAACACGGGCCTGGTTCTCTTTAATGACGGCCTCGAAGCGAGGCAAACCTTTGAGGGGCTCCCATTGTTTGGCGGCGAAGCTCCAAATCCCGTAAAAGATGCCCCTGCGGTGGCCCTCCTCCAGGGCTTGAACCGTCTTTTCGGTGTCGCCCAATGACAGCCTGGCCAAGGCCAGGTTGTAGGTGTTGGCCACAACGTTGTCGGGAAACCGGTCCAGGACGCTTTCCAAGAGGGAGGCGGCTTCGGCGTACTTTTCCTGCCGGAAGAGCTCTCCGAGATATTCCCTCATCTCCTTGTAAGTTCCGAATTCGCGTTTCTCCTGTGCTTGAGGCGAGGCCAAGGTCAGAGGGATGAGAATGATGGCCAGGATGACGAAAGTTTTTTTCATGGTGATATCGGACCTCCTGTTTCGGCAGAGCATTCTTGGCCGGACTCCCCAATTTTTTTTCGGAAGGGGTAGCCTCGGACAACTCTCATCTGCAAGGTTTATGCCATCGCAAACGGTTCCTAATTGTATTTTTATGAGCGAATTAGGCATTGTCTGCGAAGGACCGCAAGGTCTTCTGTAAAGATACTTTATGGAAACATGTTGCCAAGCTATCCTTTTCCATAATTCCCGTTCTTTCCTGTTCTCCCCAAGTCCCATTACATTTTTTCTTCCGTAGTAAACCTTTTCACCCGAATATATGTATTATTATATAAGAGAAATAAGCGTTGGAGCTCTGATGAAGTTATTATCTAGAAGTGAAGAAATCATCCTCCTGGCCGTCTGGAGGCTTGAGGGCAACGCCTTCGGCATTTCCATCCGCGACCAGGTCTCCGAAGCCACGGGGTACCGGTGGACCCTGGGGGCGATCTACGTTCCCTTGGATAAGCTCACCCGAAAGGGCTATATCGCCAAGTCGTACAGCCGGCCGATGCCTCGGAGGGGCGGCCGCAGCAAAGTCCTCTACCGCCTGACTCCCGAAGGGAGGGAGGCGCTCCGGACCGTCCGTGAGATCCAGACTTCCTTGTGGAAGGGCATTCCCGGGCACGCTTTCGAGGAGGAGACATGAATCCCGCCAAAGAATCTCCCGAGCCGTCCGGTGTCATCCGCCGCTTCTTGCATTTTCTCCTGCGCCACGAGGACGCCGAGGGGCGCGCCGGCGAATTGGATGAACTCTTCGAGGAGCAAAAACGGGTGCGGGGATTCCGGTCCGCCCGCCGGGCTTACCGGGTCCAATTCGTCCTTTCGTTACCCGGTCTGATCACGAATTTTATCAGTTGGGAGGCCGCTATGCTGAAAAACTACCTGACGATTGCCTGGCGGAATATCGTCA
>CAYOZW010000425.1:0-2223 GCA_964408495.1 uncultured Eubacteriales bacterium
CGACGATATCTCGCTGCCATAATGATCTGTTTCTCCTTTCTTTCAAGAATTTAGCGTCACTGCTAGAGCGATGTCAAGGAAGCATATCGAAATCTGTAATTTTGGAAATGGGCACAGGGAGCCGCCCTAGAGTCCCCGTCAAATGTCAACGCCGCCTAGGAAATTGCCTTCGGATAGAGTAAAATATGGGCATGGCACTCAAACGTTGTCCGTACTGTCGAGCCGTCATCGACGAAGAAAACGAATATTGCACGAACTGCGGGACGCAGCTCCTTTTCCCCGAGGACGAGTCCATCGAGGAGGACATCCCCGGGGACAAGATCATCGAAGACGAAAAATAGTGCTTATTTTTCTTTGATAATAGCCAAGTTCCACGGAGGCAGCGTCATCCTCTGGCGGGCGCTTACCGCTCTAAGGGAAAGAATTTCCAATCCATCCCCATAATAATAGCTAAATTCTTGCGGGGGGCTGGAGAAATTGAAATAGAAGTGAACGGACTTCCCGTCCTGGAGAATGCCGTGCCTTGCTTTGATGGGAGGCGGCAGCGAAGCATCGGAGAGGGGTACGCCCGAGATTTTGAGCGTCTCCAGGACAACCTTCTCCTGGAGTTTATCGGAAAGCATCGTCCCTTCGTAGGTCAGGGTCCCTTTGCCGTAGGAGTTCCGAGTGATCGCCGGATACCGGCCGAACACAGAGTGATTATAATAGGCCAGGGCTTTTGCCTTTTCCGGGATCAGGTATTCCGCCCAGACTGAGAGCTTGTTCTCCTCCTCTACTCCATAGGGATCGTCGGCGAGCGACAAGGGTTTCTTGAGATTGGTAAACTCCTGATAATAAAATCCCGCCGCCTCTCGCAACGGCCCCGGGGTCACCGACCAGCGAACCGTCGAATTCTCGTTACAGAACCCGCTTTTGAAACTCATCAGAAGGTGACCGCCTTCGAGGACATATGCGGAGAGGCGTTCGAGCAGCGCGTCGCTCGCGATATAGAGGGGCGGCACGATGATCATATCGTAATCGGACAGGTTCTGACTCTGCGGAAAGACGAAATCGATCCCGATATTGAGATTATAGAGAGTCTTATAGTACTGGTTGAGCAGGGTCATGTAATTGACCTTATCGTCGAACGGCATGAAATTCAGCCCGTGCCAGGAGTCGAGGCTGTAGAGGATGGCCACCCGGTTTTTCTTCTGGAGGTTCGCGAGCTCCGGTCCAAGTTTCTTGAGCTCCTGGGCGATCTGTGTGACCTCTCCATACACTCTTCCGGGCTTGAGGTCATGCGCCAGGACTCCTTTCCAATAGGTC
Organism: uncultured Eubacteriales bacterium; assembly: GCA_964408495.1. Taxonomy (GTDB): domain Bacteria; phylum Acidobacteriota; class Aminicenantia; order Aminicenantales; family UBA8522; genus UBA8522. The sequence continues at coordinate 1,306 of CAYOZW010000425.1, forward strand.
TCCTGGCCGTAGTGAAGCGAATGCCAGTGCCAATAGGCGATGAGATTAGCGCCCGAGGCGATGTTGGCATAGACCGCCAGTCGCAATTGCCCCGGGTAAGGCGGGAATTGAGACCGGGAATCCCATCCTGTTGTCTGAGCGGTCGTCTCGCTCACCAGGTAGTTTCCCCCCTTGAGTGAACGGTTGATATCGCCGCAAAAGGCGATAAATTCCCCGTCCATTTCGTCCTGGATCCCCATGTAGATGTTCACCGCCGGGATATCCAGGGCCTTGGCGGTTTCGAACTGATTGACATCCGAAGGAAATCCGCCTACAAAATCATGAGTGATGAACTGATCAGGCCGCTTGATTTCCCTGACGATCACCGCTTGCCAAGCCAGAAAATCAGCGATAATCTTCTGCTCGAATCTCTCCCATTCTAGCTTGTACCCAGGGTTGAGGATGCCGTCGCGGGGAGGCAGTTCATCAAAAGAGGAGATGTTCTGGCCCCAGTAGTTGAATCCCCAGGCTTTGTTGAGCTCCTCGGGCGTTATGAATTTATTCTTAACATAACTCCTGAAAAGCTCTTGCACATGAACGTCGGCGGTGCCGGACGAGTGGGTCTCGTTGTCGAGCTGGTAGCCGATGATGGCCGGATGATCTTTAAAATGCCCGATGAGCTTACGGATGATGCGTTCGGCATAGAACCTGTAGGTCGGATGAGTCAGGTCCGTCATCTGGCGGAGCCCGTATGTGTAGCGAGGCTGATTGATTTGTTTCACCTGGATCTCCGGGTGCTTTTTGTAGAGCCAGGCCGGGATGGAATATGTCGGTGTCCCGAGGATGACTTTGATGCCGGCTTCATGGAGGCGATCGATCACGCTTTCCAGCCAGGTGAAGTCGAATTCGCCATCCTGCCGCTCCATAACCCCCCAGGTG
>CAYOZW010000426.1:0-339 GCA_964408495.1 uncultured Eubacteriales bacterium
GGAAGGACGATGTTGAACTCGCCCTTTCGCCCCGGTTAAAGGCTTAAGGCCAAATCTCAGGGTCTATTAATATACGCTCTTCTCGGTCTTCACCTCTGTGATGATGCCCATGATCTCGATACCGGCGTCCTTGACGACCTGAATGACGTCCACGATCTTTCCGTACTCGAGCTCCTGGTCGGCCTTGAGGTATACCTTTTTCTCACTGGCCGTCAGGAAGGCGTCTTCGAGGAGCGTCTGGAGGTTGTCCATCGTGGCCTTGTCCTGGTTGACGTACATCGTGCCGTCGCGGCGGAGGGCCAGGACTGCTGCTGCGCGGAGCACCTGGAGGAGCAGCTC
>CAYOZW010000426.1:349-2203 GCA_964408495.1 uncultured Eubacteriales bacterium
CTCCGGGGTATCGGGCATGTTGATCGTGTTCAGGGCCGTGGGGAGCCTGACATCAACCCCTTTCTGGACGAGCGGCGTCACCACCATGAAGATGATCAGCAGGACGAGCAGGACATCGCAGAGCGGGACGACGTTGGGCTCGGATTTGACTTTCTCTTTGCCGCCGATTGAAAATCCCATTTTTTCCTCTCTTCCTGAGCCGGAATCGTCCGGCTCGGACGACATTCGCTCTGGGGTGCGACTTATCCGGTTTGTTTGCGGATGAAGAAGTCCACGACCTGGGAGCTGGTGTTCGCCATCTCCGCGTCATAGATTTCGATCCGGGTATTCAAGATGTTATAGCACCATAGAGCGATGATGGCCACTCCGATCCCGAAAGCGGTCGTCACCAGCGCTTCGGCGATACCGGAAGCCACGGCGCCGATCCCGCCCGATCCTGTCAGGGCCATACCCCGAAACGCGTTGATGATCCCGGCGATGGTTCCGAACAGACCGATGAAGGGAGCGGAGGTGGCGATGGTGGCCAGCGTGCTCAAGCCTCTTTTCAGTTCCTGGCTAAAGATGTTCGAGGCGCGTTCGCAGCCTCTCTGGGCTGTCTCGACCTGCTCTTCGAACGAGAGGTTGAACTCTTTCCCTTCCAGAAATTGCTGGATACCGGCCGCGGTCACTCGGGCCAGATGGCTGGCCTTGTACTCTTTCTTGGTGGAAAGAACCAGGGCTTCCTTTATCTGTCCCTTCTTTAACATGTCGGCCAGCTTGGGAGCGACCTGTTTGGATTTGGCGCGGGCTCTGCGGAAGACGAGCTGTCTCTCGATGAAGAGATAAAGGGAGATGATGGAGAGGGCGATGAGAAGAATAGCGACAGCTTTCGCGACTGGACCCATGGCCTGCCACATTTCGATCAGACCGAATTGCATGTTCGATACCTCCTTTTAAATATCGAAAGCCATATTCTAGCTTTTCCGTTACTTGAGTTGAAATCTCACCGTGACGGTGAAGATGACTCCCCGGGGCCGGCCGTTGATGACCATCGGCTCGTATTGCCACTGCCGGACGGCATCGATGGCCGATTGGTCAAGCAGGGGGATGGAGCGCAGAACCTTGACGTTCTGGACGCGCCCATAGATGTCGGTTGTGGCCTCGACGATGACCACGCCTTCGACCCGGGCCTGGCGGGCGATCTCTGGATAGAGAGGATCGACTTTCTTGGTCAACCGGGGGGGCTTGATCTCGCCGATAGCCCGGACGGGGGCTTCGACCTCGCCAACGACTCCTCCGAGGACACCGCCGACGACGCCACCCAGGACGCCGCCGACCACACCGCCCTCGACTCCGCCTTCAACCCCGCCTTCAACCCCGAAATCCGTGACCTGCTCGTCGGCGATCTCATCCGGGATCTCGATAGGGGCGACCAAGCGGCCGGGCTCGATGTTGGACTGCGCCTGGACCGGTTTGATCCTTGTTTTAACCTGGGAACTGGATTTCTTCTTGGCCGGTGGAGGGGGCGGCGGCGGTGGAGGGGGCGGGGGAGCGAGAAAGGCGCTGTAGATCTCGACCTGGGGGAGCGCACCGGTGGACATCAGGGGAATAACGATCATAGCGGCAATGGCCAGGCCATGAACGATGAGGGCGAACGGCAGGGCAAAGGCGCGTTTGGCGGTTTGCTTATCACCGATAAAGAACGAGTCCTTGAAAAGCTTGGGGATCTCGTCCGTCTTCTGAGGTTTGGTTTTCTCGACCATGATCTTTACCTCATTCCCGTATTCAGTGAACGTTCGCGAAAAGTAAGTATAATAGATAAAAATCCATTTGACAAGTCAAATTTGCTCACCGTCGGACGTGCTTTCCCGCGCC
>CAYOZW010000427.1:0-2185 GCA_964408495.1 uncultured Eubacteriales bacterium
ACCCGCAGCTTCTGGACAAGTTTTTCCAGTTCATCGGGGTATGGCCGGTCGGGACCCTTGTCCAGCTCAATGACCAGAGTGTGGCCGTCGTCCGCGAAGTCCATGAGCGGGATGCCTTCAGACCGACCGTTGAAATCATCGCCCCGGAAAGCCAGGGGGAGATGGTCAACCTCGACCTGCGGAGTGACCTGACGATCACTCAAGCCCTCAATCCTCGCGGGGCTGGAAAGAAGTACATGTCTTTAATCAGCAGCCCGCTCTCCGCGGCCTGAGTTAGATTGATGATCTTCTTTTTGCCCGAGACCAAGGGGAAAACACTCGCAGAGATCGAGAGGCGCTGGCTCAGGAAAGCCTGATCCGCTGCTTGCTTCCTTTTTATGACCCGGCGATCAGGAGTGTGGTCGGGTCGAGGCTGAGCCTGAGTTCCTCGGGCGTGGGAAAGTCGTGGTCCTTAAGCAGGTGAAGCTGAACCTTATCACGCAGGTGCCGCAGGGTGATCAGCACATCCACTTTTCCAAGGCAGCACTTGAGCTCGTTGGGGAATCCCTGCTCATCGAACAGCGGCTCCGGACCCTTGAGAGAGGCGCTGAACCAGACCTCCAGCCCCATCCGGCCGGCGAATTCCCTGAACCTGGCCAAGTCCTCAGGGGATGAGAGGGTGAATATGTAGCCATCGACGATGACCGTCTCGGCGGCGAAATTTCCGTCCCGGATCATGGCCTCGAGGCTGCGCAGGACCTGCCCGGTCTTTGTCCCCGCCTGGCTGAAATTCATGATCACCCGGTTCTTGATGATCTCGTCGTGGATTTCGGCCGTTGATTCCAGGTTCAGGCTCCTGGCGATCTCGCGGAAGATATCCTCATACCAGCTCATGATATAGTCCACCCGGCTGGAGTAGGAGACGTGGATGACGGGTTTTTGCTGGAAAAGCTTGTCGGTGGCGATGTGGACCAGGCAGGCGGTCTTGCCGACTCCCTTTCGGGACGCCAGAACGCCGATATTTCCTTTCCCCAGCCCGCCGTGCATGGACTTCTCCAATTCCCTGACCGGGCTTCTTTTGATGAGCTCTTCCTTGATCATGGCCAACACTCCTTCGCTATTTTTCTTGGCCTTTTTGGAGTTTCTCCTGGTACTCGGCGATAAGCTTTTCGGCAACTTGAGCAGGGACCCTGGCGTACTTGAGAAACTCCATCGTGAACTCCGCTTTCCCCTGAGTCAGAGAACGGAGGACGGTGGAGTAGCCGAACATTTCGCTGAGTGGGACCTCGGCATCCACCCGGGCGAACGTCCCATCCTCGACCGAACTGACGATGAGCCCCCGGCGCTGGTTGATGCTGGCGAAGATATTTCCCAAGAACTCGGTAGGGCCCTCTACAGAAAGCTTCATGACCGGCTCCAGAGCATAGGGTTTGGCATTGGCGTAGGCCTGCCAGAAAGCGCCCTGAGCCGCGGCCTGGAAGGCGAGGTCGGAAGAATCGACATCGTGCGCCTGACCGTCGCTGAGCGTGACCTTGATCCCGGTTATCGGATAGCCGATCAACCGCCCCTTCTTGAGCGACGCCTGGAAGCCCTTGTCGCAGGCCGGGATGAACTCGCGGGGGATCCGTCCGCCCTTGACTTCGTTCACGAACATGTAGGGCTTTTCGGCAGCTGGCTCGATAAAGCCGCTGACCCGGCCGAACTGGCCGGCTCCTCCGGTCTGTTTTTTATGGATGTAGTCGAACTCCGTCCGCAGGGCTATCGACTCGCGATAGGCCACTTGCGGCATCCCGGTTTGCACGGAGACCTGGTACTCTCGCTTCATCCGCTCGATGTAAACGTCCAGATGAAGCTCGCCCATGCCCTGGATGATCGTCTGCTTGGATTCGGGGTCGACGTGGGTCCGGAAGGTGGGGTCCTCCTTGGTGAAGCGCTTCAGCGCCTTGGACATGTTGTCGGATGATTTTTTCTCCGCCGGGGAGAGGGCGAGTGAGATGACCGGCTCGGGCACATAGATCGATGACATGGCCAGGTTCAAGCCCGGTTTGACGAAAGTGTCGCCGGAGTGGCAATCGACGCCGAAGAGGGCGGCGATATCCCCGGCCGCCGCGTCCTCGATCTCCTCCATCCGGTCGGCGTGCATCCGGATGAGGCGGCCCACCCGGATGGTCTTCCCGGACCGGGTGTTCTGAAGCTCCGCGCCCTT
>CAYOZW010000428.1:0-2163 GCA_964408495.1 uncultured Eubacteriales bacterium
TATGAGGAACCTTGAATTGGGCGGTGAAATGAAATTTGCTTCCCTGGCCGACCGTGCTTTCCACCCAGATCCGGCCGCCGAGCAGTTCGACGAGCTGAAAGCTAATGGAAAGTCCGAGACCCGTGCCGCCGTATCTTCTGGTCATCGAGCTATCCGCTTGGGCAAAGGTGTCGAAGATGACGTTCTTTTTGTCCTCGGCGATGCCGATGCCCGTGTCCGTGATCGTGAAGTGAAGAAAGAGGGAGTCGTTGGATCTGGCTTCTTCTTTGACGGAGACGACGACCTCTCCCTTCTCGGTGAACTTAATCGCATTACTGACCAGGTTGATCAGGATCTGGCGCAGCCGGCCGGGATCGCCGAGGAGGTCAGTTTCTATGTTCGGGGGCAGGGAACAGACCAGGTCAAGCTTGTTCCGATGTGCCTGGATGGCCAGCGGTGCCAAAAGCTCATAAAGGAGGGCTTCCAGGTTGAAGGGCGTTGTCTCGATCTCGACTTTGCGGGCTTCTATCTTCGAGAAATCCAGGATGTCGTTGATCAGGGTCATCATCGATTCGGCCGAGGACTTGATTCCCCGGAGATACTCCCTCTGCTCCGGGGTGAGCTCCGTATCAAGAGCGAGCTCGGTCATGCCCAGGATTCCGTTCATGGGCGTGCGGATCTCGTGGCTGATATTAGCCAAGAAATCGCTCTTGGCCTGGCTGGCCGCCAACGCCTCTTTGCGGATCCGGACGAGTTCCGATACATCTACTAAATTGAGGATCAGGCCGCAGTATTGGTCTTTCTTGTAGATAGGATTGAGCCGGAATATGATGTCCTTGTTTTGCAGCGTTTTTTGGATTTCGGCAGGCCCTGAGGAAATTGACTCTCGGAACTTCTGAACAGAGGTCTTTAGCTCCTCCAGGACATCCTCAGGAAGGATGGTCCAAATAACTTGTCCTAAAAGCTTTATTTTTGCCTGTCCGAAAAAACGGAGAAAATAATCGTTGACCTCGATGATGCGGTCCTCGTTGTCTGCAAGAACTACGCCCTCCTCGATGCCGGAGATAATGGCTGTCAACTTGTCGGATTCCTTCTTGATAGCCTCTTCCGCCCGCTTCCTGTTCAAGGCTTCGACAAAGGCAGTCGCCAGGGCTTCGACGGCTCTCTGGTCTTCGCGGTCGTAGCCGTCGTCCTTGTTGGCCAAGGCCATCAGCCCAAAAACCCGATCTGCGTTCTTCAATGGGACAACGAGTAGGTTGCGAATCTCCGGATGACCGGCGGGAGTTCCGACCTGAGCTGGATGTCCCAGGGGGCTGTTGATCAGATGGGATTTTCCGTCCTTCAGGGCTTCTGCCCAAAGGCCCCGGATCTTCATGTTCCTGAGGAGGACGGGACTCCTTGACTTTGGAATCGTGCAGGCCTCCCAGCCAGGATTGCTCAGCGAGAGGCTATCCAAGAGCCCGGCGTCATTGAGTTCGCCAATGAAACCGAACTGACTATCGGTAAGACTTTCCGAAAGATGGAGGCAAGAATCGGCGATTGTTGAATCGGGCTCGTCGGTGAAGGCTTTCTGGAGAAGCTTATTGATGGCTTCGAGCAGCATGTTCTGTTTCAGGATCTGTGTCTCGGCGAATCGTCTTTCAGTGATATCCTTATCCATGCCGCGGTAGCCGAGGATTTCGTTCCTTTCATTGAGGATAGGGAGGCCATTTGTCTGAAGGCAAACGAGTTTGCCGTCCTTGCTCAAGTTCCAGTTCACCATGTCGACGATCGGCTGCTTTTCAAGGGCGAAGTGCTGGAAGATTTGGCGGACCCGGGCGGCTTCGTTCTTGGGCATCAGGTCAAAAGGTGTCTTGCCGATGATCTCTTCGGCTTCATAACCCAAGATCTGCCTAACTTGGCCCGAAGCAAACGTATAAACCCCGTTCTGGTCGACCTCCCAGATCCAGTCCGCCGAGCTCATAGCGATGTCCTGGAACCTTTTCTCGGAGTTTTTCAGTTCTTCCAGTATCTTTTTTTGCTCTGAAATATCCCTGTAGATGCCAAAAATGGCTTCCACTTTGCCGTCCTCGAGGATGGGTGAAGCGATGATCGAGACGGGAATAGCCTGACCGCTCTTGCCCAGGCGAACGGATTCAAAGGCGACCTTTTCGCCGCTGGTGACACGTCGCGTAACCGAGATCG
>CAYOZW010000429.1:0-2135 GCA_964408495.1 uncultured Eubacteriales bacterium
TGTCGACCGTCCTGAAGAACGGGGCTAGCGGAGCGGCCTATCCCCCCATCGTCGGCTCAGGCCCCAACTCATGTGTCTTGCATTATGAAAAGAACGACCGGCGGGTCGAGGAGGGGGACCTCGTCCTGATGGATTTCGGCGGGGTGCTGGACTACATGTGCATGGACATCTCCCGGACCTGGCCGGCTTCGGGAACTTTCACTAAGGAGCAGCGGGAGGTTTACGAGATCGCCCTCGAGATCGAAAAGGCCTGCATCGAAGCCTACAGACCGGAAGTGACCAGTGCCGATGTTCAGGAACACGTCGCCGAGGTTATGAAAAAGAAAGGTCTCGACCCCCGGGGAGAGAGGGGCGGGATAGGTCACTATGTGGGAATGTGCACCCATGATGTCGGACCGAGGGCGCAGAAACTCCAGGAAGGCATGGTCTTCGCCATCGAGCCGGGGTTCTACTACCCCGAAAAAAATATCGGCGTCCGCATCGAAGACACCGTGCTCATCACCAAGGACGGCTGCGAGGTCCTGAGCAGGGACGTTCCCAAGGAGATTGCGGAGGTCGAAAAGCTGCTCAGTCAGAGGACGATGAAGAAAAAATGAAGAGCGGGAAACCGGGGGAGAGCCGGCAATTATCAAAGCCTGCTGCGCCGGATATTCCGGAAGGAGGGAGGATCGCATGAAATTTGCGTCTGCCAAAATGCTTTTCTTTGTGGCCTTCGGCTTGACCTGGCTCATCGGGTATGCTTCTCAACCTTCTGGACAAAAGCTCCTCGATATGACCTATCCACTCGATGAAGCAGCCATTTTCTGGCCGACGGCCAAGCCTTTCTCCCTGACTCAGGTGGCCTACGGGATCTCGGAAGGAGGCTGGTTTTACGCCTCGAACGAGTTCAGCGCTGCGGAACACGGCGGGACTCATGCCGACGCCCCCATCCATTTCGCCGAAGGGGGAAGGACCATCGAGCAGATTCCGTTAGAGGAATGGATCGGGCCGGCAGTCAAGGTCGATGTCACGAAGGAATGCGGCCAGGACCGGGACTACCTGCTCAGTGTTGAGGACCTCAAGTCTTGGGAAAAAGCGTATGGCCGGATTCCGGACGGCGCCTGGGTCATCATGTACACGGGCATTGGGACTCGTTATTATCCCGATAAAAAAATGGTCCTGGGAACGGACAAGACCGGACAGGAAGCCATCGCCGAGCTCAGCTTCCCCGGGTTCTCCCCCGAGTCCGTCGAATTTCTGCTAAAAGAGAGGGACATCAAGGGAATCGCTATAGACACGCCGAGCATCGACCGCGGAAAAAGCCAGACCTTCATGGTCCATCAGGTACTCTTTGCGGCCGATAAATTGGCCCTTGAAAATATCGCCAACCTGGACAAGCTTCCTTCCAAGGGAGCGACCCTTTATGTCAATCCGATGCTTATCAAAGGCGGGACGGGAGCGCCCTGCCGGGTCTTCGCTACCTTCTAAAAAGGCGGCCGGTCATCATTTTCCCAATATCGAAGTGGCGAAAGAGAAGGCACAAGTCATCTTCAAAAAAAGGAGCCTCTGCTGTGAACAAGCTCTTTCTCTCTCTCTTAATGACAATAATGTGTTTGCTCGGTCTTTCCTGGGCAGGTGATGAAAATCCGGTTGTCCTGATCAAGACTAACTTCGGCAATATCAAGGTCGAAATCTTTGTCGAGAAAGCCCCTGTCACGGCGGCGAACTTTTTGAGATACGTTGACGCCGGTCTCTTCAGAAAGTCCTCGTTCTACCGGGTCGTCCGCCTGGATAATCAGCCGCAGAATTTGGTCAAGATCGAGGTCATCCAAGGAGGGCTCGGGTTCTCGGATGAGGACAGGCCGTTCCTCCCGATAGAGCACGAGACGACCGCCAAAACCGGGATTCTCCACAAGGACGGTGTCATCTCGATGGCCAGGTCGGCCCCCGGTTCCGCGACCTCCGAGATCTTCATCTGTATCGGCGACCAACCCGAGCTCGATTTCGGCGGCAAGCGAAACCCCGACGGCCAAGGATTCGCGGCTTTCGGCCGGGTCATCGAGGGGATGGACGCCGTCCGCAAGATTCAGCAGCAGCGCGACGAAAAGCAGATGTTGAAACAGGAAATGCAGGAGCAGAACATTTCTCTTATAAAC
>CAYOZW010000430.1:0-2107 GCA_964408495.1 uncultured Eubacteriales bacterium
AAGGGAGAGGAGGGGGCCACAGAGGGGAAAGCGGTGGTGACAGCTCCCATGCCCGGTAAGGTGGTCAAGGTCAACGTGGCCGAAAATGAGACGGTGCGCAAGAACCAGACGCTGGCCATAGTCGAGGCGATGAAGATGGAGAACGAGATCAAATCTCCCCTGGACGGTGTGGTCAAGAAGATCTACGCTTCGCCCGGAGACCTGGTCGACTCGGAAAAGCCCCTCATCGAGATCGAGCCCAAAACTTAACAACCCGCCCCTGCCCGAACAGTCCAAAATTGCCGATAGCACAGGTATGTTATGATGATAAAAGGCAGGCAAATTCATGAATCCTGACCGGCTCGAGGTGAGGGCAGGGATGCAACTATTTCATTGGGCCTGTAGTTTTAGAGGTTGAGAATGGATGATCAAGAGCTGATCCGAGAAGTCCAGAAAGGAGATGAGTTGGCTTTCGGCAAGATTGTTTCGGCCTACAAGGACCGGATCGTGAATTTCCTCTACCAGTTCACGGGAGATTATCAGAAAGCCGTGGAGCTGTCCCAGGAGACCTTCCTCCGCGTCTATTTCAAGGCCGGCAAATACAAGCCGGTCGCGCCGCTGTCCTCCTGGATTTACGCGATCGCCTCGAACCTGGCTAAGACCGAAATGAAAAAAGCCCGAAAATTCCCGACCGTCTCCTTGGACGAGATCGCCCCCTACGATGTGCGCCGGAATGCCTCCAGCGAGGACCCGCCGGACCCTGGATTGATCAGCAACCTCCGGGAAGCGCTGAATGCCCTCCATCCCCGCTACCGTATCCCGGTCGTCCTGAAAGATATGGAAGGATTTTCCCAGGAGGAGATCGCCCAGATCATGAAAAAACCGGTGGGCACCATCAAGGCCCGGATCAGCCGCGGCCGCAGTTTTCTCAAAAAAAGATTGGAGAAAGCTCTGGCCGGGGAGAAGTATGCGGTTTGAATACATGGAGAGAAGAAATGAGTGAAATGGAAATTCTGAAAAAGCTGGACACGGTCAAAGCTCCGTCCGAGTTCGAGGAACAGGTCATGGCCCAGCTTTCGCTCCGGAAAAGGCTGGAGCGACGGAGACGGACGGCCCTGCGTTGGTCGCTGGCCGGGTCGCTCGCCTCGCTGGCGGTCGTTTTCGTCCTGCTCAGCACGGTCGTTTTCCGGGACCGGACGCCAATCGGAATCGCCGACAGGGGAGCCGATTCCCGGCCGGCCGCATCGCTGGTCCAGCGGGCCGCCGCTGACGAGACAATCTCGATTATCGAAAGGCTCGATTATACGACCGAGTTCCGCAACCGGTCTGCCGAGCCGGAAACCATTTATCTCTTGGAACAAGTCTCCGACACGACGCCGAGAGAGATCAAATACTGAGGAGGTAGATCTATGAGAGAAAAATCTAAAATCGTTATGGCATTGTTGGCGTTCGTTCTCGTTTGCGCCTGGAGCCTGCAGGCGGCGGAGCCGAAAGCGCCCGGCTTGCAGGATAACACCATGGAACGGGTTTCCAAGAAAGTGTTTGAAAGTGTCGTCAAAGTGGAGGCCCGCAACGGGTTCAAGAAAGTCGCGACGGGTGTCGTCATCGACAAAGACGGCTATATCGTCACCACCGGACTGATCTGGCCGAGGAGCGAAGTGATTACGATCACTGCCTCGGACGGAAGACGCAGCGAAGCCAAGTTCCTGGGCATGGATCCCGAGACGCATCTGGCATTGATCCAGGCCAAGGAAAAGAACATCACTCCCATCGTCCTCGGCAAGACAGATGGCCTCGTTCCCGGTTCCTGGATTGGAGTCATCAGCGTCTCGCCGGAGAACGCTCCCCAGGTTACCCAGGGCATCGTCAGCTCGGTGACCGCCGACAAATTGCGGCTGAACGTCTGGGTGACGGGGGGGGCCAGCGGCAGTCCGGTCGTCGACAAGGACGGGCGGATGGTCGCCCTGCTCCGGGGTATCTACTCCGAGGACCAGCCCGTTGTCTTTGAGTTCAGGGAGAGAGAAGTCGTCGGCTCGGGCTACGTCTTCAACCGCGCGGAGGCCCCGTCTTCCGGCATGGCCCTGGGTATTCCCGTAGAGATCGTCAAAACGATCGCCGCCGAGATCAA
>CAYOZW010000431.1:0-2107 GCA_964408495.1 uncultured Eubacteriales bacterium
TGGCGGTCGATTCCACGTTTTCGATCCGGTCGACCTGCACAATTATCTGATGCAGCTCGACTCTCTCCAGGGCCCGCGAGCCCGACGCCGACCGCGTCGATACATCTCCGAAGTATTGACGGGCCATTGCGATGGGGACATAGGCATCCACCTCATCATCTGGCATCTGGATGTTGCCTGCCTTGCCGCCATCGCATTTGACAATTCCGATGATCTCGAAGTAGTTACCGCCGATTCGCACCCATTCACCCACGCTGTGCTTCGCGACCAGCAGCCTCCTTGCGCCGAACTCGGTGAGGACAGCGGTAGGGGTGGGATCTGACTGATTAAGCGGCAAAAGGACCCGTCCGGCCAGGATTTCCCTGCTGACCAGATCGAACCACTCCGGCGTAGTCCCCACAACGCGGACCTCCAGGGTTCTTTCGCCGAGCCTGGCGTCCTGGCGCAGCAGCTTCACCGGGGCGGACCGTTCCACATGCTCAAGACTCTCGGATATTCGAAGGTGGTCTTCGTACGTCAATCCGTACATGCTCATACCCGCCGAGGTGGCACTCCTGGTGGTGGACTGATCCTCGGTCGGCTTGGTGGCGGAAACTATTATGTTATTACTCCCGAGCTTGCGTATCTGCTCCTGGGCTTCCCGGCCGGCGCCTTCTCCGACCGAAAGCATTGCTACCACGCTGCCGACACCGAATACAACGCCCAGCATCGTCAAAAAAGACCGCAGCTTATGGAGTAGCAGGTTCTCCAGGCCGGACCGGATGTTTCTGATGAATTTTACCCCGTTCAGAGTCATTTCTGCTGACTGCTTCCTAATTTCTCCTGGAAGAATTTCATCCTCTCTTCCATGGTCATATTTTTTAGTTTTTCCTTTTCCTCCTCGGACATGTTCTTCATCAGCTCTGTCGCTTTTTGCATGCCTTCCTTCATCTGCTTTTGCTGTTCCGGAGTCAGCTTCGGCATTCCTGCCGGCATTTGCCCCGGCGAGAAGGTCGGGAAATTCTGAGGCATCTGGTCCGGCATAGCCGGCTTCTGGTCGCCTTGGGGCTGCATTGGTGATGTCACCTGTGGGCCGGAGCCGGTCGGAACTCGAGCTGTGCTTTCAAGGCCGGTCTTCCGGGAGGCGTCAAGTCGGTCACGAACCTGCTGGTCGATTCCACCCGTTTTTTCACCGCCAGCATTCGGTTCCGCACCGCCAGCCACAGCAGTATCGACAGAGGATGATTTCAACGGTGGTTCGAGCAAAACGATTTCACCTTCCTCCAGCCCGCTGATGATTCGAATCATCCGGTTGTTGTCCAGGCCAATTTCGACCTTACGCGGCATAATCGACTTGCCCTCGTGAATGTATACCATCGGGTCTCCCGCAACGCGTGTGACGGCCTGGACGGGTACATAGACCGCATCGTCATATTGCTCGACGATGATCTCTGCCTTGCAAGTCATCCCCGAGCGAAGCGCCGGGTCGTCTGTGTCCAAGTTGACTTGCGTATTGAAGACTTTCAGATCTGGGTTGAGGAACATGCCTGTAGAATCCGGCAGCGGAGCCACCAGGCCGACCGTCCCCAGGAACCGTTTGCCGGGCAGTGTCTCGACTGTGACGATGGCGGGCTGCCCGGATCGTACTTTCGCCAGACTCGCCTCATGAATGCCCACCTCCGCCATTGTCGATGCGTCGGTGGGCAGGTAGATCAGTTCCTGCCTCTCGAACACCTGCTGACCCTCGGCTAATGGCTCCTTCATCATACTCGCAAAACCGCCCTTTGTGCTGGTTGCATAGATGACCAGCCCGTCGCACGGGGCGAGAATGGTCGTTTTTTTGATTTGGTCCTCGATCTTGGCCAGCTTTGCTTGCTGACTGGTATACTCGGCTTGCTTGGCGTTCAGGTCGGCCTCGGCCTGTCTCTTGTCGGCGTCGGCTTTGCGCTCGGCGCGATCCAGGGCCGATACGGCCTGCTGTACATCGCTCTGTAATTGTCGGATCTGTCGGGGGTACGTGAAATCCTGCAGGAGTTTTAGATCGGATACTGCAAGATCATATTCAAGCTTCCTGCGCTTGACGGTAATCTCATCGGCGGCCCGCTCGGTCTCTGAGAGATACTTCTCC
>CAYOZW010000432.1:0-2106 GCA_964408495.1 uncultured Eubacteriales bacterium
CGATGGGGGGAACCGACGGGACTGGTTCCCCGGGGTGCGGGGGCAGAGGGCGGCTGCCTGCCCCCAATCCCATTACGAGACAAGAGTTGCTTAATTTGGGCTTGGTTTTATTGACTTTGTCCCCCCGGCCGCGATATAAAAGTGGAACAGATTGAGCAGGGAGGCAGCCATGGCGCGCACCAAGTATTCCCGGAAGAAGACAACGATCATTGTCGCCGGAGATATGTCCGTCGATTGGTTCGAAATCTCCCTGGCGCCCAAACTGCCTTTCGAGGGCGCGGTTTCCTTCCAGAACTGGATGGCCTATCCTCGGGTCCGGCGATTTGCCAGGCCCGGCGGAGCCTGGCTTCTGGCCGATTTCGTCCGGGCAGCCGCCGGAGATATGGCGGCCGTTCACTCCCTCGCCGCCGGGCACATTGAAAGGATTCCCTCGGCCGAGCTGATTCAGGCGTTCATCACTCTCGACAGGTTCCCCTATTCAAGCGCCAAGAAGGATGAAAAAAACTGGGTTTTCAGGACCAAATCATACAGCGGTTTCGATGGTCCCCGGGACGGGCGGCCCTCGACGCTCCCTTTCCCGGGAGCTCCCGCCCGCGCTGAGATGATTGTTCTCGACGATGCCGGGAACGGCTTCCGCGACCACAAAGAGCTCTGGCCGGAGGCCCTGAAAAAAGCGGCCAAGCCGATCGTCGTGGTTAAAATGAGCCGGCCGCTGGCGGCCGGCCCGCTCTTCGACGAGGTCCAGTCCCGTCACCGAGATCGGCTCATAGTTGTCATCAACGCCGATGACCTCCGTCAGGAAGGGATCAAGATCAGCCGGCGCCTCTCCTGGGAGAGAACGGCTAGGGAGCTTGTCTGGCAGATGGCCTCGAACCCGCGACTGCTGCCCTTGAGCTCATGCGCCTACCTCGTCGTCCGCTTCGGCCTTGAAGGAGCTATCCTCTATTCGCGCTTCCAAGGGAAGGTGGAGTCCTGGCTGTTCTATGACCCGAGGATCGGCGAGGACGGCTTTGGAGAGGTTTACCCGGGAGAAATGATCGGCTGCGGCAGCGCCTTCACGGCCGGGATCGCTGGCCGGCTGGTCCGCGGAGGTCTCGAGGTGATCAAGGAAAGTGTCATCCAGGGACTGGTCGCCGCCCGGCGTCTGTGGCAGACGGGCTTCGGTTCGGAGGCTACGGCCCTCGACTATCCGGGTCCAGAAGTTTTTAAGTCTGTCGATCCCGGCGACAGCCCTCTAGCCGCGATTCGCGTTCCCGAGCCAACGTCCGCTGAGCCGGCAGATCCGGACTATTGGTGTATCCTTGATGATCTTTCCCGGGCCGACTTGGAGAGCATTGCCTACAATTTTGTTTTCAAAGGGAAGGACCCTCTCCTCGACCAGGTGCCCTGCGGCCAGTTCCGGTTTTTGAAGACCTTCGACCGCTCTGAGGTCGAGAGTTTCCGCAGCATCAAAAACCTGATCAGCGAGTACCTGGCCAACTCCGACATCACTCGTCCCCTATCTATCTCAGTTTTCGGCACGCCCGGCTCGGGAAAGTCGTTCGGGGTTAACGAGGTCGCCGAGAGTGTCGCCCCCGGCCGGCTCAAGAAGATCGAATTCAACCTCTCCCAGTTCAATTCTATCGAGGAGTTGGTGGCCGCCTTTCACAAGGTCCGCGACATCGCCCTCGGTGGCAAGATCCCGATCGTCTTTTTCGACGAGTTCGACTCCGATTTTAAAACCAAGCTGGGTTGGCTGAAGTATTTCCTGGCGCCGATGCAGGACGGAGTCTTCAGTGACGGCCAGGCTGTCCACCCCATCGGGCGGTCTATTTTCGTTTTTGCCGGTGGCACCTGCTGCACCTACGAGGAATTCTGTTGCCGCGGGGGAGACCCGGATTTCAGGGCGTCCAAGGGCCCGGACTTCATCAGCCGGCTGCGCGGCTATGTGGACATCAAGGGCCCGAATCCGGTCGATGATAAGGAACGTCTTTTTCTGATCCGCCGGGCCGGGGTTCTGAGATTCCAGCTGGAAAAGAACGCCAGGCAGATTTTCGACGGCGGCGGCAACTGCCGCATAGATCCCGGAGTGCTGCGGGCGATGATCAAAGTGCCCCAGTACCGGCA
>CAYOZW010000433.1:0-2104 GCA_964408495.1 uncultured Eubacteriales bacterium
GCCCGGCTCGCCTCTCGCCAACATAAACGCTATGATGGAGGCGGCTGAACTCTATGGCCGATATCGATAAGAACCGCGAGTTCCTGACCCGGCTCTGGTGCCTGGAGAACGAGGACCGGCCAGGTTTCCTGATCGGCTACCTCGGGCCTCGGGTTCGGGGCGGCCGGCCCGTCCGCTCGGCCCTCTTCTCGACCGAAGGCGAAGGCACTGTCCGCGACCGGCTCCTCGACCCGGCCAAGTTCCTGGAAGCCCAACTCGTTGAGATCAACGACCAGATGGCCTACCAGGGCGATTTCGTCCCCTGCCTCTGCCCGGCTTTTGGCGTCATCAACATCCCGGCCGCGTTCGGCTGTGAGGTCGTCTGGTGGGAGGACAACTTTCCGTCGGTCAGGCCTCTCCCCCTCCCTGATCCCGCGGCAATCCACGACCTCCCGCGTCCGACCGTATCCTCCGGGGAGATGGGGCGCATCCTCGAGACCACCCGGTTCTTCATCGACAAAACCTCCGGCCGCATCCCCATCCGCCTGACCGATATCCAGGGGCCGCTCGATTCGGGGGCGCTGATCATGGGCCACACCGAATTCTTCACGGCGATCAGAACTTATCCATGGGAGGTCCACCATCTCCTCCAGATGATCACCGACTTCACGATCGAATGCGCCCGGGCGCAGAGAGACGTCGTCCGCGGCGGCGGCGTGGAATTCGTTCCCAGTCTCTTTCAGCCTTGGATCCCCGACGGCGTTGGTATCTCCGTCTCCAACGACGCCTCGGTCATGATCTCGGCCGACGAGCACGACGAGTTCTGCCTCCCCTACCTCAACCAGATCTCGGATGCCTTCGGCGGGATCTATATCCACTCCTGCGGCAACTGGCTCCACCAGGTCCCAAGCCTGGCCAAGGTCCGCGGCCTGCGCGGGCTCGAGTTCGGGGCGAGCGAAACACCGTTCCCGCCGCTGGCCGAATTCTTCGCCGGACGGACCATCCTGGCCTGCCGGGTGGGGCTTCACCGGGACATCAAGTTCAAAGGGATGGCGGACTATGTCGCCTCGATCCTGAAGGCCAAGAAGACCAACCGCGGTCTGTTCATCCATATCGATATCACTAACGGCCTGGTCGACGAGGACTGGCCGGAAACGGACGTTGACGAGATATATGGGCTTCTCAACGCCACGAAAACAGGATGATCGATGCCGACCAAGACAAGACCATACGATGCCCCGCGCGGCTTCGACTGGGTCGTCCGGGCCGAGAACTGGCAGGTCGAGAACGATGTCCTGATGATTTCGCTACTGACTAGATCTGGAAAACAGGCGACCGTCCGCTTCCGGGCGGAGCAGCCGGCAGTCTGGAGGATCACCTTCTTTCCGCCGGGAATCCCGGTGGAGGAGAAGGAGCCGCTGGTCGCGAATCCTGTATTGACACCGCTCCCGCTCGAGATCGAAAAAACCGCCGGTGGTCTGATCGTCCGGGGTGCTGATCTAGCCCTGAAAATCCGCTTCCGGCCCTGGTTGATGCGCTTCCTCGATGCTGAAGGCAGGGAGGCCTTCGGCGAAAACCCGGACGACCTCGACGGGCTCGGCCGGCCCTTTGTCCTCCCTCTCGGCTATGTGAAAAGGAAGAACCGGCCGGTGGCCGTCACCGCATCCTTCAAGCTGCGGCCCGCTGAACGCCTCTTTGGCCTGGGAGAAAGGTTCACGGCGCTCGACAGGTCCGGACGGCGCACGGTTTCCTGGACCCAGGACGCATTGGGAGCGACCAGCGAGCGTTCCCACAAGACCATCCCTTTCCTCTGGAGCACCCGTGGCTGGGGGCTGTACCTCGACACCGGGGCGCGGGTTACCTGGGACCCAGGCGCGACATCATGCCAGTCGGCCAGTGTGTATGTCGAGGAGGCCGTTCTCGACGCCTACCTGATCAGCGGCACATCCCCGGCGCAGATACTCAATCACTACGCCGGCCTCACCGGCCGGGCGCCGGTTCCGCCCAAGTGGACTTTTGGGCTGTGGCTCTCCACCGGCGGCACGCACAGGTCGCAGGAGGAGGCCCAAAAGCTCGTCAGCGGGCTGGAACAACACGAGATACCCGCGGATGTCTTCCACATCGA
>CAYOZW010000434.1:0-2103 GCA_964408495.1 uncultured Eubacteriales bacterium
TTATGTCTTCGACTCCCCGGCCGGAACGGCTGTAAAACAATAAAATACTGGAAGAATTAGGTTATAGCAGGATAGATGATTTTATCGGAATTTCACGGGTTCGATCCGGGGCGCAAGAAGATGAATGATCCCGAGCGCCAGGAGGTATGCGGATCCTGAGATGATTGAGGTGACACCGCGGAGTCGTTGTCAACCCCTTTAGGGGATCTGGGGCCTGATGACCTTGGCCCCGATCCGGCTGAGCTCTCGGGACAGGCGTTCGAACATCGTTTCGTCCTCGAAGATCCCGATGATCGAACCTCCCGAGCCGGCGAACTTGGCCGCGGCGCCGCAGCGGCGGGCCGCCCGGATCATTTCCAGGTTGGACTCGCTGATCCGCATGATCCGGCTCCGCAGGTCGAAGTTCTCGTTCATCAGGGAGGTCCAACGATGAAAATCTCCTTTTAGATAGTCCTTTCTCCCCTCCTCGGCGAGAGCGGCCAGCTTTTGGAGAATGCCGATCACGGAAGGGTCTTCCCTGTCATAGGCGATGCGGATATCGTTGAGGACAGTCCCCGAGACCTTGCCAAGGTCAGGCTTATAGGCGAGATAAAGGGGCGGAAGACAGTGAGGATCGAGCCGCTCGTAATCGCCGTACCCTCTTTTCTCGATGAGAGTCCGGTCCAGGTCCATATAGACGCATCCCTCATAGACCTGGATAACGCGGTCCATAAACCCGGCATTGATCCCCAGTTCTTTAAGCTCGGCGTTCAGGACCAAGGTCGGCAGGAGTTCGATGGGAATTTCCACGCCAAAGAATTGGAGAAGCGTCCGCATGGCCGCGACAATGATGGCGCTCGAACCGCCCAGGCCGAGCTG
Organism: uncultured Eubacteriales bacterium; assembly: GCA_964408495.1. GTDB lineage: Bacteria > Acidobacteriota > Aminicenantia > Aminicenantales > UBA8522 > UBA8522. The sequence goes on from CAYOZW010000434.1 coordinate 859, forward strand.
GCGGGGGATATCGGATTCGTACCGGATGGTGAAGTTCTTATCGGCGAGGGGAATATTCTTTTGGGAGCAGTGGTCGAAAAATGTCTTGACTGCCGCTTTGATCAGCCGCCGGCCCCCGTAATATCCGTAGAGGTTGATGCGCTCGACGAGGTCCCGGCCGCTTTGAAAAAGATCCTCATCCTGGCGGCACGGCTCAAACCTGAGTTCGGACGACTCCTCCAGGACGACACGGGCGGCGAAATTCCTGATGCTGACAGCGATGATCTTTCCGTGATAACCGTCCGAGGGGTTGCCCAGGAGCCCGGCGCGAGCGTAGGCTTTGGTTTCGATCATCAACCCGACTCAGACAGCGGCCAGGACTCCCCGAAGATAGCCCACCGACTCCGCCACACCCGGGAGCGGATCGCTGCCGTCCTTCTCAAATTCGAAGGCCAGTGTTCCTTTATAGCCTATCCTAATAAGGGTCCGGATGAACTCAGGGATATCGATGACGCCCCGGCCCATCTCGACCGTTTGACCATCCTCGGAGGCGGCGGTCACGTCCTTGATGTGGACATCGAACAACCGGTCGGCATATTTCTCGGCTGCCTCCGAAGGCTCAACACCGGCCCTTATGGTGTGCCCGACATCGATGCAGAGGCCGAGCCGCGGGTCGAGATTCTTGATCTTTTCGTAGGCGCTTCCAGGAGTCGGGTAAAGCTTGTCATCGGGGCCATGGTTATGGATGGCCAGACGGATATCTGTTTCTCTGGCTTTCTTTTCGACTTGGCCGAGAAGCTCGGTGTTGGCGACACCGATGATCATCCTCATGCCGGCCGCCCGGGCATATCGGAAGGCCTGTTCCACTTCGTCGGCTGTGGTCATGTAGACGACTCCGCAGCCGTAGAGGTCGAGTCCGGCCGATCTGACTTTCCCCGCAGCTGCGGCCACCTCGGCCTCCGGACTTTCCAGGGGAAGGTGCATACTTTTAAGGACGATCCTTCCCAGGGCCAGCCTCTTGGTCATCTCGATCGTCCAGTCCAAACTGAACTCACGGAAGGTGTAGGAAGCCATCCCGAGGCCGAACTTGGGTGCGGCGTGCTTTGCCTCCTTTCTGGTCCGGGAGGCCGGAGTGATCTCCCCGGGATTAAGCGTCGCCGCCACCATACCCAAGGCTCCAGTTTTCAAGAAATCGCGCCGGCCGAGTTTGGTCATCGGCTTCCCTCCTCAGGACCGCGGTTTTACCGTTTTCATCGTGACATAATA
>CAYOZW010000435.1:0-2095 GCA_964408495.1 uncultured Eubacteriales bacterium
CGATATCGTTTCCCGCGGTTTCGTCGACCCCGAGGATTTTCCCAAAAGGTTCAAGCCGAACACACGGCTGGTCGTCATTAACCATGCCTCGAATGTCATCGGCACCGTCCAACCTGTCAAAGAGATCGGACGATATTGCCGCGAAAGAGGGATTCCCTTTGCCGTCGATACTTCCCAGTCGGCCGGAAAGATCCCGATCGATATCGAGGCGATGAATATCGATATCGTGGCCTTCACCGGACACAAATCTCTGCTCGGCCCGACCGGGATCGGCGGATTGTACGTCCGGGAAGGCGTCGATATAAGGCACACCCGGGCGGGTGGGACCGGTGTCCGCTCTGCCCAGAGAACCCACCTTGACGAGTATCCCTACCGGCTCGAATACGGCACGCCGAATACTCTCGGTATCGCCGGCCTCCAGGCCGGCCTGAAATGGGTCGAAAAACAGGGGCTGCAGTCCATCCACGAGCATGAGATAAAGCTGACAGCCAGACTCCGGGACGGCCTAAGAGACATAGACGGAGTGACTCTCTACGTTCAGGACGACCTGACCGACCATATCTCTATCTTCCTCTTCAACGTGGACGGCCTGGAGGCGTCGGATACGGCGACCATGCTGGACGTCGACCATAATATCGCCTGCCGGTCGGGGCTCCACTGCGCCCCCCTCGTCCATGAACACCTCGGGACGGACAAAATCCATGGAGGGGTGCGGTTCGGCATCGGACCGTTCAACACGGATGAGCATATCGAAACGGCCATCGGGGCGGTCCGGGAGATCGCCGACTTCCAGAAGAAAAAACGGGACCGGCGCTGACAGACCGTCAAACGCAGCCGTCCGGCTTGGGCAGACCGGCGACTTTGCAGGCTCCTTTGGCGGGACCGGAAGGGAAAAGTTCATAGATTTGACGCAGCGGCAATCCTGTCGTCTGGCAGACCTTCCGAACCATGGGAGCGAGGTTGTTTTCAAGAAAATAGCGGCGGATGAAGTTGATCACGGCCCAGTGCTCTTGGGAGAGTTGTTCGATCCCTTCCTCGGCTCGAGCGAGGGCCACGGCAACCGCCTCGGTCCATTCCTCGGGGTGAACGAGGAATCCTTCCTCACTGAGTTCATAGGCTTTTCCATCGACTTCGATACGGGACATGGTCGTGTTCTCCTTGGCTGAGGACGGGACCCTCGGGGAGGGCGTCACCGGGACCCGCCCAAAACTTGATAAGGCGGGCATTATAGCACAAAGGGGGGAAGAGGGGCTTGCGCCAGAGGGATATTTGTAGCCAGAAATCGCATTTTCCTGTAAGATGAAGAGCTATCTTCCTCAAGCCCCAAGCGGGAGTCTGAACATGACCAAGAAAATAGATTGGCGGATCTGGATGGCCCTCGGCCTTATCGCAGCCTCGGCGGTCTCCTATTTTGTCCACTATCTTATCTTTCGGGATGTCCACCATATTTTCATCTACATGATCGGAGATATCGCCTTTCTCTTCATCAGCGTGCTGGTGGTCACGCTGTTCATCGAGCAGGTCCTCGCCCGGCGGGAGAAACGCGTCCTGATGAATAAGCTCAACATGGTCATCGGCACCTTCTTCAGCGAGGTCGGCCTGAAGCTGATGCAACAGTTCGCCGCTTTTGTCTCCAACTCAGCCGATCTGAGCCGGCAGCTGGAGATCAAGCCGGCTTGGACCGACAAGGATTTCCAGGCGGCCGCGGAGGCGGCTCACCGTTTTCCCTACCGAATCCGGGTCGACGTGCCCGCCCTGGTCGATCTGCAAGCTTTTCTCGCCCAGAAAAGGACCTTCCTGGTGCGACTCCTGGAGAATCCCAACCTGCTCGAACACGAACGCTTCACCGACCTTCTCTGGGCGGTTTTTCATCTTTCCGAGGAGCTGTCTTTTCGAGGGGATAAAATCGAGCTTCTTCCGGCTTCCGATTACGAACACCTCGGGGGTGATTTGAAAAGGGCCTATTCACAGATCGCCAAAGAATGGATCTCCTACGCCCAACATCTTAAGAAAAGCTATCCTTTTTTGTTCTCCCTGGCGGCGAGAATCAACCCCTTTCGCCCGAATCCCACAGCCATCATCGGATAAGCGGGAG
>CAYOZW010000436.1:0-2016 GCA_964408495.1 uncultured Eubacteriales bacterium
ACCTGCCTGATCTTTTTGAAAATCTTGATCAAGGCCTTTTTGCAAACCTCTAACTTTTGTTCTTCCAAGTCGTCGCCGCAGTCGAAGATCTCGGGCATGGTCAGGATGTCCCGTTTTATCTTTTCCTCCAGGGAGGTGAGCTCTATGGTCAGGAGACGGGTGCGGGTCAGCGCTTTGAGGATAGTTTTCTGGCCCTTTTCGATCTGCTTGGCCAGAGCAATTTCTCCTTGCCGGGTCAGGAGAGAGATGCTTCCCATGTCCCGGAGATAAAGCTTGACCGGGTCGGTGGTGATATCGCTGTCATCCAGCGGAAGCAGCGCGGATAACTGACCCCGGGACTTGGTCATGTGTTTGGCATCGTCCTTGAACAAGCTGGACAGTCGCTCGAAATCGGCCTCGATGTCCATATCCCTATGGACAGCAGTATCCCGGCGTTTGGCAGGAGAGGGACGACGTTTCATCCCGGCCACTTCAATACCTCATCCTCGTTCTCTGGCTACAATTCCCCTTGAATCTGCACTTTGTCGATAGAATCCGTTACCCTGAAAAACCGATATTTGAAACATTGTCCCAAAATTATAAAAAAAAATCAAACTTTGTCTTGTTGACATCCCTCTAGGTCTTCTGATAAAAGCAGAGAGAAGGGTTCCCAAGAGAGAGGAAACGCAAACATGAAGATTTCGGCCAGAAATAAGAACGACATTGTCATCTTCGACATGGAGGGGGAGATCAAGCGGTCGGATATCACCGATTTGACGCTCCATCAGCTCGTCAAGGAGCAGCTTGACTCGGGGAAGCGAAAGATCCTCCTCAACTTCGACCAGGTGGATTTTATCGACAGCTTCGGAGTGGGGGAGATCTTAGCGAGCTATATCTCCACTCATAACTTGGGGGGGAAATTGAAGCTGGTCAGGATTTCCAAGAAGCTCTATCTCATCTTCCAGGTGACGATGCTGACCAAGGTCCTCGACATCTTTGATGATGAAGAGGCGGCCATGAAAAGCTTTTTCTGAAGAATGGCCGCCGGGCCTTCTTCCTGATAGAATAGGCCTATGGCGAAGAGTCGCCTCCGTTCCTGGCTTTCCCGCATCATCGACATCAAGCCTGGCGAAGAATTAATCGCGGTTTCGCTTTTCCTCTATTTCTTCTTCATCACCTCTCCCTATTACATCATCAAAAGTCTTCGCAACGCCAGCTATCTCAACCGGCTGGGCGCCGGAGATCTCCCTTTGGCCTATTTCTTGACGGCCGTGCTGATGGGCTTCATCGTCAACTTCCACAGCCGGCTCCAGGTCAAATTGCCGCGGTCGCGCCTGATCACTTCCAGCCTGATCTTCTTTTTTTCAAACATCGTTCTTTTTTGGTGGCTTTTTGAGCGGCAGTGGGATTGGGTTCCCGTCGTTTTCTGGGTATGGGCGAACATCTTCGCCATCGTCCTGGTCACCCAATTCTGGATGCTGGTCAACGATGTCTTCAACCCCCGGGAGGCCAAGCGGTTGATCGGCTTTGTCGGCAGCGGCGCCCAGCTCGGGGCCATCCTGGGAGGGGTGCTGGCCGGTCTGCTGGCGAAAAGAGCTCCGGGCCTTCTCCTTCCTCTGGCCGCCGCTATGCTTGGGATGGGCATCCTGGTCGTTTCTGTTGTTTTCAAGCGGCAGAGGAAAAAAGCGGGAGAAATCGATAGTCCCGCCGGAAGGAAAGTTGCCCCGTCTGCAAAAAAGGTCGGGTTTCGAGATGCCTTCCAGACGATAAAGGAAAGCCGCTACCTGATGCTTTTAGCCGGGATCATGACGGTCACCCTGGTCGTTTCGACGCTCATCGACTGGCAGTTCAACAGTGTCGTCAACGCTAAGGTCTTGGGAAGCAACAGGGAAAACAGCCTGACCTCATTTTTCGGTTATTTTAATGCCGGGACAATGGCCTTTGCTTTTCTTTTCCAGCTGCTTCTGACAAGCCCGCTCATCAGGGCGTTCGGCATTCGCCTGACCCTGCTCCTCTATCCGCTTATTCTTTTCCTCG
>CAYOZW010000437.1:0-2009 GCA_964408495.1 uncultured Eubacteriales bacterium
TGCTGCTCAAGCGGCAGGATGGTTCCACGGTCCACGCCCGGCTTGACAGTGTGGGGTTGGACCTGCCTTCGGAAAAGGCAGGGGTGAGCGGCCGAATTCCCGTGGCCCGTGCTGCAGTGAGCGACATTACCGAGCGCAAGGGGATGGAGCAGGAATTGCAGGAGAAGAATGCCGAACTGGAACACTTCATCTATACGATCTCGCACGACCTCAAGAGCCCGCTGGTGACGGTTAAAACCTTTCTTGGATACCTGGAACAGGACTTACAGGGTTCCGATACCGAGCGGATCAAGAAGGACATGCTCTACATGCATACCGCGGCCGACAAGATGGGACAGATGCTCAACGAGTTGTTGGAGATGTCGCGCATCGGTCGCATCGCCAATCCGCCGGTGCGCGTCCCGTTCCGGGAGCTGGTTGAAGAGGCCTTGAATATGGTGGCCGGACCCATTGCGGATCGCGGGGTGAAGGTTCAGCTCAGCGATGCGCCCATCACGCTCTTGGGAGACCGCCCTCGCCTGGTGGAAATCTGGCTGAACCTGGTGGAAAACGCGGTCAAGTTCATGGGGGACCAAGCGTCGGCGCAGATCGAGATCGGCGTGGAGCGGCGGGGTGGGGACTGGGTCTTTTTTGTGCGCGACAACGGGATGGGGATCGACCCGCGCCACCACTTGAGGGTGTTCAGTCTGTTTGAAAAAATCGACTCAAAAAGCGAGGGGGCGGGCCTTGGCCTGGCGCTTGTCAAACGGATTTTGGAGCTTTATCGGGGAACCATCTGGCTGGAATCAAAAGGTCTGAGTCAAGGGACCTGTTTTCTGTTTACCCTGCCCGGCGCTGTTGAAGATAGGGATCAAGAAAAAGGAGGGAAATCATGAAGGGTGAGCCTATCGTCATTTTGCTGGCGGAGGATGAGCCCGCCCACTTCGAGATCGTGCGGCGGAATCTTGAAAGATCGCGCCTGGCCAACCGGCTGATCCGCGTGGCCGACGGCCAGGCGGCCCTGGATTACATGTACCGGCGGGCGGAGTTCAACGACCTGGAGCGGTACCCCCGGCCGGGCATCATCCTGCTCGACCTACGATTGCCCAAGGTGGACGGTCTGGAGGTCCTGAGGATCATCAAGACGGATCCCCACTTGAGCCGCATCCCTGTTATAATCCTGACCACCTCGGCGGCCGAAACGGACATAGCCAAGGCTTATGACTGCCATGCCAACAGCTATCTGGTCAAGCCGGTGGACTTTTCGCAGTTCGTTAAGCTGATGGATACGCTCGGCTACTACTGGCTGGCCTGGAACGAATATCCTTATTAAACCCTTGAAGAAGGCCCCTATGGATCCCAACTATATCCGGATCACGATCGTGGAAGATGAAGCGGACCACGTTGAGGTTATCCGGCGCGCTTTTGAAGCCGCCGGCACGGATTTCGAGATTCAAGTTTCGGGCACGCTGCGGGAGTACCGGGAGAGCGTGGCCGCCGCTGCGCCGGACATCGCCCTGGTGGACCTGAACCTGCCCGACGGCCGCGCGGTGGAAATCTTGACCTTTCCGCCGGAAGCCGGCCCCTTCCCCATCCTCATCATGACGGCCTGCGGCGATGAGCAGATGGCAGTAGAAGCCCTGAGGTCAGGCGCGCTTGATTACATCGTCAAGTCATCCGAGGCCTTCACCGACATGCCCCGCACCGTGGTCCGCGCCCAGCGCGAATGGAACGTGCTCCAGGACCGTAAGCGGGCGCAGGAAACGCTGCGCCGGGCAGAAAAGAACTTCCGCAGGTCCCTGGACGAATCCCCATTGGGGGTTCGCATTGTCAACGCCAGAGGCGAAACGCTCTACGCCAACCAGGCCATCTTGGACATTTACGGCTATAACGATATCGACGAGTTGGCATCGACCCCTGTCAAAAAGCGTTATACTCGGGAAAGCTATGCCGAATTTCAATTACGAAAAAAGAAAAGACAGGAAGGTGAGGATTATCCGTCTGAATATGAAGTGAGCATCATCAGGAAA
>CAYOZW010000438.1:0-1957 GCA_964408495.1 uncultured Eubacteriales bacterium
CAGAGAGATCCAGAAAAGATGCCCGGGCGCTGCCGCTTTCTATGCCGACGCCTTCACCGGCCGGGAATTCCTCCGGGAGTCCAGGGCTCAAGCCATGGACTCCGACATTGTTATCGTGGCGCTGTTTTCCAGCCTGAGAACGGCCAAGGGGAGCGTCGATCTCCTCCCCAAGCATATCGACCTGGTCAGGGAACTGGCCTGGGCCGGCAAAAAAACGGTCGTCATCTCCTTCGGCAGTCCCTATTTCCTCCGGCATTTCCCCGAGGTCAGCGCTTATATCTGTCTTTACAGGAATACAGTGCCTGCCCAGGAAGCCGCCGCCAGGGCCCTCTTCGGCGAGGTCGATATCGAAGGCCGTCTGCCCGTTTCCATCCCCGGGCTATACCCGGTCGGCTGTGGCTTGACCCTTAAAAAAAGATAACCCCCGACCGACTGCTTCCTGCCCCTCGTGGGGAAAGATGCAGGAGATGGGGATTTTTTGGATCGCCTACCATCAGCAATTTAGAATCAAAAAAAGAAAATGGGGACGGTCCTTTTTTTTGAAGATTCCTCTCGCCCAATGGAGCCGCCTGAAAAATAGGACCGTCCCCGTTTTCTTTTTTGGCCCTCGAGAAACATATGAATATGGACGGGCCCTCGATGAAACTTGACATGCCCGAGCGTCGTTAATAAGATGAACCCGGATGGCCGCGCGGGAAAAGCCGAAGGAGTGAGCTCAAGATGATATTTTCAAAGAAAGCCCTAGTTATTGCACTGGTTCTGATCATCGCCGGGGCCGCCTCGTATTTCTTTTTCTTCAAGAACAAAAAGGGGACAGATTCTGGAGAGAGTGCTGGAGAAACGGCCCAGGCGGCGGCCAAAGCCGAGGAGCCGGCCCTCCCTGTCAAGGTCAGCCCTGTTAAGCGCGCCGACTTGGTGATCCGGTTGAAATCCCCAGGCGAGGCCGTCACCGAGAAAATGATCGTTATCAAGACCGAGGTTTCGGGAACGATAAAAAACTTCAACGTCAAAGAAGGCCAGCACGTCCGGCCCAATGACGTTTTGATCGAGATCGACGACCAGGAATACAAGTTGAAGTGGGAGCGTGCCGAAGCACTCCGCTTGAAATACCTGTCGGACCTGTTGCTGGACAAGCAGTTCGCTGAACCCGATAAAGAGCTTGATCCTCGGGCGAAAGAGAGGATCAGCCAGGCAGAGCGGGAATTCTCTAAGGCCGGCTCCCTTTACGGACAGGGAATGATCTCCCTGGAGGAGTTCGAAAAGGCCAAGAGAACCTATGAAACGGTCCTCATCGAATCGGGCATTAAAAAGGACGAAGTCATGGCCGCCAGCAAGGGGCTGACCCAGGCGGAGATCGACACCAAAATCGCCCAGATGGAGATCGAAAAAACCAAGATCAGGGCTCCCTTCGGGGGCATTATCACCGACATCAAAGTCTCCCCTCAGGAGCACGTCTCGGCCGGCCGCGAGCTTTTCACTCTGGTCAATATCAGCCAGCTCAAGGTCCAGGCTAAGGTTCTGGAGAGCGAGGTCGGCAAGATGAAGGTCGGTCACGAGGCTGTTCTCCGCTTCAGCGCCTACCCTGGCAAGGTGTTCAAAGGACACGTGGAGGCGATCAGCCCGGTCATCAATCCCGAGGACAGGACCTGTACGGTCCATATTCTCGTCGATAACCCGGAGGAAGAGGTCAAGCCGGGGATGCATGCCGAGGTCGAGATCGCCGCCGATATCTATAAGGACCGGCTCTTGGTTCCTCAAGAAGCGGTTCTCGTCCGCGGAGGAAGAAAGCTGGTGTTCGTAGTCGAAGACGGCCTGGCCAAGTGGCGGTATATCGAGGTCGGGTTGGAGAACGAAGATTATGCCGAGGTCCTCGACGGCGTCAAAGAAGGGGAGGCGGTCATCGTCGAAGGGCACTTCACGCTCGCCCATGACGCCAAGGTCCAGGTCGCACAATAGC
>CAYOZW010000439.1:0-1956 GCA_964408495.1 uncultured Eubacteriales bacterium
TCGCGCGTGGTGCGGCGGCTGAGGTGTTCCATCCCTGCTTCGTTGTCGATGACCACGTAATCATAGTTGGAGGCGAGCGTTCGAAGAATGTCCTGGAGCAGGTTGTTTGCGTAGCAATAGCATCCCGGGCCCTCCGGCCGGCCCATGGCGATAAGGTCGAACCCCGGTCCCTCGATCAGGCTCGTCTGGATCTTGTATTCGAGGAATTGCTGTTTGGTCATCCCGCCGGGCAGGTTCGAGATCCGGATTCTCATCTCTTCCCGGATGGACCCGACCGTCTCCTTGAGGGGCACGCCGAGTAGGTCGTTGAGGTTGACGTTGGAATCGGCGTCGACGGCCAAGAGCGAGCCGCCCTTATTCTCTTTCAGCCAACGAACGGCCAGGGCGGCGAGGGTCGACTTCCCCGTCCCTCCCTTGCCCGCGATGGCGATTGTCTTCATTTCCCGGTCTCCCTCCTAAAACAAAGCCGGCATGGTCAGCGCCGGATGCTTCATCCTGGTGATATGGGCAAGCACTTCTTCCTCGGTCACGGCGACGGTTTCGTCGGCGATCATCTCCGGGAAGTTCTCGATTCCCTCGCGCCGGCCGATCTCAGCCAGCGCCGGGCCCAACTCTTCCTTGAGGTCGCGGTTCATCCAGACGATCCGCCTGGCTCCGCCTTCCGCGCTGATGAATTTCCGGCTGCTGATATAGTGCTTGCTGTGGCCGATGAATCCGGGAGTCTGGATGCCTCCTCCGACCGTCCCCGCCAAGGTCGAAAACTTCATCCCGCTCGGCGTCATCGCGGGGAAATTCCGATAAACCGTCATGATCCCGTTGCAGGAAGGGAGGACGCAGGAGATGCATTCAAAGCAGCCGCAGGAGGTCATCGGGTTGTCGATGATGCTGTAGGCGCTGAATACCTGGAGCGTCTTGTGCGAGGCGGTGAAGACGAATTCATTGATTCCCTGCCATTGTCCCTTGATCGGGTCGACGGCCTGGGCTTTCAAGATAGGCTGGTTGGCTCCCGTAGGGTTGATCCGGTGGGCGGCTTTGCCGTCGAGCCAGTTATAAGCGCCGCAGAGGCCGGAGCGTTCCGGGGTGATAACGCAGACATGGTTCGGGGCGAAGGATTGACAGAGGGTGCACGAATAAAAGGTCTCGACGGCCTCGTCGGTCAGGTCGGCCAGCCGTTCATCACGCCGGCGGTAGGCCGCCCGGGCCGTCTCGATGAGTTCCTTGATCTCCTTCTCCCGGGTATATACCCGGACCTGGACCTTGTCGACGATCTTGCCGAACTCGCCGTGAAGCTTGGCATGGATGATCGAGCCGAAGTGGCGGAAGCGGAACCCGGCTGACCTGGCCTCCTTGCTGATCCGGACCCAGTTAATGTCCCGCTGCCCCATATGAAAAACGCCGTGGGCCATGTTCATGAAATCATGGAGGCGGCGTTCCAGGATGGGCTCGAAATCGGCCTGCATCTCCCGGCCCGCAACCTCCACCCAGAAGGCCAGCGGAAGCTGACTCCCCTCTTCAACGTCTTCGATCTCCGGCCCGATGACTTCGACCTTCCCATCTTCGACTTCTTCCAGCGGCCGGCCGGTCAGGTATTCGAAGCCCGGTTTGTCCGTCCCGGCCAGCTCCACGTACATGTCCTCTTTGCGGACCCTCTCTCCCTGGAAGGCGGGGCCGAACGGCAGGGGAATCGGAACTTTGGTCACTGTGATCTTGAGCCCCCGGACCTCGATCGCCTTGGAAACGATCCTTTCCAAAGGAACGGGCGAGACGACGTGCTCGTAGGTACAGATGCCGGTGGGCAGGATGTTGTCGATATCGGTGTCGGCGATTGTCGGGAACCCGTAGTTGATGGCCCCGGCCGCCTGAGCATGCTTTTCGTCATCGACAGGACCCAAGGCCAGGACGAAGGCGAAGACCCTGTTCTTGTTGTACCGAAGAACCCGCTGGTAATCCCCAGGC
>CAYOZW010000440.1:0-1950 GCA_964408495.1 uncultured Eubacteriales bacterium
CCGACTCCGAAGAGGAAATCAAGAAGAAACTCAAGGGGCTTGGATATATATCCTGATGTGGTCCGTTAACACCGTCCTGGGAAAGCTCTTCGATCTCCTCTTCCTGCCTTTCCGCTCGCTCAATCCTTGGGCCGGGATGGTCTTCATTTCCTTTTTGACCGGGCTGCTGATGCTGTTCGTCTATCGCCTGACTTCCGATCAGACCGGGATTCGCCGGGTCAAGGACAGGATCAAAGCTCACCTCCTTGAGCTTCGCCTCTACAAGGACAACATGGGCGTCACTATGAAAGCCCAGGGACAGATCCTGCGCGCCAACCTGAAGTACATCGTCCTCAACTTCAAGCCGTTGGTGGTGATGATCGTGCCGCTCGTCCTCATCCTGGCCCAGCTCAACCTCTGGTTCGGTTCCGCTCCCCTGGAGGTCGGTCGGCCGGCCATCCTCAAGCTCGAACTGGCGCCGGAAATCAGACCCCTGGATATGGAGTTCACGCTCGAGGCGCCTCCGCAGGTCGTCGTCGAAACTCCGCCGCTCCGGCTCGAGGAACCCAAGGAAGTGGACTGGCGTATCAATCCCGTTTCCCCCGGGATCTACGACCTGACCATCAGGGCCGGGGGAGAGACCGTTCATAAAGCTTTAGTCGTGGACGGCCGTCCCCTGCAAAAGGTTTCTCCCCTCAAGGTCAGAAGGAACCTTTTTGAAGAAGTGCTCTATCCCGGAGAAAAGCCGCTTCCCCGGGGGAATCCGGTCCGTTCGGTAGAGCTAGCTTATCCGCCTGGGAGGCTTCCCCTGCTCGGGCTCAAAATCCATTGGCTGATCGCCTATCTCGGATTATCGATTGTCTTCGGCTTCGCCCTGAAGAAGCCGTTCAAAGTCGAAATCTGATCCGCATATAAAGGAGCGGGCTATGAAGATTGAGCAATTCCAGATGGAGCGCATGCAGTCCACTTGGGAAAACGCCGTCGAGTACAACCTCTCGGAGAGCGGTGTCCATCCTTTGACCCTGAGAGAGCTTCTGTCAGATGAGGAAATCCGTGAAGTCCTGGACATCGGTCTCGGCTATAGCCAGACCAACGGGACTCCCGAGCTGCGCGAACAGATCATCCGGCTCTATCCCGGTGCCAACCTGGAGCAGGTCCTCGTCACGGCCGGATCGTCCGAAGCCAACTACCTCCTCGTCTGGAGCAACGTCGAGACGGGCGATGAGGTCGTCTTCATGATGCCCAACTACATGCAGATGTGGGGATTGGTCAGGGGCTTCGGAGCCGTCCTCAAGCCCTTTTGGCTCAAAGAGGAGCTCGGCTGGGCCCCCGATCTCGATGATCTTAAAAAATTGGTGACGGCCAGGACGAAGCTCATCATCGTCACCAACCCGAACAACCCGACCGGAGCGGTGCTGAGCCCGGAGGCGATGTCGGCCGTCGTCGAAAGCGCGGACCGGGTCGGAGCTTGGATCATTGCCGATGAGGTCTATCAGGGCGCGGAGCGAGAAGGTCCGGTGTCTCCGAGTTTCTGGGGGAAATCAGACCGGGCCGTCATCGTCAACGGCCTCTCCAAGGCCTACGGCCTCCCCGGCGTCCGGATCGGCTGGATCATCGGCCCGCAGGACTTCGTTCAAAAGACCTGGCCATACCACGACTACACGACCATCTCCCCGAGCATCCTCAGTGACCGCATCGCCAGGATCGCCCTCGCCTCCGGAAAGAGGGACAAGATCCTGGAGAGAACCCGCGGGATCCTGCGGAAGAATTTTCCGCTGATCGAGTCGTGGCTGAACAAACGGCCCGATCTCTTTTCCTGCGTTGCGCCGGTAGCCGGCGCCATCGCCTATGCCCGCTATCACCATGAGATCAACTCCACAGAGCTCGTCAACCGGCTTATCCGGGAAAAGAGCACCCTGATCGTTCCCGGCGACCATTTCGAGATGGACCACTATCTGCGCTTCGGATTCG
>CAYOZW010000441.1:0-749 GCA_964408495.1 uncultured Eubacteriales bacterium
AATGGTTGAAGCCGCGCCACCACGGCTCCGCCTGGGATAGAGTTGCGGCCTCAAGAATCCTTTGCGGCTCGGTACTCTCTGTCAGGAACTGGGAATTGACCGCCTCCAGTCCCGCCGGCAGGGGGTCGTCGATAACGAGGAAAAGGCACTCCTGCGGCGCGGCGATCTCCAGAGTGACGACGACAAGGGCCCCGGGGGAAATGACCTCCAACGCCTTCCCGTCCAGGGATTCGAAACGCTTCGAAACGGCGATCCCTTCATCCCGGGGCGGAAGAATGCCCCGGGGAGCGTAGGTCATCCGGACTCCGTAGTACAGAATGCCATCGCCTTGCTTCTCCGCCTGAAAGGTCAGGTTACCTCCGGCTCCGGCGCTGAGCTCGGAGATTCGGATTTCCGCCTGCTTGAGCTCGCTCCGGACCCCTTCGAAATCGTCCTCCAGCAGGGTTTTTCCGGCCAGCGTGATCTTTCCATGGAATTCGGCCTCCGGACCTTCAACACTCCGGAAATAATCATTCAGGGCATAGATTATGAACAGGTTTTCTTGAGTCGAAAACCTTTGGCCGGAACGCTGCTTGGCGACCAGCCAGCGGGCCATCGCGGCAAGGGAAGGATGTTCGCTCCCGATTTCAACAAGCGTTTGCATACATTATTATCGTAAGAAAAGCTTACCCTGAGAGCTAAAGGAAAAGATCCGAAACGCCATGTCGAGAATTGAATATCTTATGGGTAAGAAATTCGGCGACCCTGTT
>CAYOZW010000441.1:759-1942 GCA_964408495.1 uncultured Eubacteriales bacterium
CCCGGCCGACGGCCGGGCCAAGGCCCGGATCGAGGTGGTCCGGATATTCGAGGAATAGATCCAGCGGCTTCCCCGGTTTTCGTCCTCCTCAAAATGGGCGCTTTCGGGTGTAACCTTGATCGTGTTGAGCAACTCTTGCTTGAGCGAGTTCTGCGCCTCTAAGGAACCCTCTCCATAGTGAAGCGCTTTGAGCAGAAGGGCTTTCCCGAAGAGGGGGAGGCCGCCTCTTTCGGCAAACAGTCTCTCTGCAAAGGCTGGCTGCGACCGCTTGGCCAGGGCGAGGACATAGAGATAGAAGGCCCTGGTCGTCTCCCAGTCCGCCGGGCTGAAGGGCCATCTCTCCGGGCTCCATTTCTCGCGAAGAAAGGCATCGAGATAATGAAGCCCCCTGTCCAAACGGTCCGGGTCGACGACATACCCGCTCTCCGCCGCTTTAATGAGCGCCAGGACGGCGTACCCGGTCAGAAAAGGGGCCTCTTTGGACGAGTCCGGCCAAAGCCCGAACCCGCCGCTGTCCTTTTGATAGGCAGAGAGTTCATCGATACTCCGGGCGACGATTTTCCGCATTTCTTCCGGCTTTAGGCGGCTAAGTCCGAAATCCAAGATCAGTTGAGGGGCAAGGACATAGGGGAGGAGCGCACTCAGCCGCTGTTCCAGACAGAGATAAGGAAAATATCCGAGCTCATCGACGCTTCTTTTCAGACCAAGGAGAGCCGATGCGGCAGCCTGAACCTCGATTCGGCTTTGGTCAAGAAAGATACTATCCGGGATAGTCAATTTCTCGGAGACCTTATCCCGGGTCTCGCCGAACAGGGCAACGGTTTCCGTCAGCCGGGGAAGGTTGAGCGGGATCTCGACTTCGAGCCCATCCGTCTCTTCACCCATAGAGGCGCGGAACCGGAAAGCGGCCCGGCCGGGCTTCTCGACGCTGAAAGCGTAGAGGACTTCTTGGCTCTCCCCGGGCCGGAGCTTGAGCCGGCGCACCTCTTGTTCCTCCTCCATTCTGATGCCCGAAGCAGAAGCGCTGATGACAACGTCCCCTTGGAGGAGCGAAAGGTTGTGGACAAGAACTCCGCCTTCGAAGGCATCACCGACCCGCGCGAAGCGGGGGAGGGCGGCCTGGAGGAGCAATTTCTTGGAGACACGAAAGGCGGTGTCCCCATGGCCGAACCGGGAATCCTTT
>CAYOZW010000442.1:0-1937 GCA_964408495.1 uncultured Eubacteriales bacterium
ACAACGGACATCGGCCGGGACGAGAATTCGGGCGGATCAATCTTCACCCCTTATGTGGAGCTCCACATAACGGATGGGTGTTGCTCGATGATCGATGGCCACCGCGTCTCCCTGCTCGATATGGGCAACTACGCCCGCCACCACGGCCTCTTCACCCGTGCCAAGATGGAATTCTCCAGAGATGAGGCCCTGGTGCCACAGCGCGGCTTGGGCAAGCTCGAACGCCCTGGCCTTGTACATGTTCTTGTAGAGATCGAGGAGATCCATGACTTGTTCTCCTGTGATGGGGGAGAAAATCTACCGGTATAGAAACACCTTTCAGCAGGAAAATTACGGAATTTTAGCACCTCATCAATTTTGATATCTCAAAGCATTCGGGTGAGAAATATAAGAGTCTATCAAAGGAATATGTCAAGCCCGCCATGACAGCATGCCCGGGTGCTTACGGATGCTGTGACCTGCTCCTTGACCTTATAGCTCAGCGTGCTCAGGTTCTCCCACGCGCCCCGCCCGCCCGTAGCCTGGATGAACTTCTCTATGACCTGCGCGCCGGTTGGCAAACTCCCGGCCTGAGGCGGCGCGGGCCCATTATCCCGTGCCTTGGCTGATGTATCTCGCTAATAAGAAAAGCGTAAGGATTATTTTCGGGCTAAAAACCTGGCCTTAAATCGCCTTTTCTGGTCCAAAATCATCGTTTAATAATTTGTTGAAGTGGTCTTTGGGGCTGGCCGGCTTAAGCGCCCATTCAAGGCCCAGAAATTGGCATTTAGGCCATTTTTTATTGATTATAAGTTTACTAAATGCTTTATTATCATCCAGAAGCAGCAGCCAAGGCATGTTTTTTAACTTCTTGACTCCTTCCAGACGCCCGGATATCCTCTTGGTGTGAGGGAAAAGACCGATCTGAAGAATTTCCTCTTTGAGGATATCATGAAAAGACCTGCTTCAAGGTTTGTCGTTGCGTTCGGTCTCGTGACCTTCTTCGGGGTCATCCGGGTGCCGTTCGCGTCGGCGCGGCCGGACTGCGGACAGGGGATTCGAGAGGCCCAGGCGCCGTCCGCCTGGCCCCTCCCCAGCGCCCACGAGTGGTACTGGCACCGGCCTGATGAGAGCCTCTCCACGGCTCAGATCGACGCGGCTATGGCGGTTGTCAAGTCCGGGATGTTCATGAACGTGACGAACAACTGGCAGGGCCCCCTGACGGGCGTTTCGGTCAGCCGGAAAGGTATCCGGTTCAGATACAAGGCGGCCAATGGCCCAAGCGAGGCCTTTATGGCGATGAGGCTCCTCAGCTCGCTGCGGATGTACTACGCCTCCGGCCCCAGCCGCAGGGCCAGAAATGGCTCGTGGTCGTCGCCCTGACGTCGAACAGCAGCATCCAGGCGTATTTCGAGACCGAAGCTATCGCCCGATCGTTCATCGATGCCGCGGCATCCGCCGCGAAGATGGCGGGGATCATCCTCGAGGACAGGGGAGATCGGGGATTCTTCGTTTCGGATCTGACCCCCACGCAGGCCCAGGCCCTGGGGAAGACGCGCATCGACGGCGCCCTGGTCACCATGATCGCTGTCGGCGGGCCGGCCGAGAATTCCGGTCTTCTCTTCCTGAACCTGATCACGGACGTGGACGGCGTAAAGGTCCGGAACGCCGACCATTTCATTTCGATCCTGAACGGAGCGGCCCCGGGTTCGACGTTGACCTTCTCCTGCCTCGAACGCGCCGAGGCGACGGAGGGCGACGCGACCGCTCCCCTTTGGAAAACGAAAACGATTGTTTGGAAAAAAGGCACGTGATCTTCGAACACCCTAGCGAATAGGTTGCTTGGCTGTCGCAACTCTAAGAAAAAAAACAAGATCGATAAATTTATGGTCCCATTCACTCATTGATATCCGCCCAGCGCTTTTTATTCTCATACTTGCTCTTGAGTTTCGAAATGA
>CAYOZW010000443.1:0-1927 GCA_964408495.1 uncultured Eubacteriales bacterium
GGCATCCGAGCTTCAGCTACCCGTATTTCTCCGGGTTCGAGGATGAAAAAGGGGAGGGTTGGGGGTCGGGCTACAACATCAACTATCCTCTCCCGGAAACCGTCACGGCTGATCTCTACAGGTCGACTCTGGAAAAAGCCATCCGCCAAATCAATCGTTTCTCGCCATCCTTCGTTGTTATCAGCCTGGGACTGGATACAGCCAAGGCAGACCCGACAGGCAGTTGGCCGCTCACGGCCAAGGACTTCGAAGTCAATGGGAAGATGCTCGGGACCATCCGATATCCCACCTTGATCGTCCAGGAGGGCGGATACAACACCCGGAATCTCGGGATCAATGCTCGGCATTTTTTCCGCGGCCTCTGGACCGGATATTACCAGTTTTGATCCCCAAATGCAGAGCCTGCTTGCCCGGGCGGCCTGGCCTAGATACAATAGAAGCTCCGCCGGAGGGATGGCCGAGTGGTTGAAGGCGGCGGTCTTGAAAACCGCTTTCCGGTCTCCGGAACGGGGGTTCGAATCCCTCTCCCTCCGCCATCCTCTCTCTCTGTCGCCGGCCGAGTCTTTTTCCGCCGGAAAAAACATGCTAGAATAAACAGGCCGCTTGGCGCGGAGAGGTGCTGGAGTGGTCGATCAGGAACGCCTGCTAAGCGTTTGTCCTGGTTTACGCCGGGACCGTGGGTTCGAATCCCACCCTCTCCGCCACTATCGCCTTTCGCCTCCCGTCTTCTGACCAAAGACCGCCCCAATCCGGATAAAATCTTGTTTTTAGCGGCCAAGATTGATTAAGATACAGGCAATGACCCTCCGGGCGTTGCCTTATCCGACCTCCTGTTTTTTATATATCGTCAAACCCGGTCCATCATATTTATATCCTCTGCTTGGAGTGAAGCCATGAGAAAAATACTCATTTCTTGCCTAGTCCTAGCGGTCGGCAGTTTGGCTATGATTCACTGCCAGAAGAGAGTCGAAGGAGACGCCTATGAAGCAGTCCGCAAGGCGTTCCAGGATCCTCCTGCGGAATTCCGGAGCGCGCCGCTCTGGGTTTGGAACGACCGGGTCAGCAGAGAGGAGATCGAGATCCAGTTGGCCGATTTCCAATCCAAGGGCATCGGTGGCGTCTTCATCCACCCCCGTCCCGGCCTGATCACACCCTATCTCTCAGAGGAATGGCTGGAGCTTTGCCGGCACGCGGTCATGACGGGAAAATCATTGGGGATGAAGGTCTGGATATATGATGAGAATTCTTATCCCTCAGGATTCGCTGGCGGTCATGTGCCGGCCGAAATGCCGGATTCTGTAGGCTTGGGACTGAAATGGTCGAAAACCGGCCGTCTCCCGACGTTCTTTGAAGAAAAGCCTGCGGTCGTCTTGAGGAGGACGGATTCCGGATTCGACGATATCACCACCTTGACCAGTCAAGCGGGAGAGGTAGCCAATCTTGGAGCGGGGGAATATCATATATTTTCTATCCAGAGGGCCAAGCCGTCTCCCTGGTACGGCGGGTTTAGCTATGTCGACTTGATGCGCCCCGACGTCACGGAGAAATTCCTCGATATCACGCTCAGCGCTTATAAAAGGACCATCGGCGACGAGTTCGGCGCTACGGTCCCGGGCAGTTTCCAGGACGAAGCCCAGATCAGCCCGGTGGGCGGCCCGGATATCGTCAACTTCACTCCTCATATTTTCGATGCTTTCCAAAAGAAATGGGGTTATGACTTGCGCTCGCAGCTGCCTTCGCTTTTCGAAGAGGTGGGCGATTGGCGGGCGGTCAGGCACAATTTCTATTCGACGACACTCGGTCTGTTCATCGAAAACTGGGCCAGGCCGTATTATGAGTATTGTGCGGCCAACAACCTTCAGCTGACCGGGCATTACTGGGAACATGAATGGCCGGTCCCGAGGGTCAGCCCGGACAACATGGCTAT
>CAYOZW010000444.1:0-1916 GCA_964408495.1 uncultured Eubacteriales bacterium
AGGCCAAAAACTACATCAAAATTTTAAAGCCGAACCCCCTCGGCTTTCCCTGATCAAGGAACGAATACTGCTGCCGCCAGGGCGGTTGTCCAGAGCCCTTTCTCCCCCTTGGTCGTCTGGGTGATATTGCGCGTCCGGACGAGGAGCTCATCAGAAATCTTAAAGACTTTCTTTTCTTCTCCCTCCCAGATCTCGCTGATGTCAAAGTCTTGACCGAGGGTGGTGGCCAACATTTCTGCGGCCAACTGCTCCGCATACAGCCCGGCCTCTTTCTCATTCTGCCCGAAGCTGTGGTGCTCAGAGAGATAGCCATAGTGGACAGGGTTATTGGGGATGGCCAATCCGATCGAGGCGGAGATGAGACGGTGGGCCTCGTTGGTTGAGTTTTCGCTCATCACCAGGAAAATGATCTGTCCGGGGCGCAGGGCCTTCAACCCTTCCTCCCTGGAGATGAGCTTGCTGTTGGGAGGGAAGATGCTCGATACCTTGACCAGGTTAAAGGGGGCGATCCCGGCGTCCCGGAGGGCCAGTTCGAGGCTGGCCAGCTTTTCCCTGTGCTGACCCCGGCCTTTGGTCAAAAAAAGACGCTGAGGGATGATGGTGTTCACGTGGCCGTCCTTGTCTGCAGCGTCAGCCCTTCTTTTCCTCGTCTTTCTTTTCGACTCCCACCGGCTCGGGCTCTTTGAAGTCAATCTCCCGGGAGATCTCATACTCCCCGAGAAGGACGTGCGGGGAGCCCTTAGACTGAATGAAGAGCCGGCAGATCATCGGCTTCCATTGGGGGTTATCCTTGAATGAGGCCAGGCTTTTGCCCTCCACTCCGAAGTTGCTCTTAAGAGTGATGACCGGGCTAACCTCTCCCGGCGGGATGGGCTCCTTGCGGATGGCAGCCAAGAAATTGTCTCCCAGATTCTCCTGGTCGTCCCGGAACTTGAAGATGGCGTTGAAGTTCAGATAATTGAGAGGCCTGTCCGAGACATTTTTAATCCGGAATGATATCGTCGGAACCAGGGTGAGCTTGGGGGGCCAGGGCTGGTAGGCCTTTTCCACCCATTTGGAGCTCATCTCGATGATCTCCACCGAGGCTTTCAGCTCCTCCGGCGAGATGCCCTTGCAGGCGGATAAGATAAGCGAAATCAAGGCGACCGCTATGGCAACGCCGAGCAACGATTTTCTTTTCATCGGTCTCCTCCTTTTTTCGAGTTCACTATAGCGAATGGCGCCGAATTATGCAATCCGGTTTGCGCCGGGCCTGTCCGGCGTCATTCATTATAGCCTGGGCGGACGGTTTTATTCCTTTCCAGCCGGATGATCTCGGAAACGAAGACAATCTTGACGCCTGATCCGGCCAGGAGAGGGAGGCCCTCACGGAGGGCTTGCAACGTTTCCGGAAAGGGATGGCCGATGCCGATGGCCCGGCCTGTCTTCCGGGAGATGCGAAGAAGCTCGCTCAGCTTCTTTTTGGAGGTCTCCACTCCCACCGGAGTGTCTAAAAAAACGTTCCGGTAAGCGCTGGGGAGGCCCATCTTCCTGGCCAGGTCAAAAGCGATCGAATCGGCGGTTGTGCGGCTGTCGAGAAAGAAGAGGTCGCGGCGTTTCAAAGCCTCCAGGATAGGACGCATCACCGTCTCTTCTTGGGTGATCTTTGAGCCCATATGATTGTTCACACCCTGGATATAGGGAACGCGGGCGATGGACTCTTCGACGATCTCCCGGATGTCCTCTTGGCTCATGTCCGACCGGATGAGGCCGGCCGTGGAGTCGTTGTCCTCTTGGTGGTTGAGGGATTCGCCGGGCAGATGGAGCATGACTTCCAGGCCGTTTTCATGGGCGACCCTGGCCGTCTCTTCCGCGTAGGGGCTGAGCGGCAAGACCGAGATGGTGATGGGCTGCCGGAAGCCGCAGATCTCCTCCAG
>CAYOZW010000445.1:0-1868 GCA_964408495.1 uncultured Eubacteriales bacterium
ATTTCCACAACCGGCCGTTTCCGGACAGCGAGGGAGCCAAAGCCTGTTTGCAATTCCCGGGGAGAGTCTGTATAGTTGGGGTCGAAAGGAGGAGGGATGCGAGAATTGAAGGTCGATGTGGTCGAGGTCAAGGAGCGTTGTGGGGCCCGGCACAAGGTCGGCGATACGTTCACCATCCGGGGTGAGGGAACGATCGAGATCCCCGAGGGCAAGAGGGTTTGTATCTATGCTCTCAACAGCCTCTTTCCCTTCTTGACCACCAAGCAGAGGGAAGAAGAGCTTCCCGAGGATGATTGGGTCTCCGAGACTGAATTCTTGACCTGTCCCGACCCCAAGGGCGTTATCTTCAGGATCACCCCCTTGAAGTAGGGAAGAGAGACCTTCGCCGAAACGGCTACTTCAGAGTTTCTAAGGCTTTTCTTGAGTTGTTGGTCTTGAAGACCAGCAGGGCGCGTCCGACCCCGGCCGAAGTGCCGTAGCAGTGCTCGACGTCGATGACGGCATTGCCCAAGAGGGCGCCGATTTCCGCTCCCGCTCCGATCCGGTCGCCGATCTCGATCGTGACCACCTTGTTCGTTTTAACCTTGTAACCGATGGCCTTGAGACATTTCTCCGCCCTCTTGTTGTCGGCGGTGATCAGCAGAAAATGCCCCTTGTCTTCCTGGGAGTAGGCGCAGAGCGCCTTGAGATTGACGCCGGCATTGGCCAAGGTTCCCAGCACCCGGCCAAGGACTCCCGGATCGTTCGGCGTGATGACATGAAGCTCGGTGGATTCTTCGACACTGTGCACGGCTTGTCCTCTCCTTAAGGCAAGGATAGATTATAGCAGAATTAGAGGGCACAAGAAAGAGCCGTGTTTGAGTTTTTCTCTGCCCCGGCTATAATGGACCTTCTCAGGAACAGAGGCGATGGACACTCCGAAAAAAAGAGATATCCGGGTGGCCGTCATCGATAATTCGATCGACCCTTCGGTTTACAAGCCGGTCGAACACTGGGGGAAATTCTTGGATGTTCCTTTTGAGTCCTTCCGGGCGCCGGCGGGACGATTCCCGGAATTGAAGGGGGATTTCAGCCACCTCGTCCTGACGGGGTCCGAGGCCTCGGTCTTGGAGAGGGATGCCTGGGTTGAAGACGAGGTCGAGTTCATCCGGGAGGCGGTAGCGCTTGGGTATCCTACACTCGGCAGCTGCTATGGCCATCAGCTCATTGCCCTGGCCCTCGGGGGACCCGACCGGGTCAGCCGCTCTCCCCAACCGGAGGTCGGCTGGTATCCGATCGAGATCTTTGTGAAGGGCGATATTCTTGGGGAAGAAGGCACGGCCTACGCGTTTTGCAGTCATTTTGACGAGGCCGTCGGCCTCGGCGCCGATTTTCGCGTCCTGGCTTCAACCCCGGCCTGTCCGGTCCAGGCGATTAGGGCCGCTGGCCGGCCGGTCTGGGGAATCCAATTCCATCCCGAGATCGATATCCCTGACGCGCGCCAGTTCCTCCGGAGCCTCGTCGCCCTCGGTCTGCCGACATCGCCCGTTTTTGCGGGCGCGCTACGGAAGGAATCCCGGGATTCGGGGCTCGTCCGGACGATTGTCCGCCATTTCCTGGGCTCGAAGGCCGCCCCCCCTTTTTTAATGGAATTAGCCTAAGGTCCTATTGACAAACCCGCTCATATTTATTATATAGATATCAGCCATAGAGTTATATTTCTCTCTCTGGCAATCCTAATCATGAGGAGGCGTGGATGAGAAACAAGAAAGTTTTAGTATTCATCGTGCTCTTTACCGCCGTTTTCGCTCTGAGCACCTATGCGGAGACGCATAAGCTCAAGAGCATCGGCCAGTACACCTTTGTGAGGATTCGGGGAAAAGTCCCGA
>CAYOZW010000446.1:0-1863 GCA_964408495.1 uncultured Eubacteriales bacterium
CTCTCCAGCCTCCAGATGGTCAGGAGGATGATCTCTTCGAGCCTCGATACAAGCCTCATGAGCTCTCCCTTTCAAATATATATACGTTTGTTGGAGAAATAGGTGACGTCGTCCGCGCATTCCAACTGCGACTTTTCTCTCTGGCCTTTTTTGATATGCTCCGGGCCTCGGCGGCCAGGGACGCGGGGACCGGCGTTGCTCATCCGGCAGATTTGCTGCGCTATGAATAGCTGTCCGGAGCCGGACGGCCTTTCGGTCATTTCCGAACACCGGACCGGCCGGGCACTTTCAGCTTCCCCTATAAATCTCGGGAAGCAAACTTGGCATGTTTCTCGCATATGTAATGATGTCACATATCATGTGAAAGGACATATGTCATGTCGTCAAATACTCTTGTCGCCGCATCGGCCAAGCCGATCATCCTTTCGCTTCTCCTGTCCGGAGAAAGCTACGGCTATCAGATCCTCCTCCGGGTCCGCCGCGTCTCAGGGGGTAAGATGACCTGGTCGAGCGCGATGCTCTACCCCGTCCTGCGCCGGCTGGAAAAAGACGGGCTTGTCCGCTCCCAATGGCGCCTCTCGGAAGAGAACCGGATGCGGAGGTACTACGCCCTGACCGCGCGGGGCCGGAAGGAGCTCGAGGCCGAAAAAGAACGCTGGCGGAGCATTCAGGACGCTCTCTGGAAGCTCTGGGCGCCCGCCGGGGCCGGCGACTAATCCCCCGGGAGGAAACCGATGTTCGACCTCGAACACGCCATCAAGTCCTGGAGAAGAGGCCTGGCCAAGAGTCCATCCCTCGAGGACAGCTACGTCGCCGAGCTCGAGGCGGTCCTGCGGGACGAAGTCACGGCTCTCGTCCGCGGGGGGATGACCGAAGAGGAATCATTCCGGCAGGCCTCTATGGGCATGGGCGATGTATCGTCCATCGGCGACGAATTCGAAAAGGTCCGCCGGCCGGGCCGGACCCGCTTCGTGCCTGGACTCACCTGGAATTATTTCAAAATCGCCCTCCGCAAGCTGAAGCGCCAGAAAGCGCGTTCCTTGATCACCCTAATCGGCCTGACGACAGGCATGGCCGCTTTCATCCTTATTGTCCTCTATTGTCGGTTTGAGCGGAGCTATGACGGCTTCCACCGGAACGGAAACCGCATCTTTCGTGTTCAGAACGACCGTATCTATTCTCTTCGACACGACCGGAGCGCGGGCTGTCCGCCTGGGCTGGGTCCAGCCCTGAAGGAAGAATTCCCGGAAATCGCCGATTTTGCCCGGCTTCACAGCCTCGGCGGAGATCCCAACGTCGTCAGCCGGACGGCCGGCTCCGGAGGCGCGTCGACTATGTCAGACCCGACCGTTGCCTTTTATGAGAGCCGCGTTTTTTTCGCCGACCCGGCATTTCTCCGGATTTTTTCTTTCCCCTTGATAAGGGGAGATGCGGCGACGGCGCTGGAAGAGCCTGAGACAGCGGTCTTGACGGAATCCCTGGCGCGGAAATATTTCAACGATGAAGATCCGCTCGGTCAGACTATCACCGTTACGACAAGGTTTGGCCGGCACGACTATCGTGTCTCCGGCGTCTGCCGGGATGTCCCGCCGAATTCGCACCTCAAGTTCGACCTCCTCCTCTCCTTTCGAAGACTGGCGGTTTTGTGGCCATCCACGGAAGGACAACCTTGGAGCAGCAACGCGTTCCTGACGTACCTCTTCCTCTCCCCAGGGGCCGAGCGATCGGCCCTCGAGGGAAAATTTCCTTCTTTTGTGGAGAAGACTTCGTTCGGCACTTCCGAATTGAGAAGGGAATTCCATCTTCAGCCCCTCCGGACGATCCATCTGACGTCCCGCCTGCGCTTTGAGGCAGAGGTCAACG
>CAYOZW010000447.1:0-1849 GCA_964408495.1 uncultured Eubacteriales bacterium
GCTTGAATTCCCGGGTCCGGCCTGAGGGCTCGAGAAACCGGATTTCCAGGGGCACCGGCTGAGGCATTTTGCCCAACTCGCCCAGGAGACCGGCCGTCCGGTCCTGAACGAACCGACCTACTCGGATCCCCGTCGAAGCCAGTTTGAACGAGTTCTGGAGGCTTGGGATCACGGTCAGGATATTCGCTTTGGCCATCGCAAAATCGACCTTGCCCAGGTTATAGAGGGGATGGCCAAAAGCCAGGACCTGCTCCCCGTCAACATACGTTACCGTCCCGAAGGCGGCTGAACTCAGGTCGCCGCCAACTAACTCTACAGCTACGGGATCCCCTTCCCGGAGGGTCGTTCCGGCTTCAAAAACAGAAGTTGCCGTCTGAACCGCAGAGCCTAAATTCAGGGCATTCAGCCCTGAGCGCGTGAACAGCGTCCTGGTCTCCTCGATGACTGCCGGAGAAAATCCTCCAAAGACGAGCGGAACGCCTATCGGAGTCATCGTCTGCCCCTGGGAAAGGAGGGATGGACGCGCCATCGAGAAGTCATCATTGAAAGCCATCAGGTCGGCCAGCGACAGGCTCGAGCGGAGGGGAAGTGAGGATACCGCAGAAGGCTTGGCCTGAACGGGCTGTGCGGGAATGGCCAGCATTTCTCCGATCGGCGTGATCCCGGCGATCGGTTCTTTGGAGAATGGAAATGAATAGGCGACCGCTCCGATGAGCTTGCCGTCAATGTAGATGGGGCTTCCGCTCATGCCCTGGATAATCCCGGTGCTTTCCAGGCCTTGGCCGGAGAGTCTGGCCAGGATGATGCTCCTCTTGGGCTGGTTATTCTCGATGATGCCCAGGATCTCGGCGTCGAACTCCCTGATTTCGCCGCCCAGAAATACGGTCTTACCCTTTCCCTTCATGCCCGGCTTCACTTGCTCTAGAGGCATGGTCAGGGTGGACGCCTGAACAAGACCGAGAAACATCCCCATGATAACGATGAGCGCTGCCGGGTGTTTGATTGTCCGTCTCCTCCACTTCGGTTGCCATTGACCGGGACTGCTAAATTTCATAGAATCGGAACGATGAGGGCTTTGCTCACCGGTGGAACGGGCTTCATCGGAAGCCATTTCATCGATCTCCTTCTGGCCAGGGATGCGGAGGTCTTCGTCCTGGTCCGGAACCCGAAAAAAGAACAGGCACTCCTGGAAAAGAAGGTCCGGGTGCTTAGGGGGGACCTCTTTTCTATCCCTGCGCTTCCGGCCGACCTCGACTTCGTATTCCACCTCGCCGGCAAAACACGATCATTGAAATCGGCGGATTATTATACCGTAAACCAGCGAGGAACGGCAAGTCTGTTCCACTCCCTCTGCGACCTCAAGGGGCGCCCTAAGGTCGTCGTCCTCAGCAGCCAGGCTGCGGCCGGCCCGTCGGACGGCCATCGAGCCGTCCTGGAAAGCGACCGGCCAAGTCCGATCACACACTATGGCCGGAGCAAGCGGCTCGGCGAAGAGGAAGCTCTCAAGTTCAAGGGCCAGTTTCCAGTCATTATCATCAGGGCCAGCGCGGTTTTCGGCCCCCTGGACCGGGATTTCCTTCCTTTTTTCAAGATGGCGACAAGAGGAATCATCCTCAGCTCCCCGGAAAGGAAAAAAGCAAGTATCATCTACGTTCAGGATCTGGTTGAAGCCCTCTACCTCTGCGTGCAGAAATCATCGCCGAGCGGAGAGATCTTCAACATCGCCAATGCCGAGCCCTGTACCTGGGAAAGCTTGGGCAGGGCGGCCGCCGCGACACTGGGCAAGAAATGCCGGACGTTTACGATTCCCTATGGCCTCATTTATCTATTCTCCCTTCTCTCCGAGGCC
>CAYOZW010000448.1:0-1833 GCA_964408495.1 uncultured Eubacteriales bacterium
CTGCGCGCGGAACGAGCCGATGGTGTTGATGGACTGCGGCGTGAGGCCGACATGTCCCATGACCGGAATTTCAGCCTCGACCATCGCGGCGATGAGCTTCAGCCTCTTCTCCGAGGCCCCTTCGACCTTGACCCCTTTGGCTCCGGCCTCCTTGAGAAATCGGGAAGCATTAGCGATAGTGATATCTTCGGTCTGGTGGAATGAAAAATAGGGCATGTCGCCGATGACCAGGGCGCGCCGCGCCGCCCGGCTCACGGCCTTGGTATGATGGATCATCTCGTCCATGGTAACGGGGATGGTGTTCTCGTAGCCTAAGACCACCATGCCCAGAGAATCGCCCACCAGGATGATATCGACACCGGCCTGGTCGAGAATCAGGGCCGAAGGAAAATCGTAGGCCGTCAGGGCGACGATCTTTTCCTTGCTCTCTTTTTTGGTTTGAAGAGACGGGACGGTCACTGGAAGTTCGGCTTTTTCAGACATGTTCGTTCCTTTCTCCCCATCCCGCCTTGATCACGGGATTGAGGTAAAGTCTATCTCATTTCACCGGCCGGGCATCTATTTCTTCCGCGAGTCCCTCTGCGCATAGCTTTGGGGGACATAAAATAAGGGGCCTTTCTTAATCTGGGCGAGTTTATCGACGATATCGGCGATTTCCTCCTCCCGAGTCAAGTTGAGCTCGTCCGCCTTGACGACCAACAAGGGGGTGGCTTGATAATTGAAGAAAAAATAATCGAATGCCTCGACCAGGTCGCCCAGGTATTTCTCGGATATATTCTTCTCCATCGGGCTTCCATCCTTGACGATTCTCTTGAGCAGAGTGGGCAGGGAGATCTGGAGATAAATGACCAGGTCCGGCCGGGGGATGCGCTCCGACAGGATGCCGTAAATCCGCTCGTAGACGACCAGCTCGTCGTCGCCGAGCGTTTGGTAGGCATAGATCTTGTCCTTCTCGAATAAGTAGTCGCAGATGACCCTCTCCTCGAACAGGCTTCTCTGGGAGAGCCGGAGCTGCTGGTGGTAGCGGTTGACCAGGAAGACGAGTTGGGAGAGAAAAGAGGCTCCTTCCTTCTCATCATAGAAATCCTTCAGATAAGGATTTTCTGTCCGATCGAGGACGACCCGGCCCCCCATGAGCGGCCCCAGGATCTGGGCCAGTTTGCTCTTTTGGGACTTCGGCGCTCCCTCGATCGCAATATGCCCGAAAGGAATCTCTCCCTTATTCATCCTGACGGACCGGACCTTCTCCGCCCCCCATTCTTATCTGAGAAAGGCCCGGGAGTCAATCACGCGCTGGCTTTCGGCTCCTCCGCGGGGATGATGATCCAAGCGATCAGGTAGAAGATCATCATCGGTATGATCGCCGTCACCAAGGTGATGGCGACGAAGATCAGCCGGATAAGGGTGACATCGATATCAAAATACTCTCCCAGTCCCCCGCAGACTCCCCCGAGCATCTTCTTGGCCTGAGCCCGAAAAAGCTTTTTTTCCATGACCATCCTCCTCCTTCAATCTACGTCTCAGCCAGATATTCGTTCAATTCGGCCAGGAATTCCTCCGGCTCGGCGACCTTGTCCTCCCTAAAAAGCTCTCCCAGAGAACACCACAGGGGCTCACCGCAACGGATGCAGCGGACACCCCGCCGGGTCAAGAAGCCGACGGCTTCCGGGTGTTGGTGGACCAAGTCTTCCACTAGCGTCTCCAGAGTGAGTTTACTCATGCCGGATTGTGACAACGGGGATAAAAAGCCCGCCTCAAGAAACTCCTTATCGGAAAGGACCTCAAGTCTGGCATTTATATCATACAATCGAAACCGAGTTCAAGCCTGAGAAA
>CAYOZW010000449.1:0-1189 GCA_964408495.1 uncultured Eubacteriales bacterium
ATCAAGTAACCCATCGAAGACGGTCTTATCGATGTTGCTGGCGACCATCTCCCGTTCGATGTCCGACCCGAGAATCAGGTCAAAATCCTCCTGAGTTTGTACATCGGTAAAGCCGATCATCCCCGGCCCGGCCACGGCCATACCACAACGTCTTGATCCATCATTATCGGTCCTTATCGCGGATGGCCAGACATAAATATATCCATCCAAGAAGACAATAGGATAGGATATATCTCGGCGCTGCAATTTCGCGACATAGGCCATGAAGGGCCCTTGGAAATCACCCTTTGTATCGATAGCAAAACTTAAAGGTCTGGCAGGGTAACGAACAAGCGTGTGGACGCGAGATTCTCCCAGTCTCAACTCTTCCTTCTTTTCTGCTTTCTCAATGGCCATCGGCCCATCGACATAAAACAGGTGTTCATGGAGATGATTTACGGAAGCTAATCCCCCCCAAGGATTGAAAGGTATCACCACCCCCGGCGACCGGCTCAGGCTCTTGACGGCCATCGCCGCCTTCAGGGCAGCCAGGCCGTAAAACTGCACATATTCCTTTTCCGGATCGGGAATAATGAGACAGTGATGACGAACGATAGGATTTTTGTTGACATCTATGACGATATGCTGGCCGGCAACAACCAGATCAAGCAGTCTTCTTCCCGGACCTTCTTCTTCCAAGAACCTAGTAAAGTTCTTTTGCGGACTATAAGCTGTGGGGAATACGGTTGGATTTTTCGCGGCCAAGGTTTTCTTTCCGCTCTCTTTCTCATAGGCCGCTCGCTCCGCGCTGAACCAGACTTTCCATGTCTCCACATCCTTATTTCTAATGCCGGAGGGATCGTAGGTGAAGACCCCGCCTTGCCGGGCCCTTTGTTCCCAAAGTTCCTTAAGCGTGTCATCGAAGTCAAGGATTCCTTTAACGACCTATTCCCCTAAATGCCAACTCATCCGCCACTGAATGAAGCTGTGCCGGGCCAGCGCATCCCTGACCCACTCTTCCTTATAGCGTGCTCTCTGCCTGAGAGCCAGCCTGGCGCCCCCCTGAAGCAGGGCCTGGAGGAGCTCGAGGTCCGTGAGGGCCTCGATGGAATCGGCTATAAGATAGAGAGTGTTCCGGGAGACCTCAACTTGGATGGCCGCAGGCGGCGAGCGCGGCCTCGTCCGGACCCAAACAATATTCATCCGAAAG
>CAYOZW010000449.1:1199-1828 GCA_964408495.1 uncultured Eubacteriales bacterium
TCTCTGCCTATATCTATCCTCCCCAGGCCCACAGGCAGATCGAGAGAAAGTCCGCGGATCATCTCAATGGCCTTCTCGACTCTTTGGGCCTGGGCAGGGACAACTTCGACCGGACAATCTACCGGCAAGGGACCTTCTTCTCCCTTATGAGCCAAGAAGCGGGCTGGCGAGGACGAATTCTGACCCCCCTCGGCGGGTATGCCAGGGACACCCGCGACGCGCCGGTAGACCTGGGCCAATAATGAGACATGCTCCTCTTGCCGGAATTGATGTTGCGCCGTTAAAATGTCTCCCAACAGGGCCCTGAGTTCCAGATAGGAAGGTCTCATCCTCTGCGCAAGGCCGGATAACGTATTATTCTTAAGCGCTTCTGCCAGAGAGAAAAGCGCAGAAGAGTAGTCCTGGATTGTGCCGATGTAGAACTGGAGTTGTATCGTCTGCTTTATCAATTTCAACGCTCCGCCGGTCGCGGGGCCCTTGGCCAACAAAGACGCTTCGCCCGTCGGATCGTCTCTTTCCAGATAAAAGCCCTTGTGGTCAAAATTTTCTCTCTGAAGCTTATCTATGGCGGACAAAACATCGTATACGATCCCAGGCATAGCGCCCTTGTCCGAAAGAAGGATGTCAAA
>CAYOZW010000450.1:0-1822 GCA_964408495.1 uncultured Eubacteriales bacterium
CTGATCTGGGAGGGGTAGGCTTTCGAATGGTGCACTTTGTTGTGGGCCACGACACCCTCCGCCTCATCGAAGTTATTGCCGCCCGTGTTGAGGTTTCGCTCGAACCTGGGGAAGTTGCTGCTCGAGACCTCTATGCGGAGGCGATGCCCCGGCGCGAAGAAGTTGCTTGTCGACATGGAGCTCACCGGGAGCTTGTAGACTTTTCCTGTTTCCATAAAGACCTCTTTGTCATATCCTTCCCGGTACCGGACGCGCTGGATGGTTTCGTCCAGATTATAGGCTTTTCCGTCGGGATAGACGTCCACGAGCTTCACGGTGAAGTCCGTGTCCTTGGCATCCGAGGAGACATAGAGTGTGATCTCGACAGGCCCGGTTATTTCAACGCCTTCCTTCAAAGGATCGGTGGAATAGACGAGGACGTCGTGGCGGGCCTCTATCTGCCGCTGGTCAAAAGACCCCGCCTTGTACTCGCTGCCCATGCAGCAAAATCCGCCCCCGTTCATGGGGACGGGATAGTCCGGATCATAGGTAAACGCGTCCGGCCTGTCCTCCGGACCCGGCCGGTCCAAGGTGAGCTTTCCGTCCCCGAAGACGCTGTTGGCGTTTCCCTTGCTGGTCAGATAAAAAGCCGTCATCTTCGCATTGGCCGGCGGCCAGGTCTCGGCGGTCTGCCATTTGTTGAGACCCATGATGTAATATTGGAATTTGGGTGTTTCTTTGACGACTCCGTTGTCCTCTCCCTTCAGCCAATAGTCGAACCACTTGTAGATGAGCCCCTCGTAGTTGAACTGCGCATCTCCGACATTGAGTTCGCCGACAATCGTTTCTTTGCTTCCCCCGAAGTAGGCGCAATGGGTCACCGGCGCGATGACCGCATACTGATGCTCAGCCACCTCCGGGTCCTTGGCGCTCGAGCGGACATGATTGACCAGAGCCAGGTTAGGACTGGCCGAAATATCAAACCAGGAGATGAACCATAGAGCGGGCGCGCCGAAGGGCATGTCGTCATGGTAAAGGCCCCCCTTGTACCAGGCGGGGTCATTCGGCTTCCGCCGGATCATCTCATCATAGACGCTCGGCGGCCCGCCCAAGTTTCTAACGATATCCATCAGAGGCAGATGCCAGAGCGCTTTGGACCAGTCCACTTCCGGAACCTCGGCCGCCAGGTCAAAATACCGGGAGATCCGCTCCAGTTCCTCGCGCGACATATCCGGAGGAAAGGTCGGCCGGTGCTTGTAGGTCTGGATGAAGCCGCAGTCGTAAAGCCAGGCGGTCATCAGCATCTGGTGCGCGCCGCCGCGGTAGAAGTTTCCCTGTTCGTAGAATTCCCCCACGCGTCCGATTCCCGCGCCGAATCCCATGGGCACCATGGCGGCCAGGCCCGGAGGATCCAAAGCCGCCACGGCCATCTGCCACTCGGCTGTAGAGGAACACCCGATCAACCCGACCTTGCCGTTGGACCAGGGCTGCCCGGCCAGCCATTGAATGGCATCGTACCCGTCGGTTGTCGGCGGTCCCAGAATCTCCCATTGTCCTTCCGAGAAATACCTGCCGCGTTCGTTCTGGACCGCGAGGGCGTAACCGCGCCTGACGGTTCTCAGAGCTTGCTGGAAGCCCTGTTTATTGAGCTTTCCGTCCCCCCAGGAATTAAAGTTATAGGGAGTCTTGGATAAGATGACCGGAACAGGCTTGTCTGTTTTGGGACGGTAGATATCCGTGGCCAGCCTGACCCCGTCGCGCATGGGCACCATGACTTTCTGTTCGACTATCGCGAAGGATTTCAGGGATTCGAGGGGATCTTCCTGGGAAGAAGGCAGGGTCC
>CAYOZW010000451.1:0-1808 GCA_964408495.1 uncultured Eubacteriales bacterium
CTTCGACCGCTTGGGGATGGCCCTGGCTCACGCTCAACGAGACCTCAGCCGGATCGCCATCCTTATGCTCGACCTCGACGACTTCAAAAAGGTCAATGATACCTGGGGGCACAGCGTCGGCGACCGGCTGCTTAGGAATGTGGCCGACCGGCTGATCGGCATGTTCCGCAAGAGCGATACCATCGCCCGTTGGGGCGGAGATGAATTCGTCCTCCTTCTTCCCGAGATTCCGACCGCCGAGGTCGCCAAGAATGTGGCCGAACGGATCCTTCACTCCTTCAACAAGCCGTTTGAATTTGACGGCTTGAAGATCACGATCACCGCCAGCATCGGCATTTCTGTTTTTCCCGACGATAGCCAGGATGCCGACATGCTCATCCGCAACTCCGACATCGCTATGTACACGGCCAAAGAAGAGGGCCGGAACCGTTTCCATCAGTATAACCATGAACAAAGGGAATACGCCCGCCCTTGAACGGAGGGACTCGTATTCTCGGCTGCGGCCGGGGGGAACGGCCGGAAGATTTCCTAACCTTGGGGGATGTCCGGGCCAACGGGAGCTGGGTTTTCCTGGTCGGATTCAATGCTATTTCTTGAAACAAATTAGGCTTCAATTGTATTATCCCATGGCGAATGAGCAAGCTCTGCACCGCCGGACGCTGTTCCTCAGCACCGGCTTCTGCTAGCAAATAAACGGAGGTAGAAACCATGACGAAGAAACGCATTGGGACAACTATCATCCTCGTTTTCGGGATCGTCCTAGTTGGGCTGGCTCTCCCTGCGCAGTCTCAAACCAAGGGCCATTGGGAATTCGGGTTCCATTATTCGCGCTGGAGCGTCAATCTTCTCCGTTCGACCATCGAACAGGGACTATCCGACGCCTTGGAGACAGACCTGAAGGACCAGATATTGGAGGATATCCAGGAGGACTATCCCTATCTGATGGAGAAAAGCTACAGCCAGGAAGTCCAGTTTGACTCCGGCGGAGATAATTACGGGTTCGAGGTCCGGTATTACCCCAGTGGCGAAAAGGGCTCCTTCAGCATCGGGCTGTCCGTCGAAAAGACGACCATGCGAGTCTCGCTGCCCGAAGTTTCCTCCCAATTGTCCCTGACCGATGGTTTCTCCCCACAGGACGCTCAATTCAGCGCTTCTTCGGTGGCTGAGTTCCTGTTCAAGCCCTGGTCTTTCCATCTGAGCCTTCGCTGGGACCTGTTCCCTTCTTCGGTCGTCCATCCCTATATCACTCTGGGCTTGGGCGCAGCGACCGCTTCTGCTCTGGAGCAAGCCGAAGTCACCTATTCTTATTCCGGCGAGCTCATCGTCCCCGGCGCGGGGTCGGAACGATACAGCGACTCCGTGAACAAGAGCATCGAAGAGATCAAAAATGAGATGGAGGCGGAAGGTGACGAATTCTTCCTCCCGGGATTCGTGCCTTTTGTCCAGCTCAATCTCGGCCTCAAGGCCGTCATCACTCCCAACTTTCATCTTCTCGTCGACGCCGGGGTGTGGAACGGTCTCCTGATCAGAGGAGGCCTCGCGATCCGGCTTTGAACGGACTTCGGTCGCTTTTTCTAAGAACACCGGGCTGATGATGTCAACTCATCTATAAGAAAGCAGCAGCAAACGAAGCAAGCGCGAACGGAGCGCTGACCACAGCTAAACTCAGCTGGCCTTTAGATACTCCATCTGAAGGGTGAGATACCATCTATGCTGAACAGCGGAAGATATAAGGATGGCCGCCAAGAATGAAGGCAGACTCGTGGATATCCCCCGATTCCACCTCGTGCTCCAGGAAATAGCGGAGT
>CAYOZW010000452.1:0-1806 GCA_964408495.1 uncultured Eubacteriales bacterium
TTTTTCTTATCCCCAGAAGAAAGTCGAGGATACATACGCCGAGGCCCTGCTCAAGTATAAGGATATCATCGAAGTCGATTACTCGGCGAACTATATCCCCAGTGATTCTTCACTTTATGTCATCAGGGATGAGGCGGGACGCTTCATGGTCCACTATTCCATCGAGCCGAAGAAGATTTCCGTCGATTCTTACGGCGACACCTACAGCACGAATTACGAGCTCGACGGCCGGATTTCCGACACCAGCGGCAACACCGTTTTCCAGTATATGAAAGAGTTTCCGTTGAGCTTCAGCGGCCCGGACATTCAGGACCTGGGCGCCAAGGCGCTGGCCATCCAGGACCTCTTCCCCCTGGTCCCGGGGACCTACAAGTTCGACCTCCTGCTCAAAAACACGGTCTCCAAGGAATTCACGACGTTTGAGGGGACCATCGCCATTCCGGAAGAAGACGCCCTCCCGGCCCTGACTCCTCTCGTTTTGGGATACGGTCTGGAAAAAGGGGCTTCGCCGGTGCAGGAATTTATCCCTTTCCGCGTCCGTGACGGCCAACTGCTGACGCCGGCCCGGAAAACGTTCAGCCAAAAAGAGAACCTGATCGTCTTTTTTCAAGTCTTGGGTCTGTCTCCGGAAGTCCGGTCCGGGGGACAGCTGAAATATGCGGTTCTCCGCAAAGAGGCCCCGTTTCTAAGTCAACTCAAGAAAATCGGCGAGTATCAAAACGCCCCGGATTTTCTGGAAATATTTCCGCTCCAGGATTTCCCCCCTGACTATTATAAAATCAGAGTGTCCGTGCTGGACTCCCGCGGAGCCGAGCTCCTGGTCCAGGACGAGGACTTCGAGATCACGGGGGCTCCCAGCATCAGACGTCCCCTTGTCGTCTCCAAGGTCATGCCGGTCTCGGCCGCCGGAGAATACGATTACGAGATGGGTCTCCAGTTGCTCAATCTGGAAAAAAACAAGGACGCTCTGGTTTTTCTCGAGAAGGCCTATGCCCATGATCCAGCCAGGATCGATTATGCCCTGGGATTGAGTCGGGGTCTCTTCATCGAGGGCCAATACCAAAGGATTATGGATATCCTCACCCCGTGGACGGGCGAGAAGGCGACGGACTTGGTCCTTTACTTTCACGGGAAGTCCGCCCATTCTCTGGGTCAGCTGGATGAAGCGATCACCGACTACACGAATTATCTCTCCCGGTTCGGAATGAACCTGGAGATTCTCAACCTCCTGGGGACGGCGCATTACCAGAAGGGCAACGCGGCAGAGGCGCTGCGGGCCTGGAAGAGGTCTCTCGAGATCAACCCGGGCCAGGAAAATATCCAGAAACTTGTCCAGTCCCTTGAGGGAAAAAACAAGCGCTGACCAATTTTTTTTCTCTGGCTTCCGAAGCCTTTTCCACCGCAGGCGATTCTCAAACGGGGCCCCCGCTCGCTTCGTCGTTGCGGGGGTCGAGGGTTGACCCTGAGGACAAATTCCA
Organism: uncultured Eubacteriales bacterium; assembly: GCA_964408495.1. Lineage (GTDB taxonomy): Bacteria > Acidobacteriota > Aminicenantia > Aminicenantales > UBA8522 > UBA8522. The sequence continues at coordinate 1,479 of CAYOZW010000452.1, forward strand.
TTAAGAAATCGTTATGAGCGCCGCCCGATGATTCGGCTGGTGGGAGGAAGACGATGAAAAAAATGGCGATACTGATTGGACTGGGCCTTTGCCTGATCCTCGGCGAGGGTGGGTCATCTCGCCAGGACGTTGCTCGCGCCCTGCCGGAGGACCGGGAGACCGACCCTCTGGTCCTCCGCAAGCTCGACTGGTTCCAGGACCTCAAGTTCGGGCTGATGATGCACTGGGGGCCGTACAGTCAGTGGGGGGTGGTCGAATCGTGGTCGCTCTGTTCCGAGGACGAATCCTGGTGCCGGCGTCACATCCCCGACTATGTCGAATACCGGCG
>CAYOZW010000453.1:0-1799 GCA_964408495.1 uncultured Eubacteriales bacterium
GAACGCTGGCCTGTCACGCCAGAGGTCGCGAGTTCAAGTCTCGTCGGCCCCGCCATCTTATCCCCCTATTTTCCCCTGGAAATTGGCTGAATTAGGATTTCTTCCGTTTAGGCTCCGTTAGTCCAAATTAGGCGAGGTAACATGATGATGTGATGCATCTCCGCCGGGAGTCTGGACTTTGCCAGGTGGCCCGATACTATAAGAGCCGTAAAGGAGGTGCTTCATTGAGATGCATGGGGGTTGACCATCACAAACGGTATTCCCATATGACCGTCCTGGACGAAGAGGGCAACACGGTTAAAGCGGGTGTAGTCCCGAACCGCAGCCGGGACGTCAGGGACTTTCTTGAGGGGAGCCAGGAGGGGCTGAAAGCTGTGATCGAGGCCGGCCGGGCCAGCTACACGATGGTGGATGTGCTGAAGGAACTGGGGGCAGAGGTCCTAATGGCCCATCCGTGGCAGATCAAGGCTATAGCCCAGGCCAAGATCAAGACCGATAAGCGGGACTCGAAGATGCTGGCGCATTTATTACGAGCTGACCTGATCCCCGCGGTTTATCAACGAGAGGCTACGAATCGGTCCCGACAACGGATCCTCAGACATCGGATGGCCTACGTCAGGATGGAAACGCAGATCAAGAATCGGATCCGTGCGTTGCTGGCACAACAGAAGGAAGACGTCCGGGAGATGGTCGAGATGGAAGATCGACTCTTTGGGGTGAAGGGCATGGCGATGCTCAAGGAATTGAGGTTGCCGGAGAAGGATCAGGAGATGCTTGACGCTCTCCTCATGACTTATGGCCATCTGGGGCGGCGGATCCAAGAATCTGACGCGCTCGTCAAGGAGATCTACCAAAGCGACGAACGTGCGCGGCTGATCTGCACGATTCCGGGTTTTGGCAAGTTCCTCTCTGTCCTTGTGGCGACAGAGATCGCCGACATCGAGAGGTTCTCATCTGCCGGGAAGCTCCATAGCTATGCCGGGGTGATTCCTTCCACTCACGCTTCCGGAGAGAAGAGCTATCACGGCCGGCTCATCCATCAAGGAGACAAGTGGCTGAGGTGGGCCGTGGTGGAGGCCGTTTGGCCGGCGGTAAGGTCGGATTTTGACATGCGGGTGCTCTATCAGAAGCTGGCGGCTAGAAAGCCGACGAACTCGGCGAAGATCGCCGTGGCCCGGAGGCTCTTAACGATTGTCTACCGCGTTCTCAAAGAAAAGCGAGCTTTCATTGATTATAAACGAGAAGCGCATCGGCTGCCTTCTGCTTAAACTAATGGACCCTCGAGGTCGCATTCTCGGCGAGGATAAGGAGCCGAAGCCTGATATTACGGTGTGTGCAGACTCAATCTTCCGACTGAGGGCACGGATAGAAGTATGGTTCAAAAGACCCCGAATGAAAAAAGGGCTTGCATGACATCATCATAGAAGTTTAGGCACTTTTTGTTACACAGTGGTGACACGGGGGTGAAGTCTGCTTGGCCATCTTGACTGGCAGTCAAGAGGTCGCCGGTTCGATCCCGGTCAGCTCCACCACTTAAGTCCATTTAGATTCAATAACATAGTCAATCCTGGGGATGGACTATCTTTATTAACAGTGAACAAGAGTGAATATATTTTTGTTTATATTTGTTTAGGGGGAAGTCAAATGAGAGACGTGCATTCGTATTCAACTGGTAACTATTTTCAGGATATTTTTAGAGAACGTACTTTTTGATACAAAAAAGGCAGGTCTGAACAAAAAATGCGTATATATAATATATGAGGGGTAATTTTTAGAAAACGTATTTTTAGATACAAAAT
>CAYOZW010000454.1:0-1760 GCA_964408495.1 uncultured Eubacteriales bacterium
AGTCCATCATATCCCGGGTCAACAATCTCAATGGGAATGACGGCTGTATCGGGAGTGAGTTTTGCTCCAAATGAAAAGGCGACAACCCGGCGGTCGATCCTGAACACTCCGCCCAAAAGCCCCAACACGTCCCCGCGCTCCAGAGCCTCCTCGATCACCGTCCTCCAGACCCGTCCAAAAAAGCCGTCGCTGTCAGCCTTGACCTTGAGCCATCCTTCGAGAAGCTGCAGACAATCTGTCAAGTCTCCCCGGTGATAGCGCGCATATTCACAGGTATGGCCTCGTTCAAACTTGCGGATGCGGTTCCTCTTCCCGTCATATCTCTTGCCCTTCAACTGGGCCAGGTCCTCCGTCCGGTAAACATAATCGAAGTTGTCGCGGTCGGGCTCGCCACGATAGGGGCTGCCATATCTCAGGACGAATGCCTCCGTCACTCGGGAGAGGCGCGGGGCGAAGGATAGGCAGGTGCGAACCGTCTTCTCGATTTCTGTTCCGCCGATCGGCTGGAGGAAATAGGCCGGCTCAGAAGGCGGCCCGCAAAGGATACAGAGATTGTCATTGATCACGGTGAGTTTGGAACGTTCAAAATGCCGCCACAAGAAAATATTTGCGAAATGGAATTCACAAGCCGGTGAGGGGCGGCGAGCGATGGCTGCGGTCAGGATGTCCCGGTCCTCCATCCCGACGAGCTTGAATTCCGGAAACACAGGAGGGTTCATCCTTGTCGCTTCCTCACCATGACAGTGCAGAGATCCGGCGTGCAGCCGGCGCACCAGTCCTCGGTCTTGACCATGCTGAGAGGACGGGAAGACACTTTCTCAAATCCTAAACGGCCGAAGAACTCGGGGATGACAGTCGCCAGGTGGATATCACCCTGGACGTCGCGGAGCAATCTCTGGACCAGCTTTTTCCCCAGGTTTCGGCCGCGATGAAGTTCTTCTACGCCCAAGGAACAGAGTTCCAAGCAATCCGGATTCTTCCTGAGTCCACAGATGCCGAGGACCTTCTTTCCCTCGGCAGCCACCCAGAAGTCATCAGCCTCCATGCCCAGGTAGTTCAGGTTGTATTTCCCGGCCATCCGGAGGATCTGGGAGAAATCGTCTTTTCTCGCTTTCCGAATGCGCATAGATGCTATTATAGCATCCCCCTGGATGGGAATGTTCATGAAGACGGCGAGAATTTCTTTTTAGTCGTTCCCCTTCGGCGCAAGAGACCTCCGCAATTGACTTAGAGAAAAGGCTATAGTATATGACTCCCGATGAACGGCCCCCTCGCTCTGACCACCATCCGCATCCTCGCCGTGCCCCTCCTAGTGGTCGTCCTCCTCTCCGATTTCCGGGGAAAAGAGATCGTCGCCTTCACCATCTTCGCCCTGGCCACTCTCACCGATACGCTGGATGGCTATTGGGCCCGCAAGAAAAAAAAGATCACCGTCCTGGGCCAGCTCCTCGATCCGACCGCTGACAAGCTGCTGGTCGTCTCGGCGCTCATCTGCCTTGTCGGCTCCGGAGCTGTTCCTGCCTGGATGGGCGTCATCATCATCGGTCGGGAGATCGCCATCAGCGGATTCAGGACCCTGGCCTCGGCGAAAGGCATTCATATCCCGGCCTCGGCTCTCGGCAAAATGAAGATGGGACTGGAAACCGGGACTATCAGCGTTCTCCTCTTGGGAGAGAAAATTCTGGGCCCGTTCTATGTTCTCGCTAAAGTGGGACTTTGGCTGACCGTCCTGGCCGCCCTGGTCTCGGCCGCCGCCTACT
>CAYOZW010000455.1:0-1753 GCA_964408495.1 uncultured Eubacteriales bacterium
ATCTCGTCGACAAAATCCGGAAGAACGCCCATAAGATCATTGATCTGCAGGAAGACCAGATCGACAATGCCGAGGTCGTGGTCATCTCCTACGGGATCACCTCCCGGGTCGCTATCAGGGCGGTCCAGCTCGCCCGCGAAGCCGGCATCAGGGTCGGCACGATACGGTTGATCACGGTCTGGCCGTTCCCCGAAAAAAGAATCAAAGAGCTGGCCGGAAAAATTAGGGCTTTTGTCGTGCCCGAGCTCAACCTGGGCCAGATCGGACGCGAGGTCGAGCGCTGCGCCTTCGGGCGGGCGCCCGTCATCGGTGTCACTCATTGTGGAGGTTGGGTCCACGATCCCGAAGATATATTGAAAGCCATTAAGGAGGCCGCCAGATGAAGCGCGAGGAACTCGCCGAAGAAAAAAACCCGATAGAGGATTTCCTCCGAATGGACCGCATCCCGCACATCTGGTGCCCGGGCTGCGGGATCGGCACGGTGGTCACTTCGTTCGCCGATGCCCTTAAAAAAAGCGAACTCGACCTCGACAAGGTCGCCGTTGTCTCCGGCATCGGCTGCACCGGGCGCGTCGCCGGATATGTCAAGTTCGACTCCTTCCACACCACCCACGGACGGGCCATCCCCTTTGCTACGGGACTCAAGTTGGCCAATCCGGAGCTCAAGGTCGTTGTCTTCAGCGGCGACGGAGACATCGTCGGGATCGGCGGCAACCATCTCATTCACGCCGCCCGACGGAACATGGACATCACCGTCATCTGTGTGAATAACTTCAACTACGCTATGACAGGCGGGCAGGTGGCCGCGACCTCTCCTATCGGTGCCAATCTCTCTACGGCGCCCTACGGGAATTTCGAGTACTCCTTTAACCTTCCCTATTTGGTCGAAACCTGCGGAGCCACCTACGCGGCCCGCTGGACGTCCCTCCACATCCGGAGGGTCACCAAGTCCATCCAGGAAGCGCTGGCCAAGCCGGGCTTCTCCTTCGTTGAGGTCATCACTCCTTGTGTCACTCTGTATGCCCGGAGGAACAGGCTGGGGGACGGCCTGAATCTGCTCAAGTACTATTATGACCAATCCGAAATTCAGCACGGCGCCGATACACGGACCGTGGGCATCGAATATCAGGGCAAGCTCATCGTTGGCAAATTTGTGGACAAGGAGAAGCCCACCTTTCTCGACTGCATGAACACGCATCTGCAAAAGGCCCTGGGCGAAAAATTTGTCCCTTACGGAGTCAAACCATGAACGAGATCCGTTTTTCGGGTTACGGCGGCCAAGGCATTATCCGTTGCGGTTTGATCACCGGCAAGGCCGTTTCTCTCTATGACAATAAGTTCGGGACCATGACCCAGAGCTTCGGTCCGGAAGCGAGGGGAAGCGCCTGCAGCTCCCAGTTGGTGATCTCGGAGAAGCGCGTCCTCTATCCCTACATCACCCGGCCGCAAATTCTCGTCTCCATGTCTCAAGACGCCTATGAGAAATACGAGCCGGATCTCCGCGAGGACGGAACGCTCATCTATGACACCGACCTAGTGAAATCCAAGCCCGCGCGGGACAAGATCAAGTCCTTTGGCGTTCCTTCGACCCGCTTCGCCGAGGAAATGGGCAACCGCATTTTCGCCAACCTGGTCATGCTCGGATTCTTTACGGCCATCACCAACTTGGTCAGCCCGGAGGCCATGAAGAAGGCTCTCCCCGGCCTGGTCCCCAAGCGCTTTCTCGAGCTCAATATCCGGGCATTCGAAAAAG
>CAYOZW010000456.1:0-1744 GCA_964408495.1 uncultured Eubacteriales bacterium
AGCGCCGACGGCAGTCCCGTTGTGACCATTGCCTGAAGAATCATCGAAGTTGCCCACTTGACAAACCGAAACGGAGGGGACGGAAAAGAGTCCCCCCTCGAGGTCGTTCAGCCAAAAGACTGGCCGATCCGATAATGGACTCCCATTTATTCGGCGGCTCTTAAGTCCTGGACGACCTTGAGGAAATCGCGGCTGAGGAGACCGATCCAGTCGGTTTCGATAAAGATCTTCCTAGTCATGACAAAGGACAGCTGGCTTTTATAGCTTGTCCCACCCGTTTCTTCGACAAATGGGATCGAAACGTCAAAATGAATGACATCCACCGCCTTGTCTGTCTCATAGACCTGCTTGATTTTCGGAGCCAGGTCCTCGCCCAGCTCTTCCTGTATGGCGTCGGGGTCCTTGGGGATGAAGCGATAATAGACAATGAGTTCGCTTTCCGTCTGTTCGATATCTTGCACGCCCGGAAAGTCTTCCTTGGCTTCGCCAAGGATGGCCCTCAAGGTGGCCATTGTGTCGGGCGTTTCGGCCATTTCTGCTTGTCCTGCGGGCGCGGCTTTTTCCGTCATTTCAGCGTTCTTGCTTTTGCAGACGGTCGAGAAACCAGCCACGAGAACGACGATTGCCAGGAAAACAAAGAGACGAAGAACCTTACGAAGACGATGGGATTTCATTTTTTCCTCCTTCCAATATCCAATGCTCTTTTCTCTCGGTGACGGGCTCAGATCTTCAGCCCGGAAGAATCTATCCTATTCTTCTTCTTCCCAGAAATCAACAGTCCGCCTGACGATGCGTCTCCTCTGGGGGTGGTTGACGACAGACTCGGCCTCCCGTGTGGTGAAGCCCGTGCCCGAAAAGGCGGAGAGAGACTGGAATCTTGCTTTCTTTTCCTCCATCCTCGTGATCATCAGCGCGACCGCCCCCGCCCTGACAATAAGATACGAAATGAAGATCACCAGCAACGTCGGGAAAAGAAAATAGAGCCCCGTCATGTCGACCTCCCGCCTCCGTTTTTTCTAGAGAAGCATAGCCGATTTTCGGTCGGACAACAAGGCAGTCCGGAAGCGCTTCGGCGGATTTCATTTTTGGGCCGCTTCGGTTATGCTATTTATAGAGCCATGAAATTGCCCCCGACCTCTGATCAGCTCCGTCGGGATCTCGATATCATGACGAGCCGTGAGTCCGGCCGGGATAAAGAAATAATCGATTCAATCCGAGAAGAAAAGTTGGTAAAATGGCCTTCAGAAAGGTGTCCCCATGATTTTTGCTGAACTCGTGTTTTCGTTGTCGGTCGCTCTTTTATTTACGATCATCTTCACTGTCGTAGTTCGCCGGATCAGGTCCAAACAGCGTGTCCTTGTCTTTTTCACAATTGTCTTTCTAGCGGCTTGGGCTGGAGGTATCTGGATCACTCCGGCCGGGCCGGCGTTTTTGGGCATCTATTGGTTGTCTTTTTTAGTGATCGGCCTCCTCTTCGCCCTCTTGTTTGAGATGATAGCGGGTCTGTCCCGACCCCGGCCATTGCCGGAGAAGGACGTCAAGCAAGAGGCCGAAGAAGTCCAGACTGAACTTTCCGTTTCCTTTTTCATTCTTTTCATCGCTTTCATCGTCCTGATCGTCCTGGGCTATATCCATCGACTTAAGTAATTAGGTTATAATCTTCTCTATGCCAATGGCGGGTCAAGGCCGCAACGGATCACTCGGCTATTGGGCCGTTGTCTCGATCGGCATCGGGGGGACGGTC
>CAYOZW010000457.1:0-459 GCA_964408495.1 uncultured Eubacteriales bacterium
CATCGAGTACCTGAGCACCTACCCCTATTATCAGGTCCTGGCCAAGGTCATCAAGGAAATCGAGGACCAAAGCCCCGAAGTCAAAGAGCTTTTGAAGAGGGTCCTGGCGCTCTTCGAAGACTACCTCAAGCTCAACCAGAACGCCAACATCGAATCCATCATCCCGGCCCTGCGGGACACGACGCCCGAGAGGATCACCGATATCATTGCCTCCCATCTCTATCTTCCCTTGGAAGAGAAACAGAACCTCCTGGAGACGATCAACACGTTGGAAAGGACGCGGCGGCTGAACTATCTGCTCGAGAACGAGATCCTTAAAATTCATTCTAAGCTCCGGCGGGAAGGACCGAGGTCGGAGCGTCAGAAAACGGCGGGACGGAATGCCAAGCCGAATGTCTTTCCTCCTGGGACAGGCTACGGTTCCCGCAAGGAGGATCAGCCGAACGAGATCGAAGAGCT
>CAYOZW010000457.1:469-1696 GCA_964408495.1 uncultured Eubacteriales bacterium
GGCCGGCATGCCTCCGGATGCGCAAGAGAAAGCCGTCAAAGAGATCGAGCGACTCGAAACAATGCCCCCGATGTCGGCCGAAGCCACCGTCTGTCGGAACTACCTCGATTGGCTGATATCCATGCCCTGGAACAAGAAGTCTCGCGAGAGGAGGGGCCTCAAGGAGGCCCAGCGCGTTCTGGACGAGGATCATTACGGGCTCGAGAAAGTCAAGGAGAGGATTCTCGAGTTCCTCTCCATCCGCCAGCTCGTCAGGAACCCAAAAGGGGTTATCATGGGCCTGATCGGTCCCCCGGGAGTCGGGAAGAGCTCCCTCGGGAAGTCGGTGGCCCGAGCGACGGGAAGGAAATTCGTACGCCTTTCGTTGGGGGGCGTCCGGGACGAAGCGGAGATCCGCGGCCATCGCCGGACCTATATCGGGGCCTACCCCGGACGGATCATCCAAATGATCAAGCGGGCGGGCACCAGGAACCCCGTCTTCCTGCTCGACGAGGTCGACAAGATGAGCATGGATTTTCGTGGAGATCCCGCTTCGGCTCTGATGGAAGTTCTTGACCCTGAACAAAATAGCACTTTTTTGGATCATTATATCGATACCGATTTTGACCTCTCCCAGGTGATGTTCATCGTTACGGCGAACATGCTCGAGCCCATTCCCCGGCCGCTCATCGACCGGATGGAAGTTATCCGCATCCCCGGCTATACAGAGGATGAGAAGCTCCAGATCGCCAAGCGATTTTTACTTCCCAAGCAGATGAAAGCCCACGGTCTCAAGGCGGGGAACCTTAGAATCACCGACCCGGCCATGCAGAAAATCATCCGTGAATATACCCGGGAGGCCGGCGTCAGAAACTTGGAGCGGGAGATCACCTCGATCTGCCGGAAGCTGGTCAAGCGGGTCGTCCAGAAAGGCAAGGCCCACGGCGAGAGGGTGACTCCCAGAAACCTCGAAACCTACTTGGGTATCGCCAAGTTCAGACGTTCCGGGATCGATAAAAGGCCCGAGATCGGGGGAGCGATCGGCATGGCCTGGACCGAGTTCGGGGGTGAGCTGCTGACTTTTGAGGCGACCAAGGTCCACGGCAAGGGCAATTTCACCCTGACGGGCCAGCTCGGCGAGATCATGCAGGAGTCCGCCCAAGCCGCCTTCAGCTATGTCCGGGGGAAGATCTTCGAGCTCAACATCATCAAAGACTTGCACAAGAACTTCGACATCCACGTCCACGT
>CAYOZW010000458.1:0-1674 GCA_964408495.1 uncultured Eubacteriales bacterium
TTGGAAAGCACCCGGCCCAGCCGGAAGATTACGCCCCTCTCGTATTCCCTGAGGATCTTGATGGAATTCAGGATGTAAAGGACCACCAGCCCGATGATGATGATGGGAGCCGTTAGCAAGTTCATGTTTGCCTCCTAGTTCAGATTTTGACTATAGCCTCTTGCTGCAATTGTATTTTAGGCGGTATTTAGACGGCTTGTCAACCTAACGACCCCGTTTATTTAATGATGTCTATTGGGTATTGGGATAAATTACCCAGAGCAAGATCATAGAACTTGATAAGCGATAACCTGTCAATCCCGCCTGCCTCTTCCTATTGCTTTTTTTCAGGAGGTCGAAACTACTCGTAGCGGAGCGTTTCCACCGGGTCGGCGGAGGCGGCCCGAAAAGTCTGGGTGCTGACGGTGAGGAAGGCGAAAACAAGCGCGCTGGCCGCGGCGAGCAGGAAAGGCCAGGCCGTCAGCCTGGCCCTGTAGGCAAAATCTTGAATCCAGCGGGACATGACGAAATAGGCGATGGGCAAGGCGATGACGTTGGCGGCAAGCACAAGCCCCAGAAACTCTCTGCTCAGTCGATAGGCTAAATAGGGTGCTGACGCTCCCAACACTTTGCGTATTCCGATCTCTTTCGTCCGCCGCTCCACGGCGAAGGCAGCCAGCCCCAGAAGGCCCAGGCAGGCGATGATAACGGCCACGATCGCGAAAGCCCCAAAAATCTCCCCGGTCCGGCGCTCCTTCCTGTAGAGGGCGTTGAAATCGTCATCGAGGGAGAAGAAATCGAACGGCTGGGTTGAAGTGTTTCTCTCGAAGACGTCCTTCAAAAGGACGATCGTTTTCGGGACGTCCCCCGGCGTGATCCGGACGGCGAGGTTGTCTCCTTCCCCGAACATCAGGACCATCGGTCCCATCGGCGCATGGAAGCTCAAGAAATTGAAATCCTTGACGACGCCGATGACACGCTTGGATCCCCGGATGAACTGAACTTCCTTCCCGATCGGGTCAGCCCAGCCCGCCATTTTCGCCAACGTCTCGTTAACAAGGACGTCGTCTTTATCCGCCTCGGAACCGGGAGAATAATTTCTCCCTGCGGCGAGCTCGACTTTGAAGACGTCCAGGAAGTTCTCATCGACGTAATCGAAACGATAGGTCATCTTGAGCGTTTCCCCGGCGTCCGATTTGAAGCCTGCGTTGATGATGCTGTTTCTGATCCTCGTCGGCAGGCCGGAGGTCCGCGAGACCGATTCCACTTCCGGGTAGCGCAGTATCTCGGTCCGGATCGCCCCGGCCTTGGCGGCCGTTTCCGGCTCGCGGATAGGGATGACAACCACGTGCTCGCGGTCAAAGCCCAGCCGCTGGCTCTGGATGAAGCGAAGCTGGCCGGAGACAATGAGGGCGCAGACGATAAGGGCGATCGAGGCCGTGAACTGGCCGACGACAAGCAGGTTTCTCAACCGGGATCCTTTCCTTCCCGAAACCACCCGCTCCTTGAGGACGCGGACAGGCCGGAAGGCCGAAAGGACTAGGGCGGGATAGGCGCCGGAAAGGACGCCCGTCAGGAGTGTCACTCCAAGGATCAGCAACAGAAAAGGACCGACAGATACGTCGGCAATTTTAAGGTCCACCCCTGATATCGCGCTGAACCGGGGAAGAGCCAGGCGCACGATCGTGATGGCCA
>CAYOZW010000459.1:0-1663 GCA_964408495.1 uncultured Eubacteriales bacterium
CGAATTACTACATGACTCATATTTGCAGGCTGGAGGTGTGGCCTGACCCGGTCAACCGGGCCTTCGCCCATCTAAACCAGGAAGTCTACGTCACCATGCAGGGCCCGAGCGAGTTCGGGATCTCGGGCCGGCTCGAGAATTGGGACCGGAAAGCCGACTTGAAGAAGCTTACCATCCCCACACTTGTCATCGGGGCCCGGCATGACACCATGGACCCGGAGCACATGAAGTGGATGGCAACCGAGGTCCAGAACGGAAGCTACCTCTCTTGTCCCAATGGAAGCCACATGTGCATGTATGACGACCAGGACACCTATGTGATCGGCCTGATCGCCTTCATCAAGGCGGTTGACGAAGGGAAAAATAAGGTCGACTTCTGAGATTCAGTTCCTTTTCTCGATCAGGGCCTGGAGGATCTCCAGTTCGTCGGCGTCGAACCAGATTTTAGAGCAGGAGAGGCATTTGTCCACCGGGACGAAATACTGGTAGTTGTACGGCCTGGCCAGCATCTTGTAGCCGCAGCTCGGACAGAAGATGCCGTGGACATCCTTTTCCTTGGCCCGCTGCTTTTTCACCGGGTTGAGCAGAAACTCTTCCCGGAATTTCGCGGCCTTGGCGAGCAGCGCCTTGGAAAAGGCGACCTCCCGTCGCAGGATGATCCGGTCCATGGAAGAGGAATCGACCAGCTTGCCGCCGCAGCGACCGCAGACCTGAACGGCCACACCTTCATAAAACGTATCCACCAATGGAATACGACAGCGGGGACAATGTTTGTGCTTGGATGTGTCCACCGGCATCTTCTTCCTCAGCCTTTGTAAACCCAGCCGGACTTGGGGGAATTCCCGGGCTTGGGCCTCGACTCCCTCCTGGACATTGCCGACCTTGCGGAGGGCAGAGAAATAGGGGAGGAAGAGGAGCTCCTCGAGGCTGAAAGGGCCCTGCCAGCGGCCGACCTTGTCTTTGATTCTCCAGACCCTCTGCTCTTCGGCCGCGACTTCGCGCCCTGCCCCAGGACCGGCCGGGCCCGCTCCTCGAGTCTCTTCCAAGGCCTGGACCACCTCACGCGCAGCCTCTCTCATTCTTTGGTCTTTCCAGACTTGCTCGATAACCTGGGCCGGCCTGAGACCGGCCTGCTGGGCCAGAATCCTGATCCTTTTCATTAGCGGGGGATGGGAGTTGAAGAGGCGGTCCCAGAAACCCTCTCTATCCTCACTGCTTAAAGCGGGAGCAACGATGAAAAGCGGGCTGTAGGTCAGGCTGAAATCCCCTACGAAAGAGCTCTTGAGATGCGCTTTGTAAAGCGCCCTGGCCAGGGTCACAGGATTGCGGTTGATCTCGGAGGCCGCGGCATCGGCCAGGATCTCTCGCTCGCGGCTGAGCAGGGTGCTGAGGAGATGCATCAGGATGGAAGTCAGAGTGACAACGCTATAGATGAGCACGGGAGGGGCGCCGCCACCCCCGCTTTGGGCCCGTTCTTCGGGAGGTGTATCGTCCGGCTCCAGGGCCGCCCGCAGCTTCTCCAAAAAATTGGCCAAGGAACAGACCAGGGTCACGTAGAGAGCATCTCCGCGCGAGATATGGGCCAGCTCGTGAGCGGCCACGGCCTGGATCTCGTCTCGCGTGCAGTCGGCCAGGAGACCCTCGGTAACGGCCACGGCGGGCA
>CAYOZW010000460.1:0-1655 GCA_964408495.1 uncultured Eubacteriales bacterium
GCGCTGCTCTTGGTCGACGTCCAGACGGGCGAGGCCAAGGTCGTCGCCCGTGCAGACTCCGGGGTGGACGGGAAGGGCAACATAATCGCTCCCGATTGGTCTTCCGACGGCAAATCCATCTATTTCATCCGGATAGGGAATGAATTCCGGAGGATCATCCAGCTCGAGCTGGAGACCGGCATCGAGAAGGAGATCTATCGCTTTCCGATAGCCAAGGGACCCTTCTGGCTAGCATCATCTCCGGACGGCCAACAACTGGCGTTCAACGCAGAGGGGAAAATCCGAATCCTCTCCCGCGATAGCGCTGAGTCCCGGGACTTGACCGAGGAGCATAGCGGAACGGTCCTGGCCTGGATGCCGGACGGGAAGAACATCCTCTATGGAAGACGGCAAGACGGCAGCCAGGACGTGGTGGAACTCTGGCGCGTGCCGGCGGCCGGAGGAGAACCTCAAAAGGCCGGCCTGTCCATGACCCAATTGATGCTCCTGCGGGTGAGCCCGGACGGCAAGAATATCGCCTTTTCGGCAAGCGAACAGCCGGCAAAGTCCGAGGTCTGGGTCATGGAGAACTTCCTGCCGAAGGAAAAGTAGGCGGGGGACGCAAAATTGGGGGACGGTCCTATTTATTGAATCCCCTCGCCCTCGATGGGAGAGGCTGATAGAAATATGATCCTCCCCATTTGTCTGCTAATTATGCGCTGATCCTGTCCTGGAGCAAGCCTGAACTCGGGTGAGACGATGCAACCTAAGGCACCGTCCCTATCATCGGGATGGAAGAAAGCAAAGATCTCTATGGGCTTGACATAAGGCATACCATTGTTCATACTAATGGTATGAAAATTGCGATCTCCATCCCAGAAGGCGTTTTTCACGAGGTCAAGAAAGCCGCGGAGGAGCAGAAGCGTTCGCGAAGTGAGATCATCGTCGAGGCGGTCAGAGAATACCTGAAAAGACTCGAGTCGCGTCGCATTTTCGACTCCCTGAACGAAGTTTATTCACCGCCTGAAACGCAAGAGGAAAGGGACGCTCGGAGGGCCGCCTTTGATCTCTACAAGCGTACGGTCCTCGAGAGCGAAAAACGGTGATCGCCCAGGGCGATGTTTATTGGCTCGATACTGGAACGCCCCGCGGCTCCGGTCCCGGTTTCCGGCGGCCTCACGTTGTCGTCCAGAACGATGTATTCAACGTCAGCCGCATCCAAACGACCGTCTTATGCTCAATCACTTCGAACCTGGCGCGGGCCAAAGCGCCCGGGAATCTCCTGCTGCTGAAGGGCGAAGCGAACCTCCCCCGACCGAGCGTGGTCAACGTGTCGCAGATTGTCACCGTTGATAAATCCGTTCTCAAGGAAAAAATCGGGACCCTCTCGCGCCAAAGAATCCTAGAGGTCGTCGCGGGAATGCGTCTTGTCCTCGAGCCGCGCAAACTCTAGGACAAAAGGTCACATTAAAAATCGGCGACCTGCCGATCGTGCCGCGGGGAAACGCCTACCGAATCATTTTTTCTCTTTCACCAGATCTTCGACCTTGACCTCCCAGATCGTCTCGCTGGAGCGTGCTTTGACCCATTCCTCGGTGACATAGGATATCCACTGGCCGTCGGGAGAAGGGTAGATCCAATCCTTCATAGTGGGATCATCGGAGGCCAACTCGGTC
>CAYOZW010000461.1:0-1644 GCA_964408495.1 uncultured Eubacteriales bacterium
TGCACTTCGAGGAAGTGAGAGGCGAACTCAAGGAAGCCATCGCGATCTACGAAAAACTGGTCAAAGAATTTGCCGATGTCCGGCCCGTCGTCGCCAAGGCGATTCTCCACATGGGAATTTGCCAAGAGAAGATGGGCCAAAAAGAGGCCAAGAAGTCTTATCAGCGCATCATCGCCGAATTCTCCGACCAACGGGAGACCGCGGCTGAAGCAAAAGCGCGGCTTGAAGGGCTAGGAGTATCCCATCCAGGCGTAGTCACGCCCTCTGCCCGGATTGTCCGGCGTGTCTGGGAAGGCGTCAGTTTTGGCGTCGTAGGCGCTTCTTCGCCCGACGGACGGCTTCTCTGTGCCCAGGATCTAAAGACCGGAAATCTTTTATTACGCGATCTCTTGACAGGGGAGGAGCGGTTATTGACCGAGAATTCCGGTGATTGGTCGGGATATGCGCTTTATCCTCACTTTTCGGCCGACGGCAGCCAGTTGGCCTATGCCTGGTATACGGAGGATGGAAAGACTGAGATCCGGACGATCAGACTCGATGGAACGGGTGTCCGTACGATCGTTGGCAATCTCGACGTCATCGATGTTGGGCCGGTAGGATGGTCCCCGGATGGCCATACTATCCTGGCTTTCAATTCCAAGGTCGGCGGAATTTCTGAAATCGTCGAGGTCTCTGTCAAAGAAGGCTCATTGCGGGTCCTCAAAACACTTGAAGGAGTGGGTCTTGGGAGGGTCAGGCTATCTCCCGACGGTCGATTTGTAGCTTATGATTGCCCTCGCGGAAAGAACTCCCGGGACTTCGATTTATTTTTGTTTCCGGTCGCGGGCGGCGATGAGATTTCGCTCGTTGAGCACGAAGCCAACGATTCCCTTCTTGGCTGGACTCCCAACGGGAAGGGCATTCTCTTCGCGAGCAATCGCACGGGGTCGATCGACGTCTGGCTCCTGCCCCTGGCCGAGGGGCGGCCCCACGGGAAGCCGGAACTGGTCAAAAAGGACATCGGCGAGGTAACACCTTTGGGCCTCACCCGGAGCGGCGGATTCTTTTACGGCGTCCAATCCCAGATTTCCGATGTCTTTGTCGCCACGCTGGACGTCGAGGCGGGGAAAGTGCTCTCTCCCGCGGCGCCGATATCCAAGAGACTTGTGGGCAGCAACGATTCTCCCGCGTGGTCGCCGGACGGGAAATTCCTGGCCTACATTCTCAGGAAGGCAAACGCAAAGAAGTCGCTTTTGTGTCTGGGTTCAACCGAGACGGGCGAAGAGCGGGATCTTGCTCCCGAAATGTACTTGCGCTGGCCCCTGTGGTCTCCCGACGGGAAGAGGATTCTTGTCTGGGGCCGGAAAGATCCCAGCGACTACGGATTCTACTTCGTCGATCCTCGGACGGGCGCTGTCACGCCTTTTGTGTTGGATGAAGGAGGAAAGTCCGTCCAGCAGGCCGCCTGGTCACCGGACGGAAAAGATGTCTATTTCAGACGCTTCACCGATGACCTCAAAGAGGGTTGGTTCATCAAACGCAACGTCGAAACGGGACAAGAGACGGAACTCCTCCACAATTATCCGATCAATGAGGCGGCAATCTCCCCCGACGGCCGAAGAATTGTCTTCCGTTCGTATGATCAGCCAGATATCACGCTGAAGA
>CAYOZW010000462.1:0-1628 GCA_964408495.1 uncultured Eubacteriales bacterium
TCCGTAAAAGTCGGAGGAGACGCGCCATGACAGGTCCCATTCTATCGCTTTCGGAAATCCAGGACTGGCTCATCGCTCATATCCAGAATGGCCGCGAAAAGAAGTTGCGCGATGTCCTCCATGATCTCGGGAGTGATCTTTTCCAGGCTGTCTCTGGTGTTATGGTAGGAAGGAAGCCGCTCGACAGGATTGCTCTCGGAGGCGCCGACCGTGAGACTGGGAACTCCTTTCCAGAGGAAACGGGCCGTGTCCTGACGCGGACGGGCGATGTTGGCGAAGGAAGAAGCATCGATCACTCTGTGGATATAGCGGGTGTTGGCCGTCTCGAGAAAGCGGTAAAAATCCGGGAAGTTCTTTCCTGCCAAAACTCCGATTTTGTCACCCACTCCGGGGCCTTCCATGTTGATAAAAGCCGCCGTTTTTTCCAGCGGGAAAACGGGATGATTGAGATAGTATTCGGAGCCCGCTACACCCTGTTCCTCCGCTCCGAAAAACAAGAACATGACCGACCGCCGGGGCTTGACCGTGCACTTGGATATAGCCTCGGCCACTCCCAGCGTCACCGCCACCGCCGTGGCGTTGTCGTTCGCGCCGGGCATGAGCTCCCAGAGGCGGCCGAGGTGGTCGAGGTGGCCGCCCAAAATGATGAGTTCGTCCTTAAGAACCGGATCTGAGCCCTCGATGAGCCCGATGACATTGGCCCCGATTCCATCCGGATGATGCTCGGTTAAATTTTTGATGGTGAAGGTTTTACCTGTAGGGAAGGACTGCGGTTTCAAGGTTTCCCGGATTTTTTTCACAATCGCTTTATGGTCGCGACCCGTACCGGCGAAGACATCGGCGACGACAACATCTCCGACATGACTATAGATGAAACCGGGATCATAAGAATTGTTGGGGTTGCCGATCGGCCCATAGTTGTAAAGCATGCCCTTGGCGCCATGGGCGACCGCGTTCTCCAGCTTGTATTGGTGAAAAGAGTAGGGCCGCCATTTCATGAACAGATCGGTATCCTTGTCGGGCGACACGGGCACTTCTCTTTCCATCAAGAGGATCTTCCCGTTGACATCGACTCCGGCATAATCGTCGTAGCCGAGCTCGGGGGCGGTCACGCCATATCCGACATAGACGGCTTCGGCCGTCACCTCTCCCGACCCCGAGGTTCCCCCGGGGATGAATTCGTCTTCGTAATGATAATATTTCCTGATTTCGGCACCGTTGACGGGCAACCGCAGATAGACCTCCCCCCCGGGAAAGTCCAGGGTGTAGGGATTGGGAAAAGATTGCTTGTAGCTTCCATCGTCCCCCCCGGGCTGAATCCGCCACTGCCGCAGGAGCGAAGCGATCCAGTCGGCGCAGGCGTCGTACTCAGGAGTCCCGGTCAGCCGGCCGCCGTATTTCTCGGAGACCAACTCTTTGACATAGCCAAAAAGGGCCTGACTTGAAATCGTGTGCAAGGCATTGAGGATCTCCCGGTCATCTCGACTCGGCTCAGAAGTCGATTGAGAAACGGCACCGGCGGATACCACAAGCCATAGGATCAGGCCGCAAAAAATCCAGAGGGTTTTGCTTTTCATTGTTTGCTCCTGCGGGAAGTGCTTATTTACCACAGCCAAGGCAACGAATCA
>CAYOZW010000463.1:0-1017 GCA_964408495.1 uncultured Eubacteriales bacterium
TAGTGGTTGTTGGTGATGACAAAGACCTTTTCCGTATTCCGGCCGAGTTCCTTTATCCTGTCCACCCATTCCTCGAGCTCCTCGCCGCTGTAAAGGTAATTGTAGCGGTCGTCGCGGCCGGCTTCTTGCCGAAACCAGTCCTTATAGTTTCGGCCGTGGAGTCTGACGTAGGAGAAGTCCCGGATAGTCGCCCTCGCGCTGGGAGGGATGGATTGGCCGATCACCGGCTGGTCGATGTTACAGAAACAAACCCGATAGTTTGAAAGCATCTCGTAGAAACGCGGGTTGTCCCAGGAAGCATGTCGGACCTCGACCGTCAGCGGGTCGCCGGAGAAGGCCTCAAAAAGCCTAGCGAGATAGTCTGCATTGGCGCTGGAGTGATAAAAAGACCAGGGGAACTGGAAGAGGAGCGTCGCCAAGCGGCCTCCGGCCCGTAGGGGTTCGATCCCGAGCCGGAATTCGTCGACGTCCTTTTGCGACCAGTTGACGCGGTTATGGGTGAAGATTTGGTGGGCCTTGACGGCCAAGAGGAAGTCAGGGAAGCCGGTCAGCCTCTTTGTCCACAGGAGCGACATAGAAACGGCTGGAGGTCGATAGAAGGTGCTGTTGACCTCGACAATATTGATGTAGGCGGCCAGGAAGGTGAGGGGATGAAAGCCGCGTTCTTTGTGCGGCGGGTAGACGACGCCCTCCCAATCTGCGTAGCTCCAGCCGGCGGTCCCGATGTAATAACGACCCATGGAAGCCCTATTATATTCATTTACCGGCCCGGGCGGAAGCGTCTCGAAGGAGTCTGGATATTTCAGGGGTTTTGAGTTCGTGCAAAAGTTCTGCAAAAGCGATAAACTGTAGATCGCTATTCCTGATGGAAGAAAATCCTGCAACGCGCCCTGATTTGAAACGAAAAATCATTGAAGCCTATGGAAGAATCGGTCCTGACATTCGCCGGATTCGGCTTGAATATTCCCCGGCCTTAAGCGGCTTATCAGGCGCGAAGGTCTTTCTAAAATGGGAAAA
>CAYOZW010000463.1:1027-1627 GCA_964408495.1 uncultured Eubacteriales bacterium
GCGCTGAATAAGATCCGTTCACTGTCGGCGGAGGAAAGGAACCGCGGAGTTGTCTCGGCGTCCACGGGGAACCACGGGCTGGGGATCAGTCTGGCCGCGGGCATGGAAGGGATTTCGTTGACGCTCGTCCTGCCGCAAAATGTAGCTGCTGAGAAAAAAAGGCGTCTTGAAAAAGGGCGGGCCGAGATCGTTATCCAGGGCCAGAGTTGCGATAAAGCGGAGATATGGGCACGACACCTAGCCAAGGAGACCGGGAAAGCCTTCATTTCTCCTTACAACGACGAAGAGATAATCGCTGGGCAGGGGACAATAGGTCTAGAGATAATCGAAGACTTTCCGGATGTTGACGCCGCGCTCGTGCCGGTCGGAGGAGGAGGGCTCATCGCCGGAATCGCCGGCTATCTTAAGGTCTCCGGCCGGGCTGTGGAGGTCTGCGGTGTCGAACCATCTTGCTCGGGATTCATGGCGGCTTCTCTGACCGCCGGACACATCGTCGAGATTGAAGAAGGGGGGACGGTCGCCGAGGCCGTAGCCGGCGGAATCGAGCCCGGATCCATGACCTTCCCGCTATGCCGAGATCTTGTAGATGGGATTATCCTT
>CAYOZW010000464.1:0-1624 GCA_964408495.1 uncultured Eubacteriales bacterium
GATTTAGCCGGGAGCTCTTCTCCTTTTTCCTTTTCTTTTTTTTCACGGCTCCCTGAGTCCTCTCGTTCCTCCATCGAATCGATGAGCACCGCGGTCACGAACGGCAACTCCTCTTTGACGCGCTCGAGGAGCTTCTCACGGATGACCTCGGCCAGCCGGAAGCGCAGCGTCCGGTCGGTAATCATATCGTCGGCATAGAGCTTCTCCGCTTCCGGGAGAACCCTGTAGATCTGCTCCTCCAGTACGGCCAAGTTCGTCCCCTTGAGCGCCGAGATGGGGATGATCTCTTTGAACGGGAGCAGGTCCTTGTATTGATCGATGATCAAAAGGACCTTCTCTTTCTTGATGATATCGACCTTGTTGATGAGAAGAAAAAGGGGAGTCGTGACCTTGCCCAGAGTCTCGACGACAAACTCATCGCCGTGCCCGAACCTTTCGGTGGCATCGATGAGCAGGCAGATGAGGTCGGCTGTTTCCAGCGCCGAATAGACAAAGTTCATCATCCGCCTGTTCAGCGTGTGGAGCGGCTTATGGATGCCGGGGTTGTCGATGAAGATGATCTGTCCGGCCGGAGTCGTCTTGACGCCCAGGATGCTGACCCGCGTCGTCTGCGGTTTATTCGAGATGATGGCGACTTTCTCTCCCAATAGGCTGTTAAGGAGCGTCGATTTCCCGACGTTCGGACGGCCGATCAGGGCCACATAGCCGGCTTTCATTTCCGGCTGTCCCCGCCCGTCCCCGCGCCCGCAGACGCCCGGACCTTCACCTTTCTGACCCTCTTCTGATCTCCCTCCAGAATCTCGAAAGACAGGCCAAAAATTTCGATTTTCTCCCCTCGTTTCGGCAGGCGGCCTAAGTGGTGGGTGATCAGCCCGCTGACGGTGACGTAGTCATGATTGGCGATATCTTTGTCGAACTTGTCCTCGATGTCGTCGACACTGATGTCGCCCGAGACTACGTATTCCCCCGGTCCCGTCTCGGCTATCTGGATCTCCTCATCCTGGTCGTACTCGTCCTGAATCTCGCCGACGATCTCCTCGATGAGGTCCTCCAATGTGACCAGTCCCGAGACTCCGCCGTGTTCGTCCACCACGATGGCCAGCTTTTGTATCTGCCGCTGGAATTCCCTGAGAAGGCGGCTGACTTTCATGGATTCAGGCACGAAATGGACCGGCCGGATGATCGGTTCGATGGGCAGGTCCTTGTGCTCGTCCCCGGAATAGGGGAGGATGTCCTTGGCGATGACGACTCCTTCGATGCTGTCGACCCGGTCCTTGTAGACAGGGATGCGGGAGTATTTTTCCTTCTGGATAAGCTCCCGCAGCGCTCCGAAGGTGGCGTCACGGCGGATGAGGACCATATCTAACCGGGGGGTCATGATCTCCTTGACCAGGGTGTCGCCGAATTCGACCACACTCTTGAGGAGTTCGCCCTCGTGCTCCTCGATGATTCCCTCCTCGGTGGCCTCGTCGATAAAGGTCTCGATCTCTTCCTCCGAGGCCTCATGGATCTCATCTTCGATCTGCTTTTCCTCGAGTTTTCGCAGCATCCGCGTCAGCGGAGAGGCGATCCCGTTGACGAACCTGAAGAAGGGGAGGAGGGTCCTCAGGATGGCCTTTTTGCT
>CAYOZW010000465.1:0-1615 GCA_964408495.1 uncultured Eubacteriales bacterium
CGATGTCGAAGTGGTCTTCTTCTTCCCTTGGGCGCTTATCTTCAAGGAGATGAGAGGGACGGCCTTGATTGTCATGATGGCCTACATCGCGGTTCTCGTCGTCGGGTTCGTCTATGCCTGGAAAAAGGGCGCTTTCGAATGGGAGTGACGGGACAAAAAAGATGAGCGGTGATAAAAAGAAACGTCCGCCGGCCGGCCAGTTCATCACCACGCAGTTCAACTCGCTGCTCGGCTGGGCCCGCAAGTTTTCCTTATTCCAATATCCCTTCATCACGGCGTGCTGCGGGATGGAATACATGTCCATGGTCTGTGCGCATTATGATTTCGACCGGTTCGGAGCCGGCTGGACTCGGTTTTCGCCGCGGCAATCGGACATGCTCTTCGTCGTGGGAACAATCTCTCAGAAGGAGGCTCCCGTGCTCCGCACAGTTTACGAGCAGATGACCGAGCCGAAATGGGTGGTCGCCTTCGGGACTTGCACGGTGAGCGGCGGAATTTATGATAACTATGCCGTGGTGCAGGGGATTGATAAAATTATTCCAGTTGATATCTATATCCCCGGCTGTCCGCCGCGGCCGGAAACCGTGCTCGAAGGCTTTCTCAAACTGCAGGAAAAAATCCAGCATCAAGAGCAAGAGTGGCGATGGAAGAAAAAGAAATCTTAAAGCGCCTCCGGTTCAAGTTCCCGGTCGAAGTCGAGGATTCTGCAGTTTCGCTTGGCGATGACGTGATTGTCATCGCCAAAGACGCCCACCTCCCGGTCGCGACCTTCCTCAAGGAGAAGGCTCAGGATTATGCCATGCTTCTCGACCTGACCTGCGTTGATTTTAGGGGCAAGGAGCCGCGCTTTGAAATGGTCTATCATCTCTTTTCCCTTTCCCGGAACATACGTCTGAGGCTGAAGGTGCGGCTCTCCGAGCAAGACCTTTGGATTGATTCCCTGACCGGGCTGTGGAAGAACGCCAACTGGCTGGAGAGGGAGGTCTTTGATATGTTTGGAGTGCGTTTTGAAGGCCATCCTGACCTTCGGCGGCTCTTCATGTACGATGGCTTTGAGGGATATCCACTCCGCAAGGATTACCCCCTGCGGAAACGCCAGCCCCCGACGCGTCTGAGGGATTGACATGCCGACGAGGATCGAAAAGGAAGCCCGTCCGGACAGCCTGCTGCTCAACATGGGGCCGTCTCATCCGGCCATGCACGGGACGATCCGGATCATGCTCGAACTCGACGGCGAACGGATTCTCAACTCCGAACTCGAAGTCGGGTATCTCCACCGCGGCTTCGAAAAGACCTGCGAAAACCGGACCTATTTCAATCTCCTGCCTTATACAGACAGGCTCAACTATGTCTCGCCCCTCATCAACAACCTTGGCTATGTCATGACTGTCGAGAAGATGCTCGGCATCGAGGTCCCGGAACGCGCCCAGTACATCCGGGTCCTCATGAGCGAACTCTCGCGCATTTCCGACCATCTCACCTGCCTGGCGGCGATGGCCATGGAATGCGGGGCCTTCACCGTCTTTCTTTATAAGATGAGAGCCCGTGAGTTCATCTGGGACGTCATTGAGCAGACGACGGGTGCGCGCATGACCACGTCTTATATCCGAATCGG
>CAYOZW010000466.1:0-1607 GCA_964408495.1 uncultured Eubacteriales bacterium
CGACTTGGCCGGCGTCGGCCTCGACTTGGCTGAAGTCGGGATTGTAGGTCCCGTCGAGCGTCAGGTCCGAAGTAATCCCGAGTTTCCCGGTCAGGCTGAAATCCCCGATGTCCAGGTCCCTGTTTCTGATCAGCCTGCCCGCGGAGGCTTCAGACGTCCTCCCGAAAGTGAGGGCGGGCAGGAGCTCGACGACTCTCTTGTACTTGAGGCTCGAGACCTGGATGGGCAGAGCCTGGCCGAGCAGAGAGCCCTGAGCGGGGTCGAGCGGCGGAAAGCTGACCTGCTCCGAGGTTCGGGTGAAAAATCGGATGAACAGGATTCGCCAAGTGAGGAGGTCTTTATTCGGGAAGCGGACGCTCTGGAGAGGAATGCGGGCTTCAACGGTCCAGCCTTGGTCGTCGATCCGGCCCTTGCTGTACCAGATCGTATCGAAGCTGGTCTCGATATTCCCGGCGACGGTTAAGATGCCGTCGCCCTGGATGCCGAGGGGGTTGAGCATAAAGACGAAGGCACTCTGGTTGTCATTGAAGGTGTCGAGGTTGACGAAGACGATGTCGTCCTGGAAGATGTTATCGCGCTTGCTCATTGCGGCCTTGATCTTGGCCGGTTCGCTGTCGTAGCAACGGAAGGCGAAGTAGAAGTTCTCGGCGTCGTAGCTGATGAAAGCCTCGGTCTTCTGGCTCGCTTCCTTGCCGAAATCAGGCTTCAGGGTTTTGAAACCGTCGATCTTTAAAGCTTGGGCCCAGACCGGCTCGTCTAGGCTTCCGTCGATGACGGGCGGCTGCACGGCCTTGGGAACAACCAGCGGCGTTTCGGCTTCGGGCGACGCGGGCCCGGCTAAGAGAGGGAAGGCGAAAAGAAGAGCCGCGAGGCTTGCCACGACGATGGCAAGGGAGATTGTGCCTAAAGCTCGAGGGGACACGCGGAACCTCCCGGTTGGATTGGAATCAGGGCTTGGCGCATAGAGCATCGACATGGAACACCTAACACTAGGTACGAAATCGGGAGGCGCAAGGTTCACACCTATCCAAATACATGGAGGCTTCTGACCCGGGCTTGTTCAGCGCGTTCTTGGCACTTATGACCTAATTGTGATCTGGGCTCGCTAATTTACATCGGCTCTCTGATGCGCTAATATTGTTCTCACAAAGGGCCCGTAGCTCAGTGGATAGAGCGGTGGACTTCGAATCAGAACGGGTCGCCTCGATGGCGGTCAATTATTGAAAGCGAAAAGATGTTGGCATGAAAACCGCATTAACACAGGTGGCTTCTCCCTAGCGCATCGTACTTTCAGTAAAAAGCTAAGCGTAGGACATGGAGAGGCCAAGGACGAGAAGGAGGCCAAAATGATTCGGACAGAGGGAGATCATCCATGAAGAGAATTCTAACGGTATCTGTTTTGGTGGTTTTCTTATTGGCGGCCGTCGACTGCGCGTCTTGGAACAAAACCACGCGGGGCGCCGTGATCGGCGGCGCCGGCGGCGCCGTCGTCGGCGGGGTGATCGGCCATGCCGCCGGAAGCACCCTGCTCGGTGCGATCCTCGGGGCGGCCGTCGGCGGAGCGGCCGGCGCCTATATCGGGAATTATATGGACAAACAGGCCGCGG
>CAYOZW010000467.1:0-1595 GCA_964408495.1 uncultured Eubacteriales bacterium
TTCTCGACCTTCGAGCCGAGCTTCAATTCGCCGCCCAGCGAGCGGAAATTATCAACCAGCGCGTCCGCCCAACTCTGCATGCCCATACGGACCGTCCAGTAATCGCCGAAGAAGGAGGCGAACGCGGGGCCGATGATGGCGGCCGACATGTCCGGGTAGGCAAGGTCCTTGAAGAAGCGGAAGAGTTCCGTATCCCGGCCGAAACAACGGGCTGCGAAGTCTGAAGTCGTGATCCGGTCGTATTTCCGGTAGAGGGCGATCATCCGGGCCATGTGGAAAGGATAGGTGAGGAAGGCTCCAAGACCCTTGGGCCTTGCAACGGCGAACATAGTCCGGATCATCTTGTCGGCCGCGCCGAAATAGCGATCGAGATTGTCCTTTTCGGCGGGATAGGCGTCGTAAGCGAGCTTCTTGAAATCTTCGTAGCTCGAGCAGACGCCGTTTATTTCGGGGGTGATTATTCCCATCTTCTGGCGCACGAATTCCACCTTGTCGAAAACTCCGATCTCCTTCATGGCCGGGAAGACGATGTCCGAAGATTCGAAAGAGAGGGTGCCGCTCTCGAAATAGAAACCGTCGCGTCGGAACCCGGCCGTGTATCCACCGGGAGAGCTGTGGGCTTCGAAGATGGTGACCTTGTGCCCTTTGCGGGCGAGCAGGTTGCCGGCGGTCAGGCCGCCGATTCCCGATCCGATGATGGCGATCGTTTTCATCTTTGTCTCCTATCCTGGTGAGCTTCATATTATCCATGATTTGACTATCCTCTGCCAGTGCGGGCGGCGCTCGGGGTTTAATGGTTTGTTCTGAATCGCCTGCCCTGAACGGAAGGACTAAAAATGGTAATTTAGAGGCAAAAAACTGTGTTTAAGGACAAGATATGCCCCAAGATATCATCTAAAAACTGTGTTATCAATCATTTAGTTCGGTCTGACCCCCCTGTTGTGGACACGAAGTTCTTCATCGACAAAAAAGGGATGATCCAGTTCAAGAATGTCGGCTTCGAGGGGCCCAAAATGCTCGATGAGATGACGGCCCAGATCGACATGCTGCTGGATGACAGCTTCTATGAATTAAGGTAGCTGTCACCTTAATTCAACCTGAGGTGTTCTTTCCTCAACCGGCCGATGATATCCGCCGAAACCCAGTAGATCCCCCAGAGCCTTCCCTGGCCGGCGCTGACGAAGAAGATGTATTTCCCGTCCGGTGTCACCCGGGGGCTGCTGTTCAGGCCGCGGACATTGATGTCATCTCCGAGTGATATCCTGTCCGTCCACGACCCGTCCTTTCTCTTGAAGCTGACGTGGAGCTGGTCCTCGGCAGAAAAGAGAAGATAATCCCCCTCCGGCGAAATGAACGGAGACCTTCCCAGGAGGGTATCGTTCTTGAAGAGCTCGACGATGTTGACCGGTACCCGATATTCGCCGTTCTTGTATTCGGAGCGGTAGATATATTTCTCGAACTTGGAAAAATAGAGATGACCGTCCTTGTCAACCGACGGCTGCCAGTGGACGCCGATGGAATTCACGGCTTCACCCACAGACACAGGCTCGGACCAGCCCGAAAGCGTCCTCTCCATGTACCAGTAACATTCCCAG
>CAYOZW010000468.1:0-1581 GCA_964408495.1 uncultured Eubacteriales bacterium
CCGTTGGTTTTGTCTATCCTGGCCGAGGGCGAGAGCTACGGCTACGCGATTCTCAAGCGAGTGCGGGAGCTATCCGGCGGCCGGATGCAGTGGACCGATGGCATGCTCTATCCCGTGCTCCACCGCCTGGAGAAGGACGGCTTCGTCGCCTCGAAATGGAAATCCTCCGGTGAGGGGCGGCTCCGCAAATATTACCGGCTGACCGAGGCCGGAATCCTGGAGCTCGAGCGCGATAAAACCCAGTGGCTGACGGTCCACGACGTTTTCGCCAGGCTATGGAAAAAATCAGAGGCGGTCCCATGAGAAAGAAACGGCGCTCGACCCGCGGCTCCCAGACGCACGACACTCGCCCTTCAGGAAACGCAGCCTCAATCATCAATCCTTTCGATCTCGACCAAGTCATCGCGGAATGGGCGCGTGAGCTCAGACGGAGCGAAGCCCTCGAGGATGGCGCCATCACCGAGCTTGCTGCCCACGTCCGGGACGAAGTCGACGATCTTGTCGGACAGGGGAGGAGTGCTGAAGAGGCGTTCGCTGAAGTCACCGGTTCGCTCGAAAGCCTGGAGACGTTCGGGGCCGAGTATCAAAAAACACGAGCCCGCGGCTTCCTCTTGCCCCCCTCCTCCCGGCCGGCCGGATTCTCCCCGGCTCTTTTCCTCAATTCCATCAAGGTGTCCTTCCGGAAGATGCGCCGTCAAAAATGGTATTCCCTGATCACCATCATCGGCCTGGCCGCCGGAATGGCCTGTTCGATTCTGATCCTCCTCTGGGTTCGGAACGAGCTTTCCTACGACAGGTTTCATGCCAACGCCGGAAACATCTACCGGGTCATTATGGAAGACCACCGGGCCGAAGGCATCTCCTTCCATCCCTGGCTCCCTTTCCCTCTCGGCCCCGCTCTGAAAAACGAATTCCCGGAAATCGCGGCAGTCTCGCGGTGGGCTCCGGAGGACATGGTCGTTCGCTACGGCGACGAGGCCCACACGGAAAACCGTTTTCTGACTGTCGACCCCGTCTTTTTCGAGATGTTCTCATTCCGCTTCGTCGAGGGCACCCCGGCCGGAGCCCTCGCTGACCCGGCTTCCGTCGTGATCCGGGACACCATGGTCCAGAAGTATTTCGGCGGCGAGGATCCCCTCGGGAAAGTCCTCGATCTCAGCGGCCGGGCGGATCTTGTCGTTTCAGGAATCGTTCACATTCCGGAGAATTCGGATTTTCAGTGCGACTTTTTCTTCTCGTTCCAAGCCTATCCTTTGTTCGGCGTCGACCTGGCCGAGCATGAAGCCGACTGGAAAAGCAACAACTTTCAAATCTATCTCCTCCTCGAGAAAGGGAACTCCGCCGAACTCCTCGAAAGGAAGATCTCGAGCTTCCTGAGGCCGCGCAACCCGGACCGGGAGAGAGTCCTTAGGCTCCAGCCGCTCAGCCGGATCCATCTCTACAATCCCGACGGCATGGATGGGGCTATCCGCACTGTCCACATCTTTTCCCTTATCGCGAGCCTTGTCCTCCTCATCGCCTGTGTCAATGTCATGAACCTGGCCACGGCACGTTTCGAAGGCCGGGCTAGAGAGGTCGGTC
>CAYOZW010000469.1:0-1579 GCA_964408495.1 uncultured Eubacteriales bacterium
TCAATAAAACCGGTCCATCATCCGGTACTGGATGGCCTCGGCGACGTGGGCGGGGCGGATGTCATCCTCCCCCGCCAGGTCGGCGATCGTCCGGGCAACTTTGAGGACGCGGTCATAGGCCCGGGCGCTGAACCCGAGCTTGGTCACCGCCGTCTCCAGGAGCTTCTGGGAATCGGCGCAAACCTGGCAAAATTTCTTGACCTCGCGCGTCCTCATCTGGGCGTTGGCGTAGACTTTGCGCCCCTGGAAGCGCTGAAGCTGCCGCTTCCGGGCCTCGACGACTCTCTCTCTGATCCTGTCCGAGCTCTCGGCCTCCTGCCTGGAGATGATGTCGTGGAATTTAACTTCGGGAACATCCACCTGGATGTCGATCCGGTCAAGGAGCGGCCCCGAGATCTTGGCGTAATATTTCTGGCGCTGAGCGTCGGTGCAGTCGGACTCCCTCCCCGCCAACCCTCGGAACACATCCTCGCAAGGATTCATGGCGGCGACGAGCATGAACGCCGCCGGGTAGGTCACGCTGATTGCGGCCCGGGCGACAGTCACCTGGCCATCTTCGAGCGGCTGGCGCAAGTCCTCGAGCACCCGCCGCTTGAACTCGGGAAGCTCGTCCAGGAAAAGCACGCCGTTGTGGGCCAGGCTGACCTCGCCAGGACGGGGAATATGGCCGCCGCCGATGAGCCCGGCATCGGTAATGGTATGGTGGGGAGAACGGAACGGCCGGGAACAGACGGCACCCCTGTCCTTGAGCAAGCCGGCGGCGCTGTAGACCTGGGTCGCCCCGATGATCTCGTCAAAAGCCATGGGCGGGAGGATGGAGGGCAGCCGCCTGGCCAGCATGGTTTTGCCGGCGCCGGGTGGCCCAATAAGGAGGATATTGTGGGCACCGGCCGCGGCCACCTCCAATGCCCGCTTAACCTGCTGTTGGCCTTTGACCTCCGAGAAATCGCCGTCGTAGGAAGCAGGAGAGAAGATTTCCGAGGGCCTGTGCCGGCATGGAATGACAATTTCCGGTTCGTTGAGGAGGCGGACGACCTGGACCAGATCTTCAAGACCGTAGATATCGATGCCAGCGACCAGGGCTGCTTCTTTCTCGTTCTCCTTGGGAATGACGATCGCCCGAAAACCCTTTCTTTGGGCCAGGAGGGCGGCCGGGAGAATACCCCGGACGGGCTTCAGCCGGCCGTCCATGGCCAGCTCGCCGATAAAGAGATATTCTCCGAGGCGCTCAGATTGCACAACACCCAAGTAAGCCAGCAAGCCGAGGCTGATCGGCAGGTCGAAGGCCGAGCCCTCTTTGCGCCGGCCGGCCGGCGCCAGGTTGATGGTCAGTTTGCGCGGCTGCATCTCGTAGCCGCAGTTCTTCATCGCCGCCCTGACCCTTTCCTTGCTCTCCCGGATGGCGGCATCGGGGAGTCCGACCGTGATACAGCCGGGGATGCCGGTGGATACGTCCACCTCGACATCGACCAGATAGGCGTCGATCCCCAGAAGGGCGGCGCTTGAGATCTTGACGAGCATGGCTTTCCCTAACTAGAGACGAGGCAGACCGAAGGGTTGTGTCAATCGGTACAAGTAC
>CAYOZW010000470.1:0-1564 GCA_964408495.1 uncultured Eubacteriales bacterium
TTGAAGGAATGGGCAAAGCAAAAAAACAGGGACACTCGAGGGAAGCGCTTTTCCTGATATTTCGATTCCTCCTCATCGCCGTTTTCCCCGGCGCCGTTTTTGCTCAGGAGGAATTTGTCCGCAGCCTGCCAGGCGTTGATGACTTGGCCAATCCCATCATCAACTCCAAGGCCGAATGGGAAAAGGCCGTGCTCCGGTATGATTCTCTCGCTATCCGGATCGCCGCCGAATTGTCTGCGGCAAAACAGGAAACGGAAACCGACCGGGAGGCCGGCAAAGCCGTCGCCCTAGCCCAATCGTTGGTCGTCCGCTTCCTGGATTTTTCCCTTCAGATGCCGGGTCACGAGCAGCGCGAACTCATCTTTGACCGGGTAGGAATCATCCTCAACATCCCCGCTGGGCTCGATGCCGATATGAAGAAGAAAGTCGCCGGGATCGCCCGAAGGTCCTTCGAGAAGGTGGCCGGGAAGTGGCGCGCCGGGACCGGACTTCCGGTTGCTCCCGGATATATCTTCCTCACGATCTTCGCCTCTCCCGAAGAGATGAACAGCCGCTACGGTCTAGAAGCGGTTACCATGGGGGTTGCTTTCCCCTGTCGGTATATCGCTGTGGCGTTGCGCCTTGACCAAGCCGGGAACCTTGTCCATCAGGAACTGGAGAATACCGTGGCCCATGAGGTCGTCCATGTGTTCTGCTACACAGTTCTGGGATTCTCCCGGATCGGGCGATTGCCGCTCTGGTTCCATGAGGGAGTGGCCATGGAGTTGAGTGGGCAGACGCAGGTCCACCATGTCGTCCAGGACGCCACCGGAACGTTCATCCTGACCCTGACCTCGCCGGAAGATTACCTGAAGTATCATCGTGTTTTTCGTTTCCTCAAGGAAAAATTCGGCCGGGACATGCTGGGGGGATTTATCAGCAGGGCGCTGATCACGGCGGATCTCTCGGGCACCGAGGAAAAATCGCTGCTGCTCCAGAGCGAAGACTGGTTCCGGGAGAAGAGGAATTTGGAATGGCTGATCATCTTCCTGACTGGAGTCGTCTCTTTGCTGGCCTCTAGGCTGGCCCGGTCAAGGAAGGCCCTCATCTCCGGGGCGGTTATTCTGACGGGACTTCTCGTTTTGTCCCTGACGCCTTATTATGCCCATTCGCGCCTGAGGTATGGGATTGGCCTTCTGATTATCAGCATTATTCTCTCTCTAGCCTATTTCAGTCTCAGGGTCTCTTCCAAGGCGGCCCGTCTCCTTAGGGAGGCGCAGGGATTTGAGAAAACCGGTGATGATGTCCGTGCTTTGATCGCCCTGAAAAGTTATCTTCGGGTCGAACGGGATGATCTGTTTCAAAGATGGATCGACCGGGGAAAGGTCGAAAAGACAAGAGAAAAACTGCTGGAGGTCGAGCGCCGGGTCGTCCGCGAATTCATGAGCGATGCCGCCCGTTTTGAAGAGCAGCTCGATTTCTCAAGGGCGATCGAGCGCTATCAGGTCATTGTCGATACCATCACGGGACTGCCCGAGGAGAAGGAAGAAGCGCGGCAGAATCTCGAGCGGGTCAAAGGCATCAG
>CAYOZW010000471.1:0-1556 GCA_964408495.1 uncultured Eubacteriales bacterium
GGGTAACTTTGGCAGTCCTGGACCTGGGGGGCGGCGAGGAATTTGTTTACGAAATCGGAAAGGTGCTAACAACGGTCCAGATGGAGGGACTGGAGCCGATGGAGATCCCGGGGAAATATGCCTGCGTCTGGAAAAAAGGGGAAGACGGGACCTGGAAGCTTCACGTCGACATCTTCAACACCAACGCCCCGGCTCAATAGGGAAAAGGCGACTTATTCAAGTTCCCTCATCGCTTCGAGAAGGGCGCGTTCGATGGCCTTTTCCTGTATGGAATGACCCGACTGTTCAGCGATGATCAGCTTGGATCGAGGAAGCTTTTGGTGGAGTCGGAAAGCGGAAACCGGAGGACAGATCATATCGTATCGTCCGTTGACCAATACGGCCGGAATATCCTTCAGCTTGTCCGCCTCGCTCAATAGCTGGCCTTCCTCCAAAAAGCAGCCGTTGGCCAGGTAGTGGTTCTCGATCAGGGCCAGAGAATAGACCAAGCCTGAGAGGGCCGGAGAATCCAGCATCTTTTTCTGGCTGGCGTCGTCCGCCTCAAGCTCGGAGATCTTGAATTCGTAGTCGGCCCAGGCGCGGCTTCCCTTTTTCCTGGTTTCAGGATTTTCGCTCTGGACAAGGCGCAGGACCGCTTGGGGAGACGGGGGCTGGCCGAGTGTTTTTTCCAGCCTTTCGTACGCGTCCGGGAAAAATGTCCGCACCCCGCGGAAATAATGATCGATCTCCTCTTGGGATGATGTGAAAATTCCTCTGAGGACCATGGCACCGGTGTGGGCCGGGTAAGCTTCCGCATAGGCCAGGGCCAGGGTCGATCCCCAGGAACCGCCGAAAAGGATGATTTTTTCCAACTTGAGGTGAAGGCGCAGTTTTTCTATGTCGGCGACGAGATCCTGGGTCGTGTTTTCACGGAGTTCGGCCGGAGGACTGGACTTCCCGCATCCCCGCTGGTCGAAAAGAACGATCAGGAATTTCTCGGGATTGAAGAAGCGGCGGTAATAGGGCGAGCTGGCGGCCCCCGGCCCCCCATGAAGCACGAAAACCGGTTTCCCTTTCGGGTTTCCAGAGAGCTCGAAGTAGATTCTGTGAAGGTCCGACACCTCAAGGAAATCGGTCTGAAAAGGAACGGCCTGCGGCCAGAGTTGGGTATCCGGCCGCGAGGAAATTTCGCCGCTGAACAGGATCAACATTAAAGCCGCCCCGAATAGGAAAGCGCTGACTCTCGCGATTTTAATCAACATTATCTATCTCCAATTCCTTGAATGGAGTGCTTAATCGGCGTGGCCGCGGCTATCATGGAGCGGCGGGCCGGGAGGCCCAGTCGACGATGGCCTTGACGGCCGAGTCTATGGCCCCGCGCGCCCCGTTCCCGGCCCTGTTGGCCAGGATGGAGAAGATGTAGTCACCGCTGTCCGTGCGGACGATGCCGGAAAGCGCCCGCACTGCCTGGATGTAGCCGGACTTGGCCTGGACCCGCCCCCGGTATTTTTTCTCCCAGAAGTGCTTTTCGATCGTCCCGTCGAGCCCGCCTACGGCCAGCGAACTCCTATAGGACT
>CAYOZW010000472.1:0-1550 GCA_964408495.1 uncultured Eubacteriales bacterium
GCCTTCCTGCGCCTGGGACTCGATGGCGGCGAAAAGGTCGTCGACGGTCATTTTGACTATAGACCGGCGGCGGTCGATGGCTGTGATGGCCGCTTGGTAGACCGGAACGGTGCCCAGCGGGATGGGTGAGCGGGCCAGGATACGGCGGCGGATGCGGCTGAGGTCGCCGCCCGTGCTCAAGTCCATGATGGTGTCGGCGTCGTACTTGACGGCGATGGCGACTTTGCGGAGTTCCTCGGCGAGGCTCGGAAAGTCGGCCGAAGTGCCGATATTGACGTTGACCTTGGTGCGGAGCGTCCGGCCGATGGCGCAGGGCCGGGCAGGGGAATGATTGGGATTGTAAGGGATGACGACCTGGCCGCCGGCGATAAGAGGGAGCAGAGCATCAGGATGCATCCCTTCATCCGCGGCCACTGTCCTCATGGCCTTGGTGAGGCGGCCCTTACGTGCTTGTTCGAGCTGAGTCATCTTATTGAGACAATATAGTCTACATTCCGGGGCCAAAGAATACAACCGTTCGAACTCTTTTCCTGTTACTCTCGTTCCGGTTGCTTTGGCAACATTTTGCTCTATAATATTAGCCACATTGAAGTTTTAGCTGATAACTCGAAGAAAGGAAAGATGATGAAATTCCATAAAGACAGTCTTCAGATCGATGCCGAAAAAGTCGCTGCCGAGCTGAGTCAGACAATAGCCGCCCAGATCCAAGGCGTTCTCAAAAAAAGAGGGGCTGTTATCGGTGTCTCCGGCGGTATCGATTCGTCGGTCGTGGCGGGTCTTTGCGCAAAAGCACTCGGGCCCAAAAGAGTTCTTGGCGTCATGATGCCGGAGAAAGATTCGTCACCGGAGAGCATCGTCCTGGCCGGCCATCTTGCAAAAAAATTCGGCTTTGAGACGGCTATAGAAGACCTTACCCCGGCTTTAGAAGGACTCGATTGCTACAGGAAGCGGGACGAAGCGATCCGGCAGGTCTTCCCGGAATTCGATACTAGCGATAAGTGCAAGATCACGATTTCGACGAACATCCTGGAGAAAGAAACATATAACTTTTTCAACCTGACAATAGAAAATAAAATGGGCGAATTGAAATCCACAAGGATGCCGCTGCATGCTTACTTGCAGGTTGTCGCCGCCTCTAACATGAAACAGAGAATGCGGATGTTGACTCTCTACTACCACGCTGAAAAAAGGAATTGGGCCGTCGTAGGAACGGCCAATAAAGATGAACACGCCCAAGGCTTTTTCGTCAAGTACGGCGACGGCGGAGCTGATCTAAAGCCGATCGCCCACCTCTACAAGATTCAGATTTACCAACTTGCCGATTACCTGGGAATTCCGCCCGAGATCATTTCCCGGACGCCAACGACTGATACTTATAGCGCTCAAGTTACGCAAGAGGAATTCTTTTTCGGCCTGGACTTCTTCAAAATGGACATGCTCTGGTTTGCTCTGGAGAACAATGTCCCCGCCAGCGAGGCCGCGAGAGTGCTTGGCCTTGCGGTGGACCAAGTGGAGCGTGGCTATGCCAACATCGAGCGCAAAATTAAGGC
>CAYOZW010000473.1:0-1545 GCA_964408495.1 uncultured Eubacteriales bacterium
GAACAAGGCCGCCCTGCTGGAAGCCAAAGCCTACATGAAAGACATCAATGCCTACATGTGCCCCGGGTTCGAAAAAAAGATCTCGGCAGGGGTGGGATTCACCGCCGCCGAAATGGAGGATTGCTTCAAGCTAGGCTATGAGATCAAGGTCGAGGCCGGCATCGAGATCAAGCAGGGCTGGTGTGAGAATTTCGCCAAGGGGTTCGCCTGCGCTTCAACCACGATCCTCAATTCCTACCTGAGCCAGTTCGAAGACTGACAGATCGTCGCGCCGGTCCTCGAATAGAGGGGACAAAGGCGCTCGGAAAGAGAGGAGGTTTCCCATGAGAATCGCTTCTTCACGTCCCCGGATTTTCTATGTTCTCTCGGTTCTCGTCATTTCCGCATTCTTCTTTTGTCCTATTCAAGCCCAGCAGGCCACGGAAAAAGAACCCAATGACGAAATGTCCCAGGCCAACCCGCTGACCTTGAACCGGGAGATCACAGGCTACGCCGACCCCGAGGACGACGAGGACTGGTACCTGCTGACTATCCCCGAGCCTGGTGTCGATATCCTGGTCATCGAGGTCTCGGGTATTCCGGACGTGGACCTCAATCTCGAAGTCCTGACCTCTGGAGAAGAGGAGTCGGAGGAGATGAACGGGACGGAGGAAGGCGGAGGGGAAGTCATCGTCCGGATGAGACAGAAAGCGGGGAAATATCATATCAGGGTTCGCGCCAGGGGGGGGAACGCCAGTATACCCTACACACTGCGGGCGGGAAAGCCCCTCCAACCTCCCGCCTCACCCGGAGAGGTCACCCAGGCCCTGAGAAAAGCCCTGGACTTCTTGACCTCACGGCAGGAGGCCGCGGGATATTTCGGAGAGGACCATCCCGGGAAGAGCGGTCTCGCCCTAATGGCCCTGATCGGCGGGAAATGCGTTCCCAAAGATTATTCCAAGCCGATCCAGGCCGGCCTCGGTTACCTTCGCTCAGAGTACTCTACGGAACTCCTTTTTGAGGACAGTGCAGCGCCCCAGGGCGCCTGGTCGTATGCGTCCGATGGAATGTACACGAACGCCATAGCTACCCTGGCTTTTATTGAAGCCTTCAGTGAGCTGAAAGACCCCGGACTCAAACCGATGACAGAAGGCGCCCTTAGGCTCATCGTCCAATCCCAAAATATAGAGACCAAACCGGAAGGCCTGGACGGCCCGGTCAGCGCTGACTCCGACGGCTATGGAGGCTGGCGCTATTCCCCCAATTCCACCAGCAGTGATATCTCCGTATCTGGATGGCACGTATTGGCGTTGCGAGCAGGGAAAAATACAGGATTCAATATCCCTGACCGAGCGTTCTCAGCCGCCGCTCAATACATGAAGTCTCTCTACACAGAGGAAACGGGATCCTTCGGCTATCAGTCCCCCGGAGGAGACTCTTGCGCCCGGGCGGGGATGGGCGCATTGGCCCTTCAGCTCTGCGGCTTCCCCGAAGCGAACGAGGTGGTGGGCGCCCGCCGGTTCATGCAGGACCACGCC
Organism: uncultured Eubacteriales bacterium; assembly: GCA_964408495.1. GTDB lineage: Bacteria > Acidobacteriota > Aminicenantia > Aminicenantales > UBA8522 > UBA8522. Next base: position 1,518 of record CAYOZW010000473.1, read on the forward strand.
CCGACCTGGAACGTGGAAAGCCCAGGGG
>CAYOZW010000474.1:0-1518 GCA_964408495.1 uncultured Eubacteriales bacterium
CAGACGCCGAAGGATCCAATCGGAGTGCCAGTTGATGGCCAACCCGGCGACAAAAAATACGACTCCCAAGAGAAACCTCGGGTCGGTGAGCCACCCCGAGGGATACCCCCCGGAAAAATGGAAAAGAAAGCGGCTGTTGAGATATGAGTTCCAGGTTGTGAAAGTCATCGCCATCAGGATAATGATGAGCGGCATGCGGGTCTGCCGGCTCCGAATCAAGAGCGGATAGACGAAGCTCCTCTGAAAATAATGGACTTCCCACAGGACCAAGAAGACCACTCCCACTGCACCCGCGGTCCCCGCCTTGAGAAGGAAGAAAAGGGCGAAGACAAAGAAAGAAGGAGATTCCATGAGCAGCCAGCCGACATAGGCCTTGACCTGAAGGCCCCACCCCTGGCGATTATGGCGGCCGTAGGGGACCGGGATAAAGCGAATGGCCGCAAAGGCGGCCGCCGCCAGCAAGAAAAAAGCGGCCAGCAGGATCCGGTAAAGAGTCCACTCGTTCACAGCGATCGCCTAAAGACGATGGCTCCAACTCGGTTCCTCGGGGAAGAGGCGGAAGAGCGATCTCCTGAATCGATGGGCCTGAGGTGTAACGGATACAGAACGATGGTTTTGATTCCAACCCGAAAACGAGCGCATTCCCGCATGCTCCGAAGCATATGGCCGGCCGGTCATCGAAGTCAAGGCGGGGCGAAAAGCCAGAACCCGCAGGTGCCTAGTTCGTAGTTATAGGTGAGAAGGAGGTGTCCATGCCGGATAAAAAGGCCATACCGAAAATTTTCATAGTTCTCGGGATCTTGCTGTCAACGACGTCCGCCGGCCTTGCTTTTCAGGACTGGGAGGGGGCCCTAAAACCGGAGAATTTCAACGAAGCCCGGCTCAACAGCCTTCAGCCTCCCGAAAAAGTCATGGACGCCATCGGGTTGAAGCCGGGGATGACCGCCGCAGAGATAGGGGCCGGCCGGGGCCGGTACGTCATGCAGCTGGCCTACCGAGTGGGGACAAGCGGAAAAATCTATGCTGAGGACATCGATGCAGGATCGCTCCGCCACCTGGAGCAGCGCTGCGCACGTTGGGGGATCGAGAATGTCGAGACCATCCTGGGTGAGGTGAAAGACCCGAAGCTGCAGAAGGACAGCCTGGACCTTATCTTCATTATCTCTTCCTACCATCATTTCGATGATCCGGTGGAATTGTTGCGCAAGGCCAGACCCGCTCTCAAGCCGACGGGGGTGCTGGCGATCGGGGAGTGGGTGCGCCGGGAGGGGGAAAGAGGAGAGGGCACTTCGCCCGAGACCATGGAGGCCCAAATGAAAGAGGCCGGCTACCGGCTGGACCGGACCGAGACCTTCCTGAAAGACAACAATTTATATATCTATATCTTCCGCCCCGTCTAAGATCTTTCTACTTGACCCACTTATCGAGCCAGGCTATGACCGTCTCGTGCCAGAGGATGGAATTGGCCGGCTTGAGGACCCAGTGGTTCTCGTCGGGGAAATAGAGCAATTGGCTGGG
>CAYOZW010000475.1:0-1503 GCA_964408495.1 uncultured Eubacteriales bacterium
TCGAAGGTCGAGAAGATCGTCACCAAGGGCGGGGCTGCCGTCGGTGTCGAATCGCGGGGCGAATTCCACGCGGCCGACTGGGTCATCTCCGGCGCCGACTACAAGAAGACTCTCCTTGAATGGCTCGATGACAAGACGCTGCTTGCGAATCCACTCAGGGAGAAGATTGTGAAAACCGCGGTCTCTGAAGGGATCACGACGGCCTATCTCGGTCTCGACATCCCAGCGGCCGAACTCGGCAAATATCTCAAGGTTCCCCATGTGAGCTACACCGATGCCCGGGGAGACGCCGATGTCCGCACGGCAGGAAACGACCCAGAGTTCTTCGGCAAGGTATCGATCGCCCTATACTCTCCTTCGCTCCACGATGAAACCTTGGCCCCGCAAGGGAAGTCCGGGTTGATGATCCAGGCCATATCGCCGTACCGCTGGATGGACAACTGGGGCGGAGCGGACAGGCAAAAATACCGGGAGCTCAAAGAGAAGGTCAAAGAGGCGTTGATCGCCAGGGCCTCGACCCTCGTCCCCGGCCTGGCCAGTCACATCGAATTCTCCGACCTGGCCACGCCGCGCACCTACGAACGCTACACCGGGAATACGGACGGCGCCACCTCGGCCTGGAGTTGGAACCCGAACAACAAGTTTTATAAAAGCATCATGAGCGTCAAGATCGACACCCCCGTCCGAAATCTCCTCATCGGGTCCTGCTGGTCCTGCCAGATCGGCGGAGTGCCCAGCGCCATCGGCGCCGCCCGCAAGTGCGCCCGGAAGATCGGCTAAAGAAAAAAGGGGACGGTCCTATTTTCTTTGCCTGGGCCGGCCACGAGGTTTGCACTCGTTCGGAAACCCGGCCAGTTCCTCCATTTTTTCCACAAATACCTTGCTTCCGATATATCGTTGTTTCCTCAGCTTTTCCCCAGAAATCATCATATCATCAACTACAATTTCTCGATAAACCTCTCGGCGCCGTTCTTCATTCTCAGAGAGCGCCAGGTAAACCGGGTCAGCTCTAAGGAGTGGATTTTCCAGGCCGTGACAATAGAACCTGTACGAACTGAAAGGATAGTCTTCAGGCCTGGCCGTAATTTCTCCTCTTACAGGATTCAATTCGATATATTTCCCACAATTCAATAAATAGAGATCAGAGTCTATGATATTGCTCTTGAATCTATTCTGAAAGAAGTGGCCAACATATCCGTATTTTCTTTTAAAATGGAAGAAATAGGATAGGTCAACTCTCATCATAAAACTGGAAAAGGCCTTTGGTCTTCGGGCTTGAAGTATAAGATGGAGGTGATTATTCATCAGGCAATAATGATAGAAATCGATCTCGTGTTCCTCTCGGAACTTTTGCAGCAAGTTCAGGTAATGCGTTTTGTCAGAATCCTCACGAAAGATAAGCTGTTTGTTGTTCCCCCTTGCCATGATGTGAAGAGGAAATTCAGCGGAAATAATTCTTTGTGTTCTGGGCACACGAGTAAAGACGAACTGACATATTGAAGC